>JBCCZL010000614.1:0-6030 GCA_039187775.1 Myxococcota bacterium
ATCAGGGGGACAGAGGCCGGCGAAGTGGGTCGGTGGGGCGTGAGATCGATGCTCATTTGTTGGAGCTCGATGCGGAATCGGTGCGCCTTGCGCGGGTGAACCACCGAACGCGGTTGCAGTTTGGGGAAGTGCTCGCGGCGATTGGCCGGGGGTATCGCGAGCTTGGGTACTCGTCGTTTGGTGCCTATGTGCAGGAGTCGTTTGGGGCTCTCGGAGTTGGGGGAGTGAGACTCGGGTGATGGCGGAGCGGCTTCGGGACCTGCCGTTGATCCGTGCGGCGTTGATCGACAATCGGGTGTCATGGTCGCTTGCCGAGCAACTCGCACGGCACGCGAACCCCGAGGATGAGGCAGAGCTCCTTCGGGCGGTTGATGGGTTTGGGGTGCGCGAGGCACAGGAGTACCTGAAGCAGCGGGCGCTCGATGCGATCGAGGAGGCACAAGAGGCGGGGGAGATTGCGGATGGCGATCGCGCCCGGCGGCGTGTGCTCGCGCAAGAGGCAGCGGCAAACGAGGAGACCGTCTGGTGCGAGGTCGTCGAGACGGTAGGGCTGGAAGAGAAGGCGGCGCTGGAAGCGACGCGATGGATCATCGAAAAGCTCGAGGGCAAAGTGGGCATTCGGTGGGTCGATGCGCTCGTTGGCGAAGCTCACGCCACGCTTGCGGGTCGGGTGACGGGGTTGCCGGAGGCGGTGGCGCGCTACTACGAGGCGGCGGCGGAGCGGCGGCAGGCGATTCGGGAGCGCACCGCGGCGGCGGAACGCGCGGCCGAGTCGAGGATCATCGCGCCCGAGGTGGACCAGGGCGAGGTTCCGTTTGATGACTGGGTGGAGGCTCTTCCGGAGGATCTTCGGGAGTTGGATCGGGTGGCGAAGGGCCTTTCGTCGACGCTGGCGAGTCGCGATCTCTGGTTTGGGAGGATCGCCGAGCAGCTTCTTCGAATGGGCGCGCCGGCGGCCCTGAACTACGCGAGCGAGGTGCAGTGGGCGCGGGAGCGCCTGGGGATGTCGCTGTCGTCGGTGAAGAAGCGCATTCGGGTCGCCCGCAAGAGCCACGCGCTCGGTCCGCGCTACGATGCGGTGGCAGCGGGCAAGATCAAATTCGAGAACGCCGACCTGATCGGCCGGGTCGCAACTCCCGAGACGGTGGCGGCGTGGATCGAACGCGGGGCGAGCCGCTCGTTTAAGCATCTTCGACAGGAAGTCGATGCGGTGCGGTTGCTCCTGGATGTGGATCCGGAATTCAGCGATGCGGGCCCTCCGACCGACGAGACAATTCGGCGCGTGATCCATTTCGAGCAGACAGCCATGTCGGGTGAGCTCATGGTTGCGGTGGCGACTGCCCATCAGTCGGCCGAGCTCATGGCGGAGCTCGACGCGCCAGGGCAGATGTGCGGCCACTGTTCGCCAGAGCCTGAGGAGCCAGGCACGGTGGCAAGTTCGCCCGGGCAGATGTGCGGCCACTCCGCGCCTCGCGAACGCGAGACAACCTCCTGCGCGACGCCGATGTCGGTGGAAGAGTTTCTCGAGGAGATGAAGAGGACCGGTTTTGTTCGCAAGAAACCCAAATCAGCGCCGCGGGAAGACGAGCGGTCGCTTCGCTGGGTTCGTGCCTTAGCCGCCCAGGAACCGTTGGTTCAGCCGTTGCGTCAGAGCCTGCGTTTGGCGTCGCCCCCGTCGAGGGGAAGGCGCAAAGCCACCACCGCTGTACGTCTCGTGATGAGCGAGGAAACGGCGCTTGAGTACCGCGAGCTGAAAGAAGTCTTTGAAGACTCGGAGATCGGCGGCTCCTTCATCCAGTTTTTGATCCTGTCCTTCTGGGAGAGCTGGGGCGAACGGTTGGGGGTGAGCGACCGGTGGGAGCCGATCTATCGGCGGGACCGCTACCGCTGTGCGTGTCCAGTGTGCGACAGCAGGAATGTGACGCTTCACCACATCAAGTTCCGAAGCCACGGCGGCGGTCACGAAGCGAACAACGTTCTCTCACTCTGCCCCGACTGTCACCTCTGGGGAGTGCACGAGGGCCGTCTCACGGTGACCGGCGACGCCGACGAGTTGGGCCGTCATCTAGTGTGGAGGCTGGGCCGCGACCGAGCCGAAGGATTCGAAGGACGACACCGCTCCGTCTGCGCATAGCGACCCGGTCGGGCTTCGCGCGAGATCGTCGACGCGGTTGGACGCGCACTACGGGGATCGAAGCACGGGCGCGGGAGGCGCTCGAGCCACTCGCCAACAGTATCGTCGTCGAGTCTCCGGGGGAAGCCGGGGCGGCTCACCTGCCGGCCTCTCCCAGCTTCTGCAAGGAACCCTTTAGAGGGCGTATGGGTTGAACGGGTCGCAGATGTCGAGCCAGCAGGGCGCATCTCTTTCGTCCTCGTCGAGGTAGCTCGCGCGTACGCTGATCTGGCCCGGGCCGTCAGTGCGAATGTAGTGGTAGTCGTGACCGACACAACCCGGCGGGCAGTCGCCAAAGCCGATGACGATCACGTAGTGGAAAACTTCGCCGTCGCGCACGACGCAGAATCCCGAGCCGTCAGTATAGCCACTCCCGGTGTGGACCGAGATCACACCTGGGAGACCGGCGTACTGGCGGGCGAGGACCTCCGTGGCGACCACGCGCTCGAGGCGAAGCGTGACCGTGCCTCCTCCGCTTCGGCGAAAAAACGTATCGATCTCAGTGATGCCGTAGGCTTCGTTGAGACAGCTCCAATCGCGATACTCGCCCGCTTGGATTGCTCGAGCGGACTCCTCGTCCATCTCCAGGAGCATGCCGCGATGATTGGTGGGGGAACGAAACGATGGGAGTCCGCCCCCGTCCAGCCCCCACGCGTCGGACCGTTCCCGGCCGTAGGAGATCGCTGCTGAATCTGCGACGAGCCGCTCGTAGTCGGATTGCTCCGCCACCATGCCGCGCGTGAGCGCGAGAGCAGCGATTTCAAGATTGGTGTCGTCCCGCTGTCCGACAGCAGGGGGAAGGCGCACGATACCCCCGCACGCGGGGTCGAGCGGCCCCGAATGCTCCACCCGGGCTAGAGTGGGAAGCGTGTCGCAAACGAGTGGCTCAGGCGCCCTCTCGTGCGAGAGACAGCCGCTGAGAAACAGGAGCGGGACCATACGGAAGGGCAACGTACGAAGTGTACCGCACCCCGCATTGCCAACACGTAGATCGAATTCCAATGAGGGCCGGGCAGCTCTTTCCCTGGCATCGTTCCGACGGATCTCGGTCGGGCGAAGGTATCTGTGTTTTTCCGGAGCTCGAGCGGCAGCACGCCCTTGCCGGTTACTGCTCGGGCCTGTCCGTGGCCGTGCTCCCGTTCCGCGATCAGTGCGCGAACGAAGTCGGCGTACTGCGCGTCGGTCATGACACGGGTCACGATCATCGTGGAGGCCGGGGAGACCTCCGGCACCCTGGTTCAGGCACGTGCGGTGCTACACCAAGGGCCGACGATCACAAGCGCTTTAGGAGGCGCTTGCGAGGGGTGCGCCTCGAGGTAGCGACCGATGTCGTCGGGCTTGGTGACGAACTCGACGATTCTCATCGAGGCACCGGGGATCCTTGGAGCCCACTGCACACCAATACGGCTCTTCCGGCCGAAAGCGAATGTCGCCAAGCCCTGAGCGCTTCATCATTGCCTCGAGTTCCCCGCGTCGGTAGCGGTCGACGACCCGCGTAAAGCGATCGAGGGTGTCGGCTCGCATCGTATAGAAGTCCTTGTCCCGATACGCGGACAGTGGCCATTGGGACACGTCCACTCCGCGCCGTTCCGCGAGGGCGGCGGCCCGGGCGAGCGGCCAGTAGAGTCCAAGCGCGAGACCACGGCTTGCGGGGACGCGAAGGCGGGGTGGAGGCTGGGCCCCGGAATACCAAATGAGCTCGCCCCCGAGGTAGGCCGCGCGATATAGCAGCCCTCGATTGTCGAGGTCGTATTGCATGTACCCAAGGAAAGGCGCGCCAGGCTTGAGCTCTTGCACGCAAGCGCGCATCCCCGCTTCGGGATCCGGAGTGTGATGGAGCACCCCGAGCAAGAACCCGAAGTCCATGCTGTCATCAGCGAGTGGGAGCGCGGCCACGCTCGCGGCGTGAAATGAACAGTTTCCGAAGGCATGAAGGTTTTTCTCCGCTACCGCGAGCGCTTCGGGGCTCGCATCGATGCAGTGGAGTTCCCGACCCGGGGCGCCACGTAGCGCGCCCAGCGGCCGCTGCCGCATCTGACGGCGATGCCATCGGCGCCGACTCTACTTGCCAAGGCGCCGAGCGGACCGCGGATCTGATGGACGCCCGCCGCCGGACTTCGCTGTGGCATTCTTGGCGGATGGTTCGCTTCGCGATTGTACTCGGGTTGGCGATGGTTCTTGGCTGTGGCGGCGACGGCTCGGGAACGAGCCCCGACGGGTCGACGGTCTGCGGCGCGGACAGCGAGTGCGATGATGGGGTCTTCTGCAACGGCGCCGAGACGTGCGATATGGCGCTGGGTTGCTTGCCAGCGTCGGCGCCGTGCATTGCCGGTCAAACCTGCAACGAGGCCATGGACGCATGTCTGAGCGACTGCGACCTGAACGGGGACGCCGACGGGGATGGCGTGTTGGCCGTGGAATGTGGGGGCGCAGACTGCGACGACGCCGATGGGGATCGGTTTCCGGGCAATGTCGAGGTCTGTGATTCCGAAAGTCACGACGAGGACTGTGACCCGCAGACCTACGGTTTTCGGGATGCCGATTCGGATGGTTCGCCGGACGAGCGCTGCTGCAACGAGGGTCCCGACGGGCTGGTGTGCGGCACCGACTGCGACGACATGCAGAGCGTGGTTCACCCCGGTGAGGCCGAAGGCTGCGATCAGCTGGACAACGACTGCGACGGCACCGTGGATGAGGGCGCGCTTCGGAGCTTTCATCCAGACATCGATTTCGATGGCTTTGGTGACGCGATGGCCATGCCGGTGATGCAGTGCGCGCCGCCGATCATGGGTACGTTTGTCGAGAATGCGGGCGACTGCGACGATGGAGACTTTGGGATCTCACCCGCGGCGGACGAGTCTTGCAACGACGTCGACGATGATTGCGACTCGATGGTCGATGAAGAGCCCGAAGCGTCGATGTCCTGCGACGCGCCCAATGGTATGTTCGCCTGCATGGGCGGAAGCTGCGCCCTGGTGGGGTGCATCGGGCGCTTCGGCGACTGCGATATGGACCTTTCAACCGGCTGCGAAACCGACACTCAGGTTTCGGCGGAACACTGCGGGACCTGCGACAACAGCTGCGGCGCCGGAGGCGTCTGCACCGCCGGGGTCTGTGACACCGTAGTTCGCGTAGTGGCCGGACGGTCCCACACCTGCGCAGTTCGAAGCAGTGGCTCGTTGGCCTGCTGGGGCACCAATGCCGATGGACAGCTCGGTGACGGCACCCGGACCGCCCGCTCGCTTCCCGTGGTGGTGCCCGGTCTGTCAGCCATCGATGATGTCGCCCCATCGGCGACCCACACCTGTGCTCGGGCCACCGATGGCAGCGTGTTCTGCTGGGGACTCAACGACCAAGGTCAGCTAGGCGATGGAGGAACCACCGATCGCGCCGTGGTGGCGCCGGTCTCCAGCCTGCGCGACACCATCGATTCAACCACACGCCTTTTCAGTGGGACCGTTGCCCAGACCACCGCCACCGGTGGTATGGCCGAAATCGGCTCTGGCGATACGGGCATCCGCATTCGAGCGTGGGGCGACAATGGGTCTGCCCAGCTCGGGCAGGAGCCTGCACCCGATTTCAGCCTCTATGTGCGGCCGGTGAAGATGGAGTACCTGATCGGGCGGGCGTTTGACCTCCACTTCGACCAGGTCGATAGCCTGTCGTTTAGCGATACGCATGCATGCGTCGGCGGAGATGTGTCACCGGGGATTGGTGGCGGCTCGCCCTTCGAAGGAGTGATGTGCTGGGGCCGCAACAACGATGGCGAGCTGGGCAACGCCAGCTTGACCACCAGCTTCAGCCTGGTTCGGGCAGCGTTTCCATCGGGGACGCCAGCCGGGCCGTTTCAGGTTTCC
>JBCCZL010000615.1:0-6025 GCA_039187775.1 Myxococcota bacterium
ATTGAGTTGCTGAGATCCCAAGGCCGACGCATTGCACAGCTTCTTAGCGAGAACCAAAAATTAAGGTGAATCAGCCGACCGAGTCGGCGGCGCTGATCGAAGGCGACACCCTGACGCTCGTCTCCGGGGGGCGCGAGGAGCGGATCGATCTCGCTCAGAATGCGACGGTGCGTGGCTTTGTCGAGAGCTTTCGCTATGTGCTGGCGGGCGACCGGGAAGCTCTCGAAGAAATCTACGACGTGGATTTCGAAGCGCGGGCCGATGAAGGCCCGCGGGCCTGGAAGCTCACCCTACGTCCCAAGACGCAGGCGCTTCGACGATTCCTTCGAGAGATGGTGCTCGAAGGCGATGGCCCGACGATCGAAACGATGCGGATGACCGAAGTCAGCGGAGACGTCACCCGAAGCGAGTTCTTCGAAGTCAACGCCCGCCGGCGCTGGTCGAGCCGCGAGCTCCGCGACACCTTCGAGCTCTAGCCCGCATCGGTCACCAGTCGGCGTGTCTCGCGCCCGAAAGCACCACCTTCCCCGGGCCTTCTCCCCGGCCTTCTCCCTCCAGCCGTCCTCACGGTACGTCGAGTACCGCTGCGGCGTCTTCCAGTCCGAGGTCCGCGGGAATCCAGCACTTTCGAACGCGATCCATCACCTCTGGTGACCGATGCGGGCTAGCGGGAAGAGCGCTCAGGCTGCCTCTGCAAAAAGCGACCAGCAGCGATCTCTTCAGCTAGCTGGTCGGCAGGGAATCCCGGCCCGGGACACACCGCCAACCGACGCGGGTCGATGGGTTGCCCCGTGTGTTCGTCGACGACGAGGGGTCGGATCGGTTGGCCGGTGGTTTCGTCCACCACCAGGACGGGTGGTCCTTCCTTGGCCAACCAGTCGTCGCCCCAGCGCATCATCGCGAGAATGACCGAGATGAGCTCCACTCCCTTTCGAGAGAGGCGGTACTCGTAGCGCGTGGGCCGCTGCTGGTAGGGGACCTTTCGCAGAATCTCTTCGCCGACGAGTCGCTTCAGGCGCTCGGTGAGAATGTTCCGACCGATGCCAAGCCGCGAGTGAAACTCGTCGAAGCGGCGCGCTCCGTAGAATGCTTCTCGGAGGACCAACGGCGTCCACCAGTCTCCGAGCAGGTCCACGGTGCGGGCCACGGAGCACGGCCAGTCATCGAAGCGGGTGCGTTTCATAAGAGGACTTTATTAGTTGCACGACTGAACTCAATCTTCTAGGGTTAGTTTTACAAACGAACTGACTCGAAAGGCGAGAGATGTCAGCACTTAAGCAGCTCCGCGCGAAGAACGCGGTCCTCGGCCGAATTGCACCCGAGGTCGCCGCCGCGCAGGCCCGCACCCTGTTCCTGACGCCGCGCAAAGGGGTGCCTCGCGACTGGGAACGAGAGGCAGAACGCTCGGGAACGCGGGAGCGCACGGGGTCGGGACTGTCGGTGCTTCGGTTCCCCGGGACCGGGAAGCGCGTCTTGGCGATGCATGGTTGGGAGGGGCGGGCCACCCAGTGGGGGCCGCTGGTCGCGCGGATGGGAGAGGGATTCGAAGTGATCGCGCCGGACGCGCCGGCCCACGGGGCATCGCCCGGGACCGAGGCGCATCCGGTGGCGTTTGCCGAAGCGATCCTCGAGACGGATCGTGAACTCGGGCCGTTTTTTGCGGTGATCGGACACTCGATGGGCGGAGGTTCGGCGGCGGTGGCGCTAAGCCAAGGCCTTCGCGCCGAGCGCGCAGTTCTGATCGCCGCTCCGGCCGACATCCACGCGTCGCTCCGTCGCTTCGCGGCGTTTGTGGGCCTTCCCGACAAGGCGGGCGCACGTTTCGTCAAGCTGGTGGAACGACGTGTCGGCGTACCCGCCAAAGACATCAGCATCGAAGCGCTCCGTCCGAGAGCGGCGGTCGAAACGCTCGTTCTTCACGATCGCGGCGATCGCGAGATTCCGTTCACCGATGGCGAGGCGATCGCGCGCGCCTGGGCAGGAACGCTCGAACCCACCGACGGACTCGGACATCGCCGCATTCTCCGCGACGCGAAGGTGCACGATCGAATCGTCGCGTTTCTCTCCGCGCAGTAAACGAACGGGCAGATGCGTCGTGATCACTCGAGCTCCGGGAGGTGGACGCGCTTCGAAGCGTCGGCGTTGGGTGCGGTCGCGCCGCCGCCCAAAAAAAGTGGGCCCCCCGCCTCCGTCGGCGACCGGCCAGGTGACGATTTCCCCACCGAACATGGCTTCCGGGATGCGCCTGTCGAGCGCGAGGAGACTTACGTTGTCCTGCGCGCCGCCTTCGCGAGCGCCCATCCAGATGCGAGTGAATCGGAGGGCGCTCTGCTCTCCGGTCGTGTTGATGCCGCGAACGTTCACTGCGCTTATTGCTCCTCGCGCAGCTTTTGGGTCCAGGCGCCGTCACAAGGGGGCCTGTCTGTGTCGTTCGCGTGTGCTTCCGCACGTCGCCTTGAGCCAATTACCGATCGGCGGTGATCCGAGTCGCATGACAATTTGTTTGGGACTACGGCGCTCGGTGCGGGGTGTGTTTGTGGCGGTCGTGCTCGGGTTTGGGTGCGGGGGGGACGACCGGCGCGGCGCTCCAACGGATGGGTCGATGGCGTTGGACGCGGCTGCGATGGACGCACCGACTCTGGCCGATGGGTCTCGCGCCGAGGGCGGAGCGGATGGCGGCGATCCGGTGAGCCGCGGGTTTGTGCGGGTGTCCAGCGGGACCTACACCCTCGGCTCGCCCCCGAGTGAGCCGTGCCGGGTTCGGGAGAATGAGACGCAGCGCGAGATCACGCTCACCCGTGACTTTGAGATCGCGGAGACGGAGGTGACGGAGGGTGACTACGTCAGTCGCGTCGCGAACCCCCGCTCTCCGATCGACCCCTGCGGTGACGATTGTCCGGTCAACCTGGTTAGCTGGCACGAAGCGGCGGCGTATTGCAACGCACTGTCGAGGGAGCGTGGGGTTGCAAGCTGTTACTCCTGCACTGGCAGCGAGGATGAGACTCGCTGCGAGCCGGTGGTCGCTGAGAGCGATAGCATTTACGACTGCGCTGGCTACCGGCTGCCAACGGAAGCAGAGTGGGAGGTGGCCTACCGTGCAGGCACGACGACGATGACCCCAGCCGGAAACTTCGACTCGCGGGCGTGTCCCGATTGTGGAGTCGATGAGGCTACCATCGACGAGATCGCCATCTCTTGCCACAACAGCGAGGTGAGCTGGGAAGGGTGCCGAGACCTCTCCTTCTTTGGTGGGCCCGCCTGTGCGGGAAGACAGCCCGTCCGACAAACCGACCCAAATCCGCTCGGCATCTATGACATGGCGGGGAACTTGGACGAGTGGTGCCACGACGAGTACGTCGTGCAGGCCGAGACCGTTCCGTCGCTCGATCCGGTATCGACCTTCGACCCTGCCACGACCTTCGCCTCGACAAGGACCGTCCGAGGGGGATCCTGGACGGTGACCCGAAACTGGGCGCGTGCTGCGTCGAGGGCGGGAGCGAACTCGCTGCAGCGGCTTTCAGAACGGGGCTTTCGATGCGCGCGGACGCTCAATCAATGACGTCCTTCAGCCCAGGCGGGTCCGTGGTCCACCTTGGGGTTTGTCCTTTCTGACGTTCCCCAAGGCCACGTCTCCGACAGACGGAGGAAAGGGTCGGCGCCTAGCCCGCATCGGTCACCAGAGGCGATGGATCGCGTTCGAAAGTGCTGGATTCCCGCGGACCTCGGACTGGAAGACGCCGCAGCTGTACTCGACGTACCTCGAGGACGGCTGGAGGGAGAAGGCCGTGGGAACGCGGTGCTTTCGGGCGCGAGACACGCCGACGGGTGCATTGCGGGCGCGAGCGGAGGATCGAAGTGGACGCGAAAGCTGTCTTGCGATGCGCCGGCGGAGGGTTTCCCGAGCCTTCGACCTAAGGTATCCCCAAACCTAAGGATGCCGTGAGCGGATCCATCGTCTCTTTATCGCGGGGCGTTCCCGAGCCAGCCGGCGATGCAGGTGACTTCGTCGGCTTCGATCGTCTGGCCGCGGAGCGGCATTCGATTCCCGCATACGGTTGGATCCGTCAGCTTTCGGAGGATGAGACTGTTGGCGAAACTGTCTCGGTCGATCCGGTCCGCGTCCCCATCGCACATGCCGTCGGGGTTGGCAGGATCGCCCACGAAGGACGCACCATCGCCCACCCTCGAGAGGTCGAGGCCGGCGATCGAGGTAGAGCTGTCGTGGCAACCCGCGACCGCGCACTTCTGGTCGAAGATCGGCTGCGGATCGCAGAATGGACCCGGGTCGAGCGGGCCGTCCGGAGCGGCATCGGCACCCACGACAGCCGTATCTCCCATGACGGCCGTGTCTCCCACGACAGCCGTGTCTCCCATCACCGCCGCATCGACCACGGGGTCGACGGTGTCGCCAGAGCATCCCGTATACAGGAGAACCGCTCCGAGGCTGAGCCAGCGCACCCGCTAGCTATACCACTCTTCTGCGGTCGGCCCGCCACATCGGAGGCGTCCTGAGAGACACGATGCCGTTGGCAATCTCAGAGATTTGGAGCGTTTTCGGTTCGGCACGGCCTGTGCGGTCTCCGCGGCCATGACGGACACCCCCACAATGCGGAACGCAATCGTTCCCGAGGAACTCCACTGGGCCCTCGTCCGATGTCCCGGGGATGAGGACGTGCTCGCCCGAGAGCCGACACACCCGGGCCGCGCGGGCAGCATCCAGGGCACGGGGCTTGTCCGTTCTGCCGTCGTGCATGTCGGACTCATCCTGGCCACTAGCCTCGTCGCGGTCCCCGCGGCTGCGTGCTGGGATGGCTACTCGGCGTCCCACGGGAACATTCACGTCATGGGTTCGAACACCGAGTGGAGCCCCGACCTTGCGCAGAAGCTCGCGCTCTGGCTACCGCGTCTCGAGGTCCTTCTCGGAGAGCAAGAAATGGCGGTGTACTTCAATCAGGCGGACCTCGAGCAAGGCTCCGTCGCTTTCCCACCGGGCCGCTTCGACGTCTTGTTTGCACGCACCGCCCGTCTTCTAGGAACCCCACGGACCGAGCGTCGGGCCGCCCTCCGGCAAGGCGGCAGCCCGTTGACCATCCAGATCGCGGCCACTCGCGACCGCGACCGGGCCGATGCCCTCGTGCGGCGATTCGAAACCGAGTGGGAAGATCAGATGTACGAGCTCCACGGCTTCTACGAAGCGGGTGGCTTCCCATCCAACAACCCCGCCGTGCACCTCCTCACCCGACAGGACGATGACGGGAACGATGTCTACCAAGTCGTCGTAGGCGCCTTCATCAACCGCAACCAAGCCACCCATGCCCAATCCGTTCTCCAAAACGAACTAGCCGTAGAAAGCTTCATCCGGCCCCTCTAAAGAGCTCGCCCACCCATCCGAAGCGATCGCAACCCTCCGACCACACCCACCACCAAGACAAACCCAACCGCAACGCCAGCAAGCCAAACAGACCAAGTCGGCAAAGCCGACGAGAAGTACCGCACCAGCGTCCAGCGCCATCGTTCGCCACGCCCGGGAGCCCGCAGACCAAGTCGGCAAAGCCGACGAGAGGTACCGCACCAGCGTTGGCGCAGCTGTTCGCCGCCGCCCGGGAGTCCTAAAGACCGAGTCGGCAAAGCCGACGAGAGGTACCGCACCAGCGTTGGCGCAGCTGTTCGCCGCCGCCCGGGAGTCCTAAAGACCGAGTCGGCAAAGCCGACGAGAAGTACCGCATCTACGCCGAGCCCCGGTGCTTCTCGCCAACCCAAGACCGAAGATCGGGCAGGCGACGCACAGGGCAGGGCGAGCGTGCGTTATCCAGAAGGGACGATCGACCTAGCAGTCCAAGAACACCAAGACCGCAACGCACGGCGAGCCCCAAGCGACCGAGTCGGTGAAGCCGACAAGAACGAACTCCGAGACGCGCCACGACACCCGAAGCGGTGGCACCAACCCCACCGCGAGGCACGGAAACCAAACCGCGAACACTCGCAGCAACCGACCGCCGAGCAAGACAAGCTGCGGCAGCATGCC
>JBCCZL010000616.1:0-6013 GCA_039187775.1 Myxococcota bacterium
ACGGATACGACCTTCAGCCTCCAAGGGGTCACCCCGAACGAACTCGCGCTGATGCACTTCGGCCCGGGGGCCACGCGTACAGCCCGGGAAGTATGGTCGGAGCTCGACCGCCCAGAATTCGCGAACATCGCGGCTCGGTCGTTTTTGGTGCAGGGCTTCTTTGATGATGCGCTCGCGACGGAAGAGTTGATCGACGCCTACGCCGAACCCCTGAGTAGCGGAACGTCGGAGGCGTTCATTCAGTTTTTCGATGGACTCAACGTCGAACTTGCGCCCGATGCGGTCGCCGCCCGGCGAGTTCGTTTCCAGGGATTTGGCAAGCCCGCGGCGATCATCTTCGGCGCGGACGACGAGTTCTTCGACGCGACGGTGATTCCGCCGATGTTTGCGTCCGACTTCAGCGTTCCGGCCGACCGAACGACGATTGTTCCCAGCGCTGGCCACTACCTGCAGGAAGAGAACCCCTCGGCGTACTCGGCGGCGGTGGTCGCTTTCCTCGAGGATCTCTAGGCGGAGCTACGCTGGGCCGGATGGTGCGGGCGGGGCTTGTGCGTCTCCACTCCGAGATGATACCGATGCGGCGTGAGTCGTTCGCTCGAAGACGAACTGCCACCGCATTCAGTCGCCGACACCATCGCCGATCTCGGAGGCGGGCTCGACGAACGACCGCCGCGGATTCTGCTCCTCTATGGGTCGCTTCGACCCACGTCCTATAGCCGCCTCTTGACCGAGGAGGCGGCCCGGGCCCTTCGTTCGTTCGGCGCAGAGGCTCAGGTCTATCATCCCCACGCGCTCCCGGTGTTCGACCGAAGCTCGTACGATCATCCCGAGGTCAAGAAGCTCCGCGGGCTCTCGGTGTGGTCCGAGGGCCAGGTGTGGTGCTCGCCCGAGCAGCACGGGAGCATGACGGGCTGCTTCAAAAATCAGATCGATTGGATTCCGCTCTCGGATGGTGCGGTGCGGCCGTCGCAGGGCCGGACGCTCGCGGTAATGCAAGTGTGCGGTGGCTCGCAGTCATACAACGCGGTGAATCAGCTTCGAATTCTTGGACGCTGGATGCGAATGTTCACCATTCCCAACCAGAGCTCAGTCGCCAAGGCGTGGCAGGAGTTCGATGATGACGGCCGGATGAAAGAGTCGGCGTTCCGCGAGCGGCTCATCGATGTGATGGAAGAGCTCTTCCGCTTTACCCTCCTGCTTCGCGAACGGGTTCCGGTGCTGACCCGGCGCCACAGCGAAGAAAAGCAGAAAGCGGAAGAAGGACAGCTTCGAAAGGGGCTCGGCGTCGAGAACTCCACCTGAGCTCTCATGAGTTCGGAGTCCCAACGCCTACTGCAGACTACTGCAGACTAGCCCGCTGCGGGCTAGCCCTACTGCAGACATCGAGGCATCACATCCTCGCTTTGGTTGTTGTCGGGCCGGCATTCCTGAAACGTCGGCATCATTGGGTCGACGATGATTCGAGCCCGGAACGTGTTCCCGGCGGCGGTCACGTCGCTGGGCGCGGTGAGCTCGATGATTTCGACCTGCCCAGGAAAGAGTGGGCCGGTGGTGGTTCCTCGACCCAGCTCGCGCTCCGCGCCCCCTTCAAGCACGTAGGCCGCGGCGTCCACTCCGGCGGGCAATACCGCAGCCCCCAGGTTTCGAACCCCGATCCGAAGCCGAGCCGGGGTGTTGCACGTCACCTCGAGGGTCACCGTCGCGTCAGGGGCATCGAAGATGCCTTCGCCCTGAATGTTCTGTCGAAAGTTGTTCAGGAACCCGACGCTCCAGTTGTCGACCTGGTTCATTGGAATCTGCCCGTAGGTTGCCGGTGCGGTGCATGCGTCGCCCCGACCGCCGCAGACATTGCTCACGCTGTAGGCGTGCTGATTCCAGAGCGTCCGCGTGCCCACCCAGGAATTGTCGGCGGCGCGAAACACGGTGAGACCGCGGTACGCGGTGCCGCCCGCCCCGACGCCGTCCGAGCCGACCCAGCCCGGGCGGCCAAAGTCGGCGGCTCCCATTGGCGCAGGTTGGGTCCAGTCCACACCTCGAGCGGTCCGGTCGCAGTTCCAGTTGCTCGGGCTCGCACCGTTCGAGATCATGACGATCTCGGCGGAGCCGTCGGCGTCGACATCGGCGACGAGCGAGGCTTCGGTGGCGGTGAACGAAGTGGTCGGCGTGGCAAAGCGCACGGCGCCGGTCTGCCCGTCGTACACCCAGAGAAAGCACTCGTCGTTGTAGATCACTTCGGCCGCCCCATCGCCTTGGAAGTCGAAGACCGTCGAACCCGTGACCGAGGAGCTGAAGTCGTGGCTGGGCGTGGCCCAGAGCTGCTCGAGCGCGTCGCCGGCGGCGTTGACCTGGACCACCACGTAGTTGTCCGCAAACGCGACCCCGATCTCGGGCATTCCGTCGCCGTCGAAGTCGGCAATCGTGGGGGGACCTCCGCTATTGTTGCCCCCCTGGGCGGGCGGTGAAGCGATGCTGGTTACCACTTCGGCACCGGTTTCGGGATCGAGCAGGTGGATCCGTCCCGCCGAAACCAACGCAATCTCGGGTGCCGGGTCGGCATCGAAGTTGGCGGGGGCGCTGAAGCCCGCGGGGATGTTCGTGTTCTGCCACTTGATGCTGCCGTCCGGGTCGTAGGCGGTGCGACCCGTCAAGAGCTCGAGCTCAGGATCCGCGTCGAGGTTCACGAACACGCTCACGGCGTGCGTGAAGGATCGGCCCCAGCTCCCGGTTCCTACCCACCGGCGAGTGACCGTGGCTCCGTCCGTCGAGAAGACCACGCGGCCGTAGGCGATCTCTGGACTCCCGTCCAGATCCATGTCCGCGATCGAGAGGCCTCCACCCCAGCCGGTGACATTGTCGCCAAGCCAGCTGGGAATCGGTTGGTCGCTGACCGCGATGGGTTGACCCCGATGATCGATGAGGGCGATCCTCCCTTCCCCAGTGACGGTAGCGATCTCCATGTCGCCGTCGCTGTCGACGTCACCGATGGCGACCGAAAGGCCGGAGAAGCCCATGGACTCGGGAGCGGCGCTGTCGAGGGACCACACTTCGGTGCCGGTCTGCCCGTCGAGGACGCGGAGCACTCCGGTTTTGCAGGTTAGCGCGTTGCCGTTGCCGCACGAGCAGCAGGTGCCGCGGGCGTCTCCGGAGACGAACACAATGTTTGGAGGATCGAAGTCGTCGACGACCCCGTCGCAGTTCGTGTCGGTGATTCGGCCCACCGCAGGCGTGGCCCACACGTCGAGGCTCCCCGTGAACTCACGAACATTGCCTGCACCCCAGGTCCACTCCGGAACCGCGTTGAGGTCCAGGTTCGACGGGCGAAACTCGCAGTCCCGAATGCAGGTCTCCCCCGGCATCGGGTCGCCCACGCACCGTTCGGGAAGGGCAATGCAGCGACCGGGAGACGGCGCGGCGCCAAGACACACGTTGCCTCCGGCATCGCCGTTCGTTCCACCGTCCATTCCCCCATCGACTCCGCCGTCCGGCGTTCCTTCGGCGCCGAGCGATGGTTCGCAGTATTGGCCGGGGTCGCAGTCTTCGGTGGCGCGGCAGTCGCCGCCTGGCGTCACGCACGCATTGGCAAAGCAGGTTTCGGTCGCTGCGCAGCAAGACGTTCCGCAGACCTGGTCGGTGCTGGAACAGCAGGCTCCTTCGACGCACACCCCGCCGCCGCACTGGTCATCCGACGTGCAGCTGCTCGCGTCGGGCCGATTGACGTCCAACCCTCCGTCCAACCCGCCGTCTTCGTTCGGTGATACGCAAAGGCTGTCGATGCACAGGTCGGTGCCGGAGCAATCATCATCGCTCGTGCAGAGGTTCGGCCCGTCGCTTTCGCACTCGCAGCCCACGATGCCCGATGCGACCAGAAAGAGAATCGAGAGAGAGATCCGCATGATACGAACTTAGCGAACGTGCGTGTCGGAGTGGAGGAGAAAGGCAAAATCCGAATGCCTCGGACAGCCGGGATCGCCACGTGTGTGCTCGTCTGTCACAGATGAAGGGCCGTGTGTGGCCTGCGAAGCGACACGTTGGCCTTCGCCCCCGCTCGACGGATGCGCTCGGGGGACGTAGCGCGCGAGTTCGTCAGCGCGCGCGGAAGCGCGTGACCGTCCGATGAGGGGAGTGGAGGCGCTCTGCCAGCATGCGCGCCTCTCTTTCGGCTTCGTCGGGCGCAAGCATCCCGCCGAGGGAGATTTGAAGTGAACCGCCATAGATCGGCTCGTTCACAACGGGGGCGGACACCACTTTGCGCCCCACCACGATGGCGATCGGCCGATGAACATTTTCGCTCGTGGCGTCGCCGAACTTCCGCGCGCCTTCCGCGTCGAGGGTTACCAGCACCGTCGGTCGGTTGTCGTACGGGCTATAGGTTACCGTGGCCTCCTCGATGTCTGAGGAGGTCAATACGGGCTCCCCCGCAAGGCAGTGAAGCGCGCAGCGGTTCTCCGACTCGCTCGACTCGTCTTCCACCTCGATGCGGTATCGGCAGGCGTCGTCGTCGTTGTTTTCGGTCAACCATTCCCGAACAAGGGCACATTCGCCTTCGCCGCTCCGAGGCTGGCCGGGGCGGTCGCCGAACCGGGTCTCGAGTTCGAGCTCATCCATAAGCTCGGGACGCGCCTCGAACAGGTCGTGCATGGCGTAAATCCCGAGCGTGACCGGCTCGAGGGCGGAAAGCACCGCTTCGCGACTGGACGCATTTCGGACCTTGAGCTGAATGGTCGTTAAAGACTCGATCGACGCGTCGGCGTCGGCGCCGAGCGCTTCCAGGCGAGCTTCCATCGCTGCGGGCTCGTCGGGGAGAAACTCGCCTTCTGCGTCGAGGGTCAGGTCGAAGTCGAGTTCGCCGCGGAGCGGGCCGTCTGCGGTCATTCGGCCAACGCCGCCGCTTTCCACGAAACCCACGCCCATGAGCATCAGCGTGACGCTCAGGAACCCGAATCCGAAAGCTAGGGCTCCCCAGGATCGGCTCTCCTTCGTCTTGGTCGCAGACTTTGCGAGCACGACGGCCAAGCCAACCCCGAGGGTCGCCACGGCGAATCCGCCCACCGCATAGGCCGTTGGAGTCGGCGTGCCGAAGCGACCTTGCGCAAATGCCGTGAGCACCAGCCCACAGTTTGCGACCGCGATCACGTCGAGCGGCGAGCGGATGGGAAACCGAGCTTCGAGAATCGGCCAGCGTTTCACCGGCCAGATGTAGAGGGCTACTCCAAGGGCGAAGAGGGTGACCGGGGCGAGCAGCCACGGCGCCATGGTTCCCAACGGGCTCGCTCCAAGGCCGAGCGCCAACCCCTGGTTTATGGATGCTTCGGCGTAGGCGATCACCGTCCAAACGAGAAACAAGTACGGTGCGCCCCAGCAGGTTTCCGTTCGATCGATCCATCGGGCGAGAATCCAGGTGAGCGCCGCGCCGCCGGTGACGGCGCTCGCCACCAGGAGTCGGAAGCCCCAGCCATGGCTGGAGACGAGCCCTTCACCGAGGTACTCGGCGTCGGCGTTCTCGAAGAATAGCGCCAGGGCCAACCCCTGGACAGCGGAGAGCACGAGATAGATGCTGGCGCCGATTCGGTACCCTCGGGTTTCGGCTCGAGCTCCGATGAGAATGAGCTGAACGCACACCAGGGTGGGCAGCGTCACTCCGATCACCGAGACCGGAGGGAGCACGACCCAGGACGTGAGCGCCATTAGCGCCTGGAGCTCTTCGGTGTTTACTCCAGGGAGCCCAATGAACCGGCCGATGACTACGGCGATGGCGGCCACGGCGAGGGGGACGAGGACTCTAGCTTTCGACTCGTCGGACATGACCCGCGAGTCTGCCCCGAAACTGCGTCGGACGCTGTCGGTTTTTCTTTGCCCCCGCCCTCGATGTTTCTTCACGATGCGCCGCAGGCGGTAAGCAGTACGAAGCGAGGGAAGCGACGTATCGTGCCTACCCGCATGCAGAGTGTCTCCCCGCATGCAGAGTGTCTCCCCGCATGCAGAGTGTCTCCCCGCATGCAGAGTGTCTCCCCGC
>JBCCZL010000617.1:0-6002 GCA_039187775.1 Myxococcota bacterium
CGCAGGCCTTGAATGTAGCCAACATGGCCTCTGGCACCAACGGTCTCATTTCTATATTGCCGTGGTTCATGGGCATGCGCATCAAGCTTACCAAGAAGATCCAGCCGCCAGACCTTGACGCGCCGATGACAAGGTGGACGTCGTTCCAGGCATCCTGCCGGTCCTGGACGAGGATCGTTCCCGCATCACCGTGGCAATGGCGGAACGACGGCTTCTCGTCCGGTCCCTCGAGAACATCGGGACTCCGGAAGCGGGCGCGATCATCGCAGATGTCTTCGCGACCGATGCGAACGCATGGCGCTGGGAAGCGAAGCGGGTCGCCTGGGCGCTTGGACCCAAGGCGATTCCAGTCTTGATCGCCACTCGGGGTCATGACGACCGGGGCGTCCGGCGATGGGCACGCTGGGGTGCCCGCGAGTTTGGGACGGGCAACGCAGGCGAGATGGTTCAGCAGGAGGACAACCGACTCATCGCCGACATCCTGCGCGCCTACGGCAGCGTCCGGGACATGGACGCGATGCCGGTGGTGGTATCCTTCGTCACCCACGACCGCGATCAGGTGCGGAGCGCTGCGCGTTGGGCGGCGGAGCAATACGGGCAGAATGCGGTATGGCAGTTCCGCCGCGCCTACCGGAACTACACCGGCACCGCTGCCGATCCGAGCCTGGGCTGGCGCGAAACCGCCGCGATGCTCTACGCCGCGCACGACTCCGCGCGACTCGCGCCCGTTCGCGAGGACCTCGACGCCGGCATCACCGCGGCTTCGTCCGCGGACTATCCCGCAATGCGTCGTCACTTCGAGGCAGCGCTCCGTCGCGCGCCCAACATGCCCGGCCGCGAACGGATGGCCCCTGGCTACGCGGCAGCGGGCGCCAAGGCGCTCCACGATGGAGAGCTGGACGCGGCGGCCGCCGATTATCGGCGGGCGGTTCGCCTTTCGCCGAACGCTGGCGAGGCCGCGGCCTGGCGGGCTCAGCTCCACTACATTGAAGGCGAGCGGCAGCTTCGCCAAGGAATCGCAGATGTGGTGAGCTACCAACGGGCCCTTGAAGCGAACGCGGCCCACGATCAGGCCGAGGCGGCCCTCGCGATGCTCCGAGGTGGAAGCGTGACGGTGGCGCTCAGCCATCACCGCTGGCTGTTCATTGGAGCTGCGCTTCTCGTACTATTGGCCGGTGGGCTGTTTCTGTTTCGCTCGCGCGATGACGAACTCGACCCGGACGAACTCGACCCAGACGAACTCGACCCGGACGAACTCGACCCGGACGAATTTGGCGACGAGAACAAAGGGGTCCCCTTTCCTATCGACACATCCCCGGGCACTCTCCCCGGCGTGAGCTAGGGACCTGACGTCGGCATCCGCCACTCATTCCCGGGGAGGCATTTGAGGATGGCGCAGTTTGGAACGATGAAACCGAGCGAGGTGGATGCGGCGGTGCGCATTCTTCTTCGGTCCTTTGCTGGAGATCCGAACCTCATTCCCAAATGGCTTGCCCGGGCGGGAACGGAGAACGTTCGTGCCCTTCGTGACGGGGGCGAGTTGCTTGCTCTTCTGATCGAAATCCCGATGGGACAGTTCTTCCTCGGTCGCTCGGTGCCGTTGGTAGGAATCGCGGGGGTGGGTACCGCACCCGAGGCCCGGGGCCGAGGAGTCGCGACCGACCTGATGAAACGAACGCTGCGAGGGCTTCGGCGACGAGGCGTCGCCCTAAGCACGCTGTACCCCGCCGTTCAGTCGCTCTACCGCCGTGTCGGATACGAGATCGCGGGAAGCCGGTTCGAGACCCGCGCCCGAACTCGCGCCCTTGGCGACGGAGATCGACGCCTGTCGCTGCAGCGCTACGAAGCGAAGGACGGTGCGGCCGTTCGTTCCGTCTATCGACGCTCGGCCGCGCACCGCACAGGGTATCTCGACCGTGGGCCGTACGTATGGAATCGGGTCCTTCAGCCCCGAGGCGAGCCGGCCGAGGGGTACCTCGTGGTCGAAAAGGGACACACTGCCGGCTACTTCTTTGCCAGCGTGAAGCCGGCCAGCGAGGGGACCCAGACCACGACCGTGTTCGATGCGGCTGCGCTGAGCGAAGCGGCGCGCCGGCGCATTCTCACCGCACTTGGCGACCGAGGTTCGCTGAGCCGAGAAACCGTGTTCAAGGGCGCGCTCCGAGATGAGTTTCAGCTCGGACTAGAGCAGAGCGACTACACGGTTCGACTCGAGGAATACTGGATGCTCCGCATCGTCGACCTTGAGGCCGCGCTCTCGGAACGAGGGTATCCGCGAGCCGTTCAGGGGGAGCTTCACCTGCACGTCGACGACGACATCCTCGCCGCCAACCGAGGCCGCTGGGTGCTCACCGTCGCGGGGGGCCGAGGTCAGGTTCGAAAGGGCGGACGGGGAACCCTCCGCGTCGACATTCGTGCGCTCAGTCAGCTCTACTCAAGCTTTGCATCGGCGGAAGAGCTCGTTCCGCACGGAACCGTGCAAGGAACCCCGCGCGCCATCGCTCTTTCGACCAGCCTTTTTGCCGGCCCATCCCCCTCCACTCGCGATTTCTTCTAAATCGACTCGGCCTCCACCAGGTTTGGGGATGCGGGGGCCCGTGGCCAACCGGACCGAAACGATGCACTTCAGGGGAACGAAGCATCCCTTGAAGGGAACTTTGGGTACGCTCGAAGGGACGGGGTCTCCCTAGCGAGCGGATGATCGAGGTGTTTCGATCGTTCCCTGTTTGAAGACCCCTAAAGGGTTTTGTGCGTCATCGCATCTCGTCACACCGAAGCCCTGCTACCGTTCGTGCGTGGTGCGGAGTCCGGGTCCCGTCGCTCTTCTCGTAGGCGTATCGATCATCGCGGTCGGCGGCTTCGCCAGCGCCCAAGCGTCGCCTCCGCGGAATGGGGAGGAGTCCCCGAGTGACAACACCTCTGCGGAAGCCGCGGCGAGCGGGGACGAACCCGCGGCCAGCTCGCCCGAGATGGACCCCGCGGCGGCGGAAGCTCGGGATCTCTTCGACGAGGCGATCGCGCTTACGCGGGAAGAGCGGTTCTTGGAGGCGCTCGACTTCTATCAACGCTCGGCCCTCCTCGTTCCGCGAGCGAGCACCTTCTTCAACGCGGCAGTGGTGAGCCGTCATCTCGGTCGGTATCGAGATGCGCTCGATTTTCTCGATCAGTTCCGGTCCGTGGCCGATGACGTGGAGGACGCGGACGACCTCGCGATCGCGGATGTGCTTGAGGAGGAGCTTCGGGCGCGGCTTGCCTCCCTGCACCTTCAGCTTCGCCCGGCAGAGGCCGAAGTGACGATCGATGGCGTAGTCGCACCTGGGCACGACGCGTCGCGGATGTATCTCCTCGACCCCGGCGAGCACGTGCTTTCGATCCGCGAATCTCGACATCACCCCCACCGCGTCCGGCTGGTCGTCAGTGCAGGGGAGGCGCTGAGCCGCACCATCGTGCTCGTTCCGCGACCCGACCCCGAGCCCGATGGGTCGAGCGTCTTCGAGAGCCCCTGGCTCTGGACTGGCGTGGGCGCGTTGGTCGTGGGCGCAGTGATCGTTGCGGTGCTGAGCGTCGGCGCCTCATCGTCCAACGATCCCCCTTGCAACTATGGAGGCAGCCTTGGTGAATGCGTTTCTCTATAGCGTGGGGAGACGAGGGTTCAGGGCTCCCCTGATATCGCCTCCCCTGATATCGCCTCTCCTGATATCGGCACTCCTTTTAGGGGCGTGCAGCGCCGAGGTCGCTGAACCAACCCGGGTGTTGGTGAGCATCGACACCGACCTCGCCCCCGAAGACGTCCGACAGCTGGAGGTGTCGGTCGTCCGAAACGGACTGCCTGCGTTCACGCGCGACTTCTCTTCGGACGCCCTCCCGAGCTTTCCCTTCTCCTTCGAGGTTCGAGGCGAAGGCGAGTTCACGGTGGTCGCACGGGTCATCGGTATCGATCCGGACAATCCCTCGGCCGAGATTCTCTGGTTCGACCGGACGGTGCGTACGGAGACGGTGCTGGGAGAAACTCGAATCCTGCGCATGCTGCTCGGCCGCGACTGCCGGGGCTGGCACGGAGTGTGTGGCAGTCGCGGCGACGGCTCGACCTGCGATGCCCGTCGCTGCGTGTCTCCCGAGGTGGATCCCCACTCGCTGCCTCTCGGCGTCGACGGCGACGAGCTCGAAGGGTTCGAAGACCTTTGGCAGAACCGACGCGAGGTGCTCGTCGGCGAACAGCGTTCGGTGCCGCGCGGCATGGTCGAACTCCATCACTGGTATAGCGACGAGTTTCAGGATCACCTCACCACCACCGATCCTTTTTGGAGCAGCGCCGAAATCGGCGAGCGTCGCGGAAGCTATGAGTATCAGGGAAGCCTTGGGACGGTGTTCTCCCCCACGCCGTTTCCGCCGGAGCCCGGGACGATTCCGCTCCTCCGGTGGTACGACCTTTCGAGAAGCGACTACTCGACGCTCAGCAATGGCGCATTCGTGCCCGGGGACTCGGCCAGCAGCGACTGGACCGAACGACTTCAGGATGACTGGCGCTCGCCGCAGTACTTTGCGCCGCGACTCGAGGGCTGGGTCTTCGACCAGCCCGACTGCGAGACCCGGCCGGAAGACCGTGCGGTGGGCCTGTATCTCTGGTTTCGGGGTGAGAACGAGGAGGACCTAACCGTGCGCTTTAACCAGGCCGACAATCTGACCACGACTCGGATTCAAGTGTGTGAGGCGGGAATCGAGGGCGGCCCCGAGGGGTATCGCTTCTCGCGAGCCGTGGGCTGGATTCGGCCGTAGCCTAGTATCCGCAAACCTCAGCGCCTCGCCGCGAGTAGCGCAGCACGAAATGCTTCGGCGTCGCCCCAGCGTTCGGCGGGCTCCCGCTGAAGGGCACGCTCCACGACGCGCGCGAACGGAGGCGACGTTTCCGGGACCCACTCGCGCAACGGAACCGGCGGCTGGGATACCGCACGAAGCATTCGTAGCGTCGGCGTCTTCGCCGGGAACGGGAGCTTCCCACTCGCCAGGCGATACGCGAGGACCCCGGCGGCCCAAATATCGGTCGCCGCGCCCACGTCGCTCTCGCCACGAATTTGCTCCGGGCTCATCGCGTGCGCACTTCCGAGGAACGCGCCGCTCTCGGTGATCCGGCTGAACTGCTCATCGCCCACTGCTTGTTTAAACGCGCCCACGAGGCCGAAGTCGATCAGCACCGGGGTTTGCTCACCGCGCCGCTCGGCGAGAATCACGTTCGCGGGTTTGAGGTCGCGATGCACGAAGCCGTGACGATGAGCGTCCGCGAGCGCGGCCAGAACCGGGTCGAGCCAATCGATCACCTGGGCCTCGGAAAAGGGCGCCGCTCGCAGCCGTTCCTTTAGGCTCTCCCCGACGAGGAGTTCGTACGCGAGATAGGGAGCTGCATTCTTCGCCACTCCCATGTCCAGGAGGCGGACGATGTTCGGATGCCGGAGCGCGGCGGTGGTTCGCCCCTCCCGGAGAAACCGACGACGACTCGCATCGTCCTCCAAGAGATCGGCGTGAAGCACCTTGAGCGCCACCGGCTCCTCGCGAAGAAGGTGGGTCGCCCGGTAGACCACGCCCATTCCTCCTTCTCCGATCCGATCCTCGATGCGGTACCGATGATCGACGACCGTCGCCGTCTCGAACACTGGCTAACCCCGCTTTCGCGGCCGCTTGATTCCGAGCCGATCGAGTCGCTTGGATAGCGTGCGGCGCGAGATGCCGAGCAGCTTCGCCGCCTCGGTCTGATTCCCGCCGCTCAACGCCAGCGCCTCGCTTATCCGCTGCGCATCGCCCTTCGGGGGTTCGCTCCCCTCGCCGCCGAGGAGGCGCCGACGCGCATCGAGCTCGGCATGCGGGAGCTCGTCGACCCCGATCTCCCCGCCGTTTGCAAAGAGGACCGCGCGACGCATCACGCTTCGAAGCTCTCGGACATTGCCTGGCCATCCGTACGCGCAAAGGACCTCGAGGGCGCCCTCGGTGACCCCGACCGGAGACGCGCC
>JBCCZL010000618.1:0-5999 GCA_039187775.1 Myxococcota bacterium
AGCCCGAGATGCCCGGCGCGAAGGAGTATCTGGCGGAGTTCCCGCTGGATTAGTCATGAGCTTCGTTCAGATCGATTGGTCTCCCGACGAGAAGGCGATGCGCGGTTTCGGCCGTACGCTGTTCATCGGTTTCGCGATCATCAGTGCCGTGCTCTGGTGGTGGAAGGGATGGACCGCCCACTTCCCGTGGATGCTCGGCGTGCCGGCGGCGATCTGGGCGCTGACATTCGTCAGCACGAAGGCGGCTCGCCCCTTCTATCTCGTGTGGATGGGCATCGCGCTCGTGATGGGCACGATCATCAGCACGATCCTGATGGCCGTGATCTACTGGGGCCTGTTCGGCTTTATCTCGCTGTGCTTCCGGCTGCGCGGCCGGGACCGGCTCCATCTCAAGTCGCCCACCGATGGGACGAGCCTTTGGGTAACGCGGGAAGCTCCGCCTCCCGCCGAGCGCTACCAGCGCCAGTTCTGAACGAGGAATCGACGCCATGGCCCGCAACTCCCTACTCCGCGAATTCACCGGCTTCCTGATGGAAAACAAGAAGTGGTGGCTGCTGCCGATCGTGCTGGTCTTCCTGCTGCTCGGCGTGCTCATGGTCCTGGGAGCCACCGGCGCCGCGCCCTTCATCTACACCATCTTCTAGCCCGGAAGTTGCCAGACTCTTCGCGCTGCCTACAATGCGGCGCTTCACGGGCGATTAGCTCAGCTGGCTAGAGCGCACGGTTCACATCCGTGAGGTCGGGGGTTCAAGTCCCTCATCGCCCACCACCGAAAGCCCGCTAATCATGCGGGCTTTTTCGTGCCCACTCGCAGAACGGACCATGAATACCGTCCGACCGAAGGGGGTAGCCTACCCCCGAGAGGAGGCCGCTCATGGCTGCTCGCGAGCCCAGTTACCGACTTCACAAGGCGACCGGACAAGCATTCGTCCGCATCCGCGGCAGCGATGTGTACCTGGGGAAGCATGGAACGCCGCGGAGCCGTGAGCGCTACCACAGGCTGATCGCCGAGTGGCGCGCCAACGGCCATCGGCTGCCGAAGTCGCCGGAAGAACTCAGCGTCGCTGAACTCGTGGTCGCCTACCTCGAGTGGGCCGACGACTACTACGGCGAGTCCGAGCGGGAGAATCTGAAGTACGCGCTCCGGCCGCTCGTGCGCCTGTACGGCCGCACGAAGGCGTCGGAGTTTGGACCGCTCGCGTATCGGGCGTTGCGGCAATCGCTCGTAGACGGAACGGCGCCCGGAGTCCGCAAGCCGGCTGCACGAACGCACGCGAACAAGCAGATGGCGCGCGTGCGTGGTGTGTTCCGATGGGGAGTCGGCAGGGAACTGATCCCGCCCTCGGTCGACCAAGCACTCCAGGCCGTGGAGAGCCTCAAGGCCGGTCGTGGCTCCGCTCGTGAAGCCAAACCGGTGCTTCCCGTTCCCCGGAAGGACGTCCTCGCCGTGCTGCCGCACGTGAGCCGGCAAGTCGCCGCCATGATCGAGATTCAGCTCGCGACCGGGGCGCGCCCGGGCGAGATCTGTGCGATGCGACCGAAGGACGTCGATCGTTCGCAGCAGACATGGATCCTTCGACCGCAGAGCCACAAGACTGCCCACCTCGGACACGCCCGGACGATCCCCCTCGGACCCCGTGCACGCGAAGCCTTGCGGCCGTTCCTGCTGCGGGAGGAAGACGCGAACTGCTTTTCTCCCGCCGAAGCGGAGGCCGAACGCAGGAAGCTGCTGCATGCCAACCGTGCCACGCCGCCGCACCAGGGGAACCGACCCGGCACCAACCGGAAACGGAAGCCTAAGCGTCAGCCTGGTTCGGCGTACACGACCGACGCGTACCGGCGCGCGATTCACCGCGCCTGCAAGAAGGCCGAGGTCTCGCGCTGGAGCCCCCACCAGATCCGGCACACCGTCGCGACCGAGATTCGGGCTGCGCACGGCATCGAAGTAGCCCAGAACCTGCTGGGACATCGAATGGGAAGTCTCGTGACCGAGGTCTACGCCGAGCGCGATCTGAAGGCGGCGCAGGACCTGGTCGAGCGGATCGGGTGATTGCTGTCCGTTCTCGCTTCTACCGTGATAGACGCTGGCGTCAGACGGCGCGAGCCCGGCGCGACATGCCGGACTCGCGTGCAGCCAGTGGAGCGAGACGATGCACACCGACCACAAGACGAGACTACAGCGTGACCCGGACACGCCCGGCAGGGACATGAGCGAAGCCGAACGCAGGCGGCTGTTTCGGGAGATCAAGCTTCGACTTGATCGGCTCTATGGAGTCCCGAGCCACGTAAGCGCTCGCAGCGCAATCATCCGTCGCGAGAGTTGGGATGCACGCATGGTGCGAGCGGGTCGGGCACGCCGATCCGCCACACCCCCTGCCGCGCAGGCCTGCACCGAGAGTCCATCCGACCCAGCTGACCCTCCGCAATCCGCGACGCGCACGAGGTGCTCGTCGTGAGCGGGGCCGGGTTCATGTCTCTTCGACGTGCCGCGGATCGACTGGATGTCTCGCCCCGAACCGTCCGTCGATACGTCCACACCGGACTGGACGGCGTGAGGCTCCACGCGTGGCGCCTCGGAAAGACCTGGCGCACGAGCGAGCCAGAGCTCACCAAGTTCATCGAGCGCGTTCACCGAAAACGATCCGTTGCGCTCAGCCAGACGCTGCAGGAGCGGTCGACCGAACAGGCGATGGCGGAACTCGAGCGGAGGGGCCTGTGAACGACTTCGCTCGCGCATTCTGGCGATTCGTGCTCGCGGGGTATGCGCCGCGGGACGTCGCGTTCGTACTCATTCGCTGGCGCCTGGACTTCGAGCAACAAGAACTACCCGAGGGTCGCCCGCCCACCGCATCAGAACTTGAGAGACACGCTCTCGGCATTCTCCTGGATCTGCGGCGCTCGGCTCGACCCGAGTTGACGCTTGCTGCGCTACTGCCTCGCGTCCTGCCGCCCGAGCTCCCCCTGGTCGTACACGACGTTGCAGCAATTTGCGCTGGGCTCTCCGCAACGATGAGTCGGTTCACACGTGCCGCAGGGATGCCCTGGGGCGACCTGTCAAACGAGGATGCGCAGCTCCTTGGGCTCTGGAGACACGCTGTCCGTTGCGCCCGAGAGGAGGGACGAATTAGCTCAGCACAGCAGCGACGCGCCATCGCTCGCGGCCTTGCCGGCGTGGGTGCACGGAGCGAGGGCAACGAGGCTGCAAGCGAACTCATGCTGACCCTGGCGCGCTCTAACGCGCGAGGAGCCCCTCTCTGGTACTGGCAGCGAGGCATGCGCCACGTCGGATTCCGTCAGGTCGCCTCCGCCCACCCCGGACATCGCACCAAGGCACGCACAAAGGCGGATCGCCCGAAGACCGAGCAGGTCGATGACGGCGGCTCCGGGCTGCCGGATCGTCGAGGGGTCTCCCCTTCCCATGCGATCGAGGTCGCCGAACAACTCCGACTCATTCAGGAATTTCGCGAGGAGTGCGAGCGGCGCGGCCGCGAGACGTTGGCCGCGTTCGAGTACGTGAGACGCCAGGCCGAGCGGGCCGCGGGGAGCTCGGGCGCAACGCGCAGTAGCAGCAGCCGGCGCGCGGTGGCGAAGGATTACAGCGTCTCGGAAAAGGCGCTGCGGCGCGCAGAGGAGCGATTCGTGCGACCCGGCCTCGATCGCCTCCGGAGGCGAGTGGGCTGAAGTTCTCTCAGGAATTCGGATTTTCTGGGGCAAGAGCGGTGGCTGGGGGCGCCATCCACCTCGCGAGATGAAATTCACAGCACCCCACCCCGACATCGTCGCCGCCACGCGCACGCTGTCCGTCCCGGACGTCCTCGTCGTGGAGGACCTCGCACTCCACCTACGGCGCTCCCCCTCCGCCGTTCGGACCCTCCTCCGGGAGGGCAAGCTTCCTGGCCGCAAGGTCGGGCGCAGATGGGTCACGCTTCGCCGTGATCTCCTCGACCAGCTCTCCACCGACCGGCCCTTCTCCGTCCTCGCGGGAGGTGCCCTGTGACCGACCGCGAACGACTCGCCTGGGCCGATCGAAGGATCGAGATGCTGCTCAAACTCAAGGCCGAGGGTCTTCGCGAAGACAGGCAGGCTGCGAATGCCAAGAAAGGTCATTGGCCCAAGTCTCCCGCGATTCTCGAAGCGACCATTCGCGCGATCGGACACGTCTCGGCATCCGCGCTCGGTGGGCTCCAGGTCCTCGAGGTCGGTGACGAGGCTGAGGACGGGTAGCTGGTATGCAATCCACGGCAGAGAAGGTCGTGCGCGCGTGGACGAACAACACGAACGCACACGGCTGCTACGAAAACGGGAACGGCGAGCTCTCCGGCAAGGCGAAGCGAAGCCCCCTACCGGTTGATTCCTACGTCCGCAACCTCGCTGGGCAGGGGCTGCCGGTCGGCGTGTACACCACAGACCCCTCCACCGGGACATGTCGCTGGATCTGCCTCGACCTCGACGTGCACCGGGAACAGTCGCTCATGGCGGAGCGTCGCCGACGTGTAGTGGAGCGCGGCCTCGAGGCCATTCTGTCGACCCTCAGGGAGCTGAGCGCGGAGCCCATCGTGGAGCGAAGCTCCCCCACCGGCTCCATGCACGTCTGGCTGTACTTCGCGGAGTCTGTCCCCAGCGCCGACGCCTACGCGTTCGCCAAACGGCTGGCCGAACACGCGGGCATCGAAGATGTCGAGGCCTTTCCGAAGCAGCCGCAGGTGAACCGGCCGGACGGACTCGGAAACTGGGTTCGACTGCCTGGACGGCACCACCGCTTCGCCGACTACGAGTCCCAGATTCTCTTGGATAACGAGTACGTGCCGATCAGCGATGCGCGGGCACTCCTCAAGATGGCGGAGCCGCCCCACGTGCCGACAGAAGTGCTTGGCCTCCTTCCTGCCGCCAAGATTCCGGCGGCCCCTGCTGAGCCGATCAGGTCGAAGTCCCTATCGATCGAGGATCGACTCCGGCTCTACCTCGATCGCCTCCCGCACGTCGGGGAAGGCCAACGCGACAACACGATCCTCGAGGCGGCACGAGCCATCGCACAGTTCGGACTCGAAGACGTCGGACGAATGACGCAACTGCTCATCGACTTCGACCTCAGACACTGCACACCGCCGCAGAACAAGCACGATGGGTACTACGAGGACAAGGTAAGGCGTGCACTCGAATGGGCTCACCGAACGGGGGCGTTTGGAGAGAAGGCGAGTCCAGCGCGGCCGGATCTGGAACGCGAGATACAACCTGCGGGCCGGTTGACCGCCCCTCGCTCGGCGGCTGAGCGCGGCGGTGTAACACTGGTCGACCCCGGAACGATCGAGATCCAGAACGTCGAGTGGTTGGTGCCTGGCGTAATCCCCCGTGGCATGCTCACGATGATCGCAGCAAGGCCCGGCGCCGGGAAGAGTACGGCGGCCGTGTCTCTCTGCACCCGCATCCTGCAAGCGGGTCCGCATCCCTTCGGGGAGCACGCAAACATCGAGCGGTTCGACGAAGGCATGAGGGTTCTCTACGTCCATCCGGATGAACGGGGCGTGGATGTGGCCCGACGATTCTTGGTTGCCGGCGCGAGTGCAGAGGAGCGCAGCCGTGGGCTACGGCTCCTCACGAACCTCCCGTGCAATCCCGTCCTCACGATGCAGAGCGCAGAAGAAGGGGGCATGCCTTGGCTCCGAGACGCTCTCGGGCAGTGGCCGGCAGACCTGGTTGTGATCGACACGATCGGAGATCTGGATGCGCTCGGAAATCTGCAGAAGCCGGGCCCGGGGAAAGCCGCGATCAGTGAGCTGTCGGCAATCGCGGAACGCTCGGGCGCCGCATTCATCTGCTTGAGCCACACGCGAAAAGGGAAGGGGCACGACCGTCGCGAAGCTCCGTATGGCGCAGGCAGCACCTTCGGCACCTACAGAGCCACCTACATGATTCGGCAGCGCGGCCCGGAACAGGGGAGGGACGACGCGGAGGCCCCCCTCGAGTTCGGCGTGTGGTGCGGCAAGAGCAGTCATGGCCCG
>JBCCZL010000619.1:0-5987 GCA_039187775.1 Myxococcota bacterium
CCGGCGTCTCCCAGGAGCTCCGCACTACCGTGCTCTAAGTCCACCGCAATAAGGATTTCTTGAAAGTTTGGGTCGAGAAAGCCGCCCTGATTCGGTTGGATCGTCACCCGCTTGTGTGCCGTCGAAGACGCGCCCACGTCGTCTCCGACGCGGATGCTCGTCATCGATGTGTCCGGGCCTCGCTTCCAGTCGATGAGTTGAGTTCCCACCGTGGTCGGGTTCGCATCGCTTCGGCATCCAATCCCGGTGATCATCGCAAGGGTCGCAAGGATGCAAACGACACGACTGCGGTCGGCGGACGACAACACCATCGACGTCGCTTGTAGTACGAGTGACTGCGCAGTCGCCATACGGACCTTTCTGAGGGCGCCGGTGATGCTTGAGCGCTATCGTGCGGAGGCCTTCCACTCGCGTGACGTTCACGGAGGGGCGGACGTCCGGCGCGTGCGGAGGGAGTGCGCCTCGGCGAGTCGTGTGCGCGTCGCGGAGGCAACCCGCACCCGGCGTTCGGTCCTTCGTCCGAGTTGTGGTCGCCGGAGGCCGCCACGATGGACCGCTTCGCTCCGCCGGATGCGCGAGGCGCCTCGTCTCGGTGCGGTGAGTGCTCCCCCTCGCCTTTGCGCGGGTCGATCCTTCGAAGGTCGAAAGAGCCTTGAGCCGGTCCTTTGGAGATCGTAGTCTGATTATATGTTCAGTGCTCCGCAGCTGACGCTGTTCGGTCGCGAGACGGCGTCGTTTGACCAAAAGTTTCGGGATATCAAACGCTTGGAGCTAGGGCGGGGCGCCTGGGTGGACCGCGTTCCGGGATGGGTCCGGGGCCACGCCACGCTGTTCGAGGAGCTCTCGCGCCACCTCGACTGGCGGACGGAGCGCCGTCAGATGTACGAGCGCATCGTGGAGGTTCCGCGCCTTCTAGCGGACCCTGCGTTGGAGGCGCAGCCACCTCTCGTGGTGGCGATGGCCAGCGCGCTCAGCGCTTGGTACGACGAACCGCTTCGTCGCGTGACCTACGCGCTCTATCGCGATGGTCGAGATAGTGTGGCGTTCCATCAGGACAAGGTGCTTCGGGACCAAGCCCACGCACTCGTCGCGGTCGTGTCGCTCGGCGGACCTCGCTCCTTTCATCTCCGACCGCTCGGCGGGGGCGCGAGCCGATCGTTTTCCTGTGGTTGGGGCGACCTCACGGTCATGGGGGGCACGTGCCAGCGCTTCTTTGAGCACGGGATTCCCAAAGTCTCGCGCGCGCCCGCACGACTCGCAGTCATGTTTCGCTCGGTGAACCTTCGCTGACGTTGGCTTCCACCGAGATCCGCGAGGGGCGCATCGTCGACCGACAGAGCGCATGATCTCGGATGGGGCCGAGCGCCGCCTCTCGAAGCACCGAGGGCGATGCGGTGGGGTGTGCGCTTTGTCCTGCGCCCTCGTTGCAGCGTATCTGATTCGCCGGACCTCCGCGCCGAGCCGGCGCCCCGGAGGAGCTCCTCGACTCCTCGGGAGACTACTCGCCCGACCGGTCGAGTTCTGCATTGAGCTTTATCTGAACAATTTCAGTGATTTGAACGGTAGCGGCCTTTTGAAGGGCTAGAGGCATGCCGGACTGGCCCCACTGCACATGCCCGCGGGGCAGTTCGCTCCTGCCGGCGCAAACTGGTCTGCCGGACAAAGGAGGCTCGTGCCGTCACAGAGTTCAGGAACGTCGCAGTCGCCCACCGCGGGCCGACACGCCACTCCTTCGGGGGTCGCGGTGTCTGGTGGACAGGTCGCACTCACCCCGTCGCAGATCTCCGGCCGATCGCAAGGGGCGCGCGCCGGGCGGCAGACGAGGCCTGCGGCCTGTCCTTCGCAGGAGAAGAGCATCGCATCTGCGCTCCCTTCGAGCTCGCCGTCGGTGGGGGCATCGGGCATCGCGTCCATCCGACTTCCGTCGGGCCGACCGTCGAGGGAGGCGTCGTCCGCGGAATCCATCCGGAGGTTGGCATCGAGCGGCGCGCTGTCTCCATCGGGGGCAGCGTCGGCCGGTCCCATCCCTGCGCTTCCCTCTCCGCAGGACCAGAGAAATAGGAGCCCGATCGCCAGTCCTCTCACTCCCAGAGGGTCCCATGTTTTCGGCGCGGTGGGGGAGGAAGCGGAAGGCGAGGGCCGCTCCGACGTACAGTAGCCATGCTTTCGTCCGACTGGCTGGCGGTCGAGCTCGCGGCGGTGGGCCTCCAAGTGACGCCTCTTGCCCACGGAGATCCACGGATCCCCGCCGCGCCCTGGTATCGCCGGCCGCCATGGGTGGCGATCGATGAGGCCGTGTTTTCGCTCGCGAGTGCCCAGCGACCGGTGTGGAAGCTCGGTAGCGCGCACACATTCAAAGTCGGCAAGGTCACGATGAGCCGGGTCGACCCCATCGAATATCACTTCGTGCTTCGCAAAGACTTGGGCGCGTTTCCGCCGCATTACCGCGCGGAACTCCGAGGCAAGGGGCCACCGCGCTGGAAGGGAGCGGGCCTGGCGGCGCGCCTTAACACGGATACGCGTCTTACCGAGGAGCTCGCGACGAGTCTTGCTTCGTACCAGCAGGTGGTGGTCAAACCCGACGAGGACTTGCCCGGGATTCGGGTGATCTTCCGTTCGCGAACCGAAGGAGGGTTGATCACGATGGTTCGAGAGAAGGCCCTCGGAAAGAGCGGCTTTCCCTCGAACCCTCAGGTCGAGATGCTTCTTTCGATCGGTCGAGCGGCGAACGAGAGCGCACCAGGGGTTCGTCGCTAAGGAAAAAGGGCTTCCGATTTGGTAGGAACCCGGTCGCTCTGCGGATTGTCGAAGTTGCTGCCGGGAGCCGCACGCGCCACCCTTGAATTATGCTCCGCGTCGCTCTTTTTGCTGCCCTTTTGGCCGTGGGGTGCGGCGACGACGACCCGATCGGTACCGATGCGGGAGATAGCTCGGTCGTACCGGATGCGGCTCGCGAAGACGGCGCGACGACGCCGCTTCCCGCTCCTCCCCCCGTGGAGCCGGGTCGCCATGACGTGGAGATTCTCGACACCCGCCAGGTGGTTCCGGGTCCCGGCCTGGGGGATGCTCCAATCCAAGCGGCCAACAACAACCTCGACGTCGTACGCTTCCAGGACGAGGTCTATCTCGCGATCCGGACTGCGCCGGACCACTTTGCGAGTGCCCTCACCGAGACTCTGGTGTTCCGCTCGGCGGATGAGGAGAGCTGGGTGCTCGACGCCACCTTCGCGATGGGGACCGATCTTCGCGAACCCCGGTTTCTCGTGATCGACGACACGCTGTTTCTCTACATCTCGATTCTCGGGACCAACCCGAACAGCTTCGAGCCGGGTGAAGTCGCGGTGACGGAGAAGCCTGTGGGGGGCACCTGGTCCACCCTCGAAGTGTTGCCCCAGCTCGATGGTCACGTGGCGTGGCGAGCGCGGACCGAAGGAGCCGTCCACTACCTCAGTGCCTACGAGGGCGGCGAGACGATCTATCTCGATCCGGAAGGCGAGGTCGTGGTGCGACTGTTTACGACCACCGATGGCCGGACCTTCGCGCCCCTCGACCCTCTTGTTCCCGACCTAAACCGGGGTGGCTCGTCGGAAACCGACTTCGCGATCGGCGATGACGGCATGCTCTATGGGGTGATGCGGAATGAGGGCGGCGAAGAGGGGTTTGGGCTCGGCTCGAAGGTCTGCCGCGCCGCCCCCGATTCGTTGGCGAGCTGGACCTGCGTGGCCGACGCGCGAAAGTTTGATTCGCCACTGATGTTCTGGCACGACGGCGAGGCCTACCTCGTCGGGCGGCGAAACGTGACCGAGACTGGCGCCTTCGACATTCAGACCGAAGGCGAGCTTCGGGTTCAGTCGGTGGTGGCGAACCTCGAGTATGTCCGCGAACGCAAGCGGTGCTCGCTATGGCGCTACGTGCAAGGAGAAGATCGGTTTGCGTATCTTCTTGATCTGCCGTCTCGAGGGGACACCTGTTTCCCCGGCTACCTTCGGTCGAGCGACGACGAGATCGTGATCTATAACTACAGTTCACCGATCGACGGCGAGGACCTAAGCTGGGTTCGTGGACAGAACGGAGAGACCCGCATCTATCGCCACGTCCTCCGGTTCACCCCCCGTTGATCGCGGCGTGGGTGCGGATCGCCGGCGCGCGGAGCGGACGCGTTTCGCTCCAGGGGTGGCCGTGGTCGCGGTGCTCCTGTTTGGTTGTGGCGCGGACGAGCCGCCCCCGATCCCCGAGACCTGTGCTCCCGGCCGGGAAGTCGCCTGCCCCTGCGGGGGCGGGCACATGGGAGTCCAGACCTATGGTTCGGACGGGCAGCTCGGGCCGTGCGACTGCAGCCAGGCCTCCAAGCCCGCGGAGCCGTCTCCGCCGCCGCCTCCACCGGTTGAACCGGTTCCCACCGCTACCGACTCCAGTGACGCACTTCGCGAGGCGTGGCTCACCGCGCGTCTTCGAGGCCACGACAACAGTGTTGCGTCGCTTCGCCGGGTGACGATCACCGAGCGGGATGGCGGGTACCAGGTGCTCATCGTCAATCAGTTCCGCTTTCGCTGCGGACTGGAGTTCGGTGACGACGGGCGTCCGGCCAAGCTCCTTCGGTGCCGCTCGGGAGAACCCGACTGGTCGGTCGCGCCCGCCGAGATCCCCCTCGAATGCGAGGAGCGCAACCGCGAGGAGATCTGCCACGGTCCCTACACCCTCATGGCGCGCGGCGGCTATCGAAGCCGCGCGCACTTCCAACTCCGCCGCCCGCTCTAAGCGGGACGGCGCGAAAACTACGACAAACGGCGAAGAGGTTCGGAGTGTTCCTCGGAGCAGACGGCGCGTCGAAGACGCAATCACCACCGTCGCCCGTGAGTGCTACGGCACGATCGTGACTTTGCCGAGGACCTTTCGCTGCTCCATGTCGCGGAGCGCACTCACTGCCTCATCGAGGGAGTAGCGCTCCGAGATGTGGGGCCGAAGCTTGCCTTCGGCGAGGAGACCCAGGAGCTCCCACAGGTTTTGCTTGTGTTGTTCCGGATGGGCCATCGCCCACGAACCCCAAGCGACCCCGACGATCGCGCACTGTTTGAGCAAAGGAAGATTGAGCGGGATCTTTGGGATCGTTCCCGCGGCGAATCCGATCACCAGATGTCGTCCACCGTAGCCGAGCGTTCGGAGCGCCGGCTCGCTGAGGTCTCCGCCCACCGGATCGTAGACCACATCGACCGCCCCACCGCCGAGCGCCTTGGCGCGCTTCTTTAGATCCTCTTCGGCGTAGTTGATCCCGTGCGACGCACCGTACTCTTTGGTGAGCGCGAGTTTCTCGGCGTTGGAGGCAGCGGCGATCACCTCTGCTCCTAAATGCGCTCCGATCTCGACGGCGGAGAGCCCAACCCCCCCGGCTGCGCCGAGCACCAAAAGCTTGTCGCCTTTCTTCAGCCCGGCGCGGTCCTTGAGCGCGTGATAGCTCGTCGCGTAAGTGAAGGCGAACGCTCCCGCGACCTCGAGGTCGACCGCGTCCGGCACCGGCACGCATCGATCGGCGCCGAGAACGATATGGGTCGCGAAGCCTCCAAACCCGGTCAACGCCATGACCCGGTCCCCCTCCGCCACATTTTTTACGCCTGGACCGACGGCCACAACCGTGCCGGCGACTTCGCCGCCCGGAGCGACGGGAAGCGGCGGCGACATTTGGTAGAGGCCGCGGCTCATGAGGATATCGGGAAAGTTCACTCCCGCGCTTTCGACCGCGATGACGACCTGACCCTTGCCGGGTTCTGGATCCGGAAGCTCGACCAGGGTCATCGCGTCGGGGCCGCGGTGTTCGTACACTTATCGACAAGATTCCAGCGATAGAGCAACGAAATGACGCGACCAGAAAACGATTCAGATTCCTCGGAAAAGGGCTTTTCCGCAGAAGAATTCGATCGCATTATGGCCGAATCGAGTGGGGAAAAAGCGTCTGGAGGGAGCGAAAGCGATCAGGATTCTGAAACGAGTCG
>JBCCZL010000620.1:0-5982 GCA_039187775.1 Myxococcota bacterium
ATCGAGTTAGCCAAGGGGATTCTTGCACACTCGGTTGGAAAACCCGTTGTCTGTTCCGGATAGCACGGTTCTCCCTGCAGACAGCTAACTGAACAGCGACAGCCGTCGATTAGCCGGCCGTCATCCGTCAGAAAGGAATCGAGATTTCCCTGCAGGTACAGCCGAAACAACGGCGGCGTTCCACAGTCATCGGGGTGTCGAGTTTCTCCAGGCACGCAGGGCATCGAAAGCTCCGCATCCGCGTGAGCTGCGGCGTCGGAGGTCTCGCGCGCGTTGTAGCATCCATGCAGCGTGACCACGCAACTGATGACGCACCCCCAGTGCCACCCATGGGGCATCAGGGAGCTGGGCCGGTGTAAGGAAGGTCGCGCCAAGACGTGTTGTCCCAGTTCTCGATCACGAGCTCGTGTAGTCTTTCGTTCCCGCGGGCGTGAGGATTCCGTTCTAGCGCGGGGGAACTGCTCACCGTGTAGCATCTTCGAGTGGGTGAAGCTGGAAAAACTCCCGTGCGGTGGCGGTCGTCTCCGCGGCGAGTTGCTCGGCCGGCTGGCCCTTCGCTGTGGCAACCTCGGCGAGCACGTAGGGAAGAAACGCCGGTTCGTTTCTGCGGCCTTTCCCGAGCCCTCGCACCCGCGGCTTGAGGAATGGGGCGTCCGTTTCGATCATCAGCCGATCCGCCCCGACCTTCGGCATGAGCGGTCGAAGATGGGCGCCGCGTCGGTCGTCGCAAATCCAGCCGGTGATGCCGATGTGGAGGTCGAGATCGAGGTAGGCGTCGAGTTCTCGGGAGGAGCCGGTAAAGCAGTGAACCACCGCGGCGCGGAGCCGGGGTCGGTAACGTTTGAGGGTGGCAAGGAAATCCTCGTGGGCGGCTCGCTCGTGCAGAAACACCGGCAGGTCTAGGCCTACCGCGAGCTCGAGCTGCGCTTCGAAGCACCGCCGTTGCGCATCTCGCGGGCTGAAGTCTCGGTGGTAGTCGAGGCCGCACTCGCCGACCGCGACGGCGAGCTCGTGCTGGGCGAGCGTTTCGAGGGTTGGCAGGCTCGCGTCGTTCCAGGACTTCGCGTCGTGCGGATGGACGCCCGTCGTTGCGTGGAGCATGTCTCTTCGCAGCTCGGCGAGCTGGAGCCCGTCCTTGCTTGCGTCAAGCGATGTCCCGGTGATTACGAGCTGCTCCACCTTCGCCTTTCGCGATCGCTCGAGGACCTCGGCGAGATCGGGCGAGAACGAGCGGTGGGTGAGGTTGACGCCGATATCAACTAGCGAGGTCATGGGTCGGTTCTTTCATAGATCCTGCGGGAAACTCGCCCGCGACCTGCGCGGCGACGAGTCGGTGATAGCGCTCTTGATGCCACTCCATCCCGGGGTAGGCACCCTCCCGAAGTGGGCGCTGAAGGTGAAACTTCCCCCGAAGCCACGCCCGGAGAATGCAGAGGCGGGTGGTTCGGCGTCGGCATGCGACGAGCTTTTGCTGTGTGTCCGCCATGGGCTCGGTCCAAGGTTTTCGAAGCTCCCGTTTGAGAGCCTTCGATTCTTTGGCAAGGGTGTTGATTTCAGTGATCAGAGCGCGGATGTCGATATTCATGGTGACCTCTGAGGCGGTGACGCCGCCTCCGTGAAAAAGGCGCCGCCCCAATGGCAGCAACGGTTGAAAGAGCCCTCAATAGAGCTCGGGTGCGGGAGCCTGATTCGAACAGACCTCTCCGGACGGCTAGCCCGGCGTAGGTACCTCTCCTACCACCCCGCAGCGGTTGGTGACGGTGGCCCCACGAGGCACGGACCCCGTCGGTTGCATCAACTCGGAGCAGCCCGCGGCCCACCCGTAAATGGGGAGCACCCGCGCTGCACTTTCGAGAAGGTCGTCTAGCCCGTCACCTCTTGCCCCCAACGTGAATAGCGGACGGCCGCGTGTCAAGTCGGCCAATCGGCCAAGGTCACGGGTCTCGAGCGGCGGGCAGCCAGGAGTGTCTCGATGGTTGGGTCTGGGCGATCGCCGGAGGAAGGCCCGACCACGCCCCGATGTGGAGACTTTGCGCCCGGGTCAGTGCTTTGGCGTTGGCGATCGTAGTGGGAGAGCAACTCGTCCCTGCTTAGGACTTTCGGCCGGCGAGGATCTTGAGGAAGGAGCGGCTTTCGAGTTCGGCGTGGGTGAGTCCGCCGCGCTTGACCGCTTCCTCCATGTCGATGGCGCCGCAGCTGGTGGCGCGAAGAAAGTAGTTCAATAGTCCCTGGCCGGTCGCCGCGTCGTCGAACACGTCGCCAGCGAGGGTGGCCTGCGCCGCCTTGCCGATGAAGTTCGAAAGGCGCTCTCCCGCAACGTCGAGGTCCTCGAGAAAGAACGCGTAGGTGGCTCCGTAGCGCACCGGAAGCTGGGCCGGATGGAGGTCCCAGCCCTGGTAGAACCCCCCGGTCAGTGCGTGGCGCACGTGGTCCGCATGAAGGCGCCAGGCCCGATAGACGGCGGCGCGGTTTTCGTTCTTCTGCGCGTCGGTGAGCTCGCCGCCGTCTTTCGGTCTTCCATGCACCGGAACGGGCATGATATTGGTCGCCCCGTCCGACAGCATGACCCCCGTACCGGTGAGCGAGACTTTCATCGCGTGCTTTGCAAAGTCGCACGCCGGGTGGGCGATGCCCTGGTAGCGCGCGGTCACTTCGTAGAGCGCGGTGTAGTCGTAGGTTCCAAAGTGAGCGCCGGTGCACCGCCCATCGGCGGCGGCGACGAGTCGCGGCAGATGAAACGCACCGTCGGGAGCGACGATCGCTTGCGTCGTCTCGACCATGAGTTCGAGCTTGAGGGCGCCAGCGTCGAGGCCGCGCTTCGTTTCGATCGCGCTCAAGAGCGCCGACAGCGCCTCGACCTCCTCTGGCATGCCGACCTTCGGAAGCGTGACCACGAAGTTCTCGGGAAGCTGGTTATCGCTCGCGTCGAGGAGCGTACTCAAAAAAAGATCAAGGGTTCTTACCGACCGCGCCTGAAGGTCGGGGGTCAGCGGCTTGATACGAATGCCCAAAAACGGCGGCAGGGTGCCTTCCTTCATCCCCCGCGCGACTTCCGCGGCGGCGCTCTTCGCGTGGCCGTCCTCCTCCTCGTCGGAGCGATTGCCGTAGCCATCCTCGAAGTCGATGCGAAAGTCTTCGACCGCTTCTCGCTCGAGCTTCTGACGCATCCGCGCGTACACCTTTTCATGAAGCGCCGCGTCGCCGGGGAGGCCCAGCGCCTCGGCAAACGTCGCCGCGTCGGGCGCGTACGCCTCGAGCGAGCGGAGCGCGATGGATCCGAGCTTCTTCCCGGTTTCGGCCTTAAAAATCTGCGCCCCGCCGTACACGGTGTGGATGGGCTGGCGTCGGCCCTCGTCGCCGGGATAGCGCCGATGAAAGCTGCTCCAGGCGTCGTTGAGGCGGGACAGCTGGGCGTCGACGGTGCTTTTCTCCAGAGTGCTCATGGGGGGCGGTGTAGCGGATTTGGCCCTTCCCCTTAACCGAAGAGTGACGGCGAGCACCCTCGGGGGGTATAACCCTTTCGAAAACGCGGGTTTGAATGGGGATATGAGCGAAAACCTCGAAGAGCTGATCGACCTCTTGAAGTCGGGCCTGATGGTGAACCCGAAGGACCCGTACAAGCGGTTCAAGCTCGGCAACGCGTACCACAAGCTCGGTCAGCTCGAAAAAGCCATCAAGGCGTACGAGAAGACCGCTTCGGTCAAGCCCGATCACTTCGACGCGCTCTTCCATTGGGGTCGGGCGTGCATCGAGCTCGAGCAGTTTGCCGAAGCCGTCGAGCCGCTCCTCAAGGCGGTGGCGCTCAAGCCCGACCATCTCGACGCGCAGGCGAGCCTCGGCGAAAGCGCCCTCAAGGTCGAGCGGCGCGATGTCGCGGCCGCGGCCTATGAGCAGCTCGCCAAGCTCGCCGCAGCCGAATACCCCGAGGCGGCCGAGCAGGCTGGCGATTGTTATCTCCAGATCCAGAAGTACGCAGAGGCCGCCGCATGCTTCGACATCGCGGTCCGGGACCACGCCGAAGACCCTGCGCTCCTCCGAAAGCTTGGAATCGCCGAAAACCGCGCCGAGTCCTACGAAGCGGCCCAGCGAGCGCTCCGGAGCGCGACCGCCCTCGACGACCGAAATGGCGAAGGGTTCAAAGAGCTCGGAATCGCCTGTGCGGCGCTTCAGGAGAACGAGCCGGCGATCGAAGCGTTTCGAAAGGCCCTCGACCTCGATCCGGACTGGGTGGAAGGCCACGTCGCGATCGGCAAGGTCTACGAAGCGACCGGCGAAGAGGTCTACGCGACCAGCGCCTACAAAATAGCCCTTCGATTCTTGCCCGAGGACGCGGCGATTCGGTTTCGGCTCGGAAAGAGCCTGCATCGCCAAGGCAAGCTCGAGGAAGCGGTGGAAGAGCTCACCCGCGCCGGGGGGATCGATGCCGAGAACGCCGCCATCTTTCTCGAGCTCGGCCTCGTGCAGGTGGCTCGACAGAACTGGGAAGAAGCGAAGAAGGCCCTCGAGGCGAGCATCGAACTCGATGCGGAAAACGCCGCCGCATACAAGGGCCTCGCCCAGGTCTGCCTGGGGACCGGGGCGTTTCCGGAGGCGCTCACTGCCCTCGAGCACGCGGTTCGCCTTGAACCGGATCACGCGGAAGGGCATCGCAACCTCGCAGGCCTCTACGAGAAGTACGAGCGCGACGAAGACGCGGCGCGCGCGTATCGAGAAGCGATGCGGCTCTTTCCCGACGATGCCACGCTGCGGCTGAGCTACGGCACGGTGCTCAACCGGCTCGGTCGGGGCGATGAAGCGATCCCGTACCTGAAGCGCGCGTCGGAGGACCTCCGGAGCGATCCGCATCCCCGGCTCCAGATGGGCGTCGCCTACAACCAGACCGAGCGCTGGGAGTTTGCCAAGCAGTGGCTTCAAAAGGCGGCGGACCTCGACGACTCGATCGCATGGATCTTCAAGGAGCTCGGCCTCGCCTGCCAGCGGCAGGAGGATGACGACGAGGCGCTTGCCGCGTACCAACGCGCCGTCGAGCTCGAGCCGAGCTACGTGCCTGGGTACATGGCCCTCGCCGAGCTCTACGAGAAACGCGACGCCAAGGTTGAAGCCGCCGAAGCCCTCAAGCCCGCGGGGGAACTCGAGCCGGAGAACATCGAGCTGAATCGGCGCCTTGGCGAAGCGATGCTCGCGGTCGAAAAGTACGCCGAAGCCGCCGAAGCGTTTCACCGGATCGTCGAGCTGGAAGAAGACGACTACAAGGCGCTGCACAAGCTCGGGGTGGTCTACAACCAGCTTGAGCGCTTTCAGGATGCGCGGCGGGTGCTCGAGCGCAGCACGAGTCTTCGTCCCGATCTTTTCGATGCCTTTGTCCAGCTCGCTCGCGCCTGCCTTGCGCTCGGGGACGAAGAGGCCGCCCGAAAGGTCTACCGCCAGGCGGTGGACGTCGAGCCGAACTTCACCGAGGGCCTCCTCGCGGTCGCGCGGATCGATCGAACCCAGGGCGAGGACGAGGCGGCGGCCGAGTTTCTTGATCGAGCCGTCAAATCGCAGCCCGAAAATCCCGAACTCCACGCGGAATACGGACGCCTGCTCGTCGACCTTTCGCGGTACTCGAAGGCGATCCCTCACCTGGAGACCGCCGCGGGAACGCCCTTCGACTCGCCGGAGGTTCAGCTTGCCCTCGGGATCGCGCTGAGCGAAGAAGGACGGCTTGCCGATGCCCTTGCGCCCCTCCAGCGAGGCTGTGCCGAGCTTCCCGACTCCGTGCCGGGGCAACGATGGCGCGGCAAGGCGGCGGAGGAGGCAGGCGAAACGGAGGTGGCCCTCTCCGCCTATCGGATCCTTGCCCGCCTCGAACGCTTCGGCGGATGGCTCGAGCCGGGCAAGGATCTGATAGGCGGAGAGGGCCACCTCCGTTTCGCCTGCCTCCTCCGCCGCCTTGCCGCGCCATCGTTGCCCCGGCACGGAGTCGGGAAGCTCGGCACAGCC
>JBCCZL010000621.1:0-5959 GCA_039187775.1 Myxococcota bacterium
CGCATCGGTCACCAGTCGGCGTGTCTCGCGCCCGAAAGCGCTGCATTCCCCCGGCCTTCTCCCGGGCCTTCTCCACGGCCTTCTCCCTCCAGCCGTCCTCGTGGTACGTCGAGTACCGCTGCGGCGTCTTCCAGTCCGAGGTCCGCGGGAACCCAGCACTCTCGAACGCGATCCTTCACCTCTGGTGACCGATGCGGGCTAACTGCGCCTTTTGCTTCGTGCCCGGCGACCCGTGCGGGTGCAGTCTTCGCGTGCTTCAGAATCGTGATCGGAGTTCGAGCCCCGCCCCCCAAGGGCTTATCATGCCGCCGACCGTGGTCGCGGGAGGTTCCTCGGACGATGTGACGCCCCAGATCCAGAATGTCAGTCCGGTGGCCAAAATAGCGGCACCCGCGATGTATCCCGCGAGGGTCACTCCCTGAAGGAGCTCAGCGTCGGACTTGAGATCATTGGCGTTGGCGGAGCCGACCTCGCGTGCGGAGTCAAAATCGTCGATCGCGCTATCGAGCGCCGTAAGATCGAGGACCAACGCCCCAACCAACACGGCGCCCCCGACCGCCGCGATCACCAGGCCCATCGTGTCGATCGGAAACGGTACAGGTCGAGGCGGGGATTCTGTCCGCTCGGACGTGGGCGCATCGATCGAAGTCTCCTCCATCGCCCGGACCTCAACCTGTCTCGACTCGGTCTCTGACCCTGACCCCCGTAGCGTGTACGTACCGGGAGGAAGGGGGTTGGCGCCGCAGTGGACCGGTCCTTGGCCCTCGATGATGAGGTTCTGTTCGGCCTCGGTACAGCGGATCACCAGCGTGCCGGAGCAGTTGCCGAGGTCCTCACGATACGCCCCGATGCGCGCGCGAACGTCTTCCGCCGGCGGCTCGATCACCGGAGGGGCCTCGAGCGCAAGGTCGTAGTGTTCCGCAGCTTCTTCGCAACGGTCGAGTCGAAACAACGCGCGACCAAGGCTCAGGTGAAGCAGGTTTAGTTCGCCCCCCTGAAGGGCCCGGCGGAGGAGCGACGCGGCGGCTTCGAATCGCTCCCCTTCAAACGCTTGGTGAGCCTCCTGGTAGAGCTGAAGCTGAGTCGGGGTGGGTGAGCGGGGCTCCTGCGCCGCCGCGGGTCCCGGGGCGAGAAGGACGGCGATCAATCCCGAGACGACCCACACGACGGCCGAATCTATCAGTTTCGTCGGTCGGGGCCAGTCTAGCGTGTGACGGAGGGCAGGCCTTCGGCACGCCGATCCGCCCTCTCGGTCGGTATCAACACCCATCTCGCAGACCGAGCGGTGCTTTTTGGTGACCGGGAGCCTCGGCGGCGAACGGTACTGAGCCCACGGCGGGAAGCTCCCCGCGGGACGTACCGGAAAGCACCCTAGCAGGCTCGCGGAAAGCACGCCGAAGCGCATCGCGAAAGGGCTCTCTCTCGCTGGACGCTGCGGCCCCGACTGAGGGAACATCGCCGGGCGGACAACCGTATGGTTTGACCGTTAAGGGGGTCGGAGGGCGTATGGCGAAGGTGAAGGCGTGGAAGGAAGGGACACCCGGAGAACCGAGCTTTCCGAGCGACTTTGAAGTGGTGAAAAAAGCGGTGCTTCAGGTCACCGACATCAAAACCAACCGCAACAAGTACTACGCCATCGAGCTTCATTCCGCAGGCGCCCAGTTTCGGGTCTACACCCACTACGGCCGCACCGACGATCTAGAGACCAACCCGAACGCAGGGATGCGAGAGTCGCGCTATTTCGTTTCGGCGTCTCAGGCGGAAGCCACGTACACCAAGATCTACCGACAGAAGACCTCCAAGGCGAAGGGCTACAAGGAAGTCAGTCTCGCCTCGAGTCGGATCGGTTCCCACAAAGCCCGCGGCCAATCGAGCGGGCATGTCGATAACCAAACCCTTCAGCGGATGCAGGGCGAAGCCGGCGAGAAGAAGAGTAAGCCGAAGGTCAAAAAGAGCGAGCTCCCCGCGGAGATTCAAGACTTCGTCCGCTACATCTACGAGGAAGCGACCAACGCGCTCACCACCACGGTGGCCGCGAAGATCACCGCCAACGGCATTGAAACCCCGCTCGGTGTGTTGACCCTTGGGCAGATCGAAAAGGGCCAAGCGATCTTGGATGAGGCCTACGGGCTATTCGAAAAGAAGCGCACCTCGCGCCTCGTGGATCTGAGCGGTGAATTCTACAGCGCGATTCCGCACCGGATCGGCCGCTCGCGCAAGGCCGTCGCCGACGCGGTGATCGACACCCTCGAGGAGTTCAGCGCGAAGCAGGAAACGCTTCAGCTCATGCGCGACATGCTCACCGTCAACGGGGACGATGGGCAGGTGCTCTTCGACGACGAAGTCGACAAGAAGTACAAGGTGCTCGGCTGCGAAATTGACTGGGTGAGCCCGAAGAGTTCGACCTTTGCGGAGCTCAAAGACTACGTCGAAAAGTCGCAGGTGAAGAGCCACCGGATCAAGGTCAAGCGAATCTACTCGGTGAAGCGGGGTGACGAGAACGACGCGTTTGACGAGAAGCTCGGCAACGAGAAGATGCTGTTCCATGGCTCCCGCGCCAAAAACTGGGTGGGCATTCTTTCGCGCGGGATTCTGCTTCCGAAGATCGTGGTGAGCATGGGCGTCAATCGAACGGACGCGGGGTGGCTCGGGCACGGCATCTACTTTGGCGACGCGGCATGCACCACGCTCTATTACACGCGGCCGGGTCGTCGAAAAACTCGGATGATGACGGTGGCGCGGGTCGCGCTCGGGAAGACCAAGCAGTACAAGAAGATCACTTACGGTCTCAATGGTCCGCCGACGGGATACGACAGCTGTCACGGCGTTCGCGCGAAGCCGAAGGAGCCGAGTCAGTTCGAAGACGATGAGTTCTGCATCTACCGCGCGGAACAAAAAAAGATGGAGTACCTCGTCGAATTTGCGGCCTGACTGTCAGGAGCGGCCCGACCGCGGAGTCTGGTTTCTAAAGGGCGTCCGGATGTGAGGCGTGTCCGCCGCCGAAAGAGAAAGCGATGCGAATCAAAGTACTGCTGGTGGATGTGAACTCGGCCATGGTCGCGGCCTGGCGAGAGACCTTTGAAGACAATCCCGAGGTGGAAATCCATCATGGGTCCATGCTCGACCAAAAGGTCGACGCGTGGGTGTCGCCGACCAACTCCGCGGGCAAGATGGATGGTGGACTCGACGGAGTCATCCGAAACTATCTCGGCGCGGGCATCCAGCATCGGGTGCAGAGTGCCATCAAAACGCAGTATGCCGGCGCGATGCCGGTGGGGTGCGCGACCTGCGTGGAGACCGGGCGAGATCAGCCGCGCTTTCTTATCTCGACGCCGACCATGGTGAGCTCCTCGGAGAACATCAGCGATACGATGAATGTGGCGCTCGCCTGTGCGGCCGCGTTTCAGGCGCTTCATGTAAAAGACAACGAGGACCCGGGGCTCGTTCGGACGATCGCGCTTCCTGGCCTCGGCGCGAATACCGGCAAGGTCCCGGTGCATATCTGCGCCGATTTGATGTGGACCGGTTATGACCTCTTTCGCTTCCGGAAGTTCAACGACTTTGCCGAGATGCGAAAGGCCCTCGAGGAGATCCTCGGCGACCTTGGGCCGACGAGCACCAAAGGGCAGGCCAAGATTGCGGCGGGTGAGGTTGCGGGGGCCAAGGGATTTGGCGTCGCGGCGAAGGTGGAGTCGGGAGACGACGAAGACTTTGACGATTTTGACGAGGACGGCGACGACGAGGACGGCGAAGACTTCGACGACGAAGAGGATTTCTAGGGATCGGTCCTTGCCTGTGCACCTCGCTCACCTTCTCCTATGAAGCCGATCCGTCTCATCCGCCTGCCGACTGCCGACGCGGGCCACGAACGTGCCGCGGTGGTCTCCATCGAGACGGCGGGGAGCGGTGTCATGGTGCGGGTCGCCATGGGGACGACCTTTGCTTCGCTCACCGGAGGCACGGCCTATGGGCCCTATGCGCCGGAGGACGTGGACGCCCGAGTGGCCGATGCGATCCAGAAACTCAAGAGCGAGGGGTTTCAGGTCGCCCTCTTCCCCGATCTGGTCACCGCCCTCGGGAGCAAGTCTCCGGGGAGGCGCGGTCGGGCGGCGCTCCGGCTTGGTTGGCGAAGAGAGAAAGAGGCCGTCGCGGCGCTCCTCATTGCGGCGGAAAATGCGAAGGGGGACATCTGCCCGATCGTGGATGCGCTCGGCTGGATCGGCGATCCGGCAGCCATCGAGGTGGCGCGAGGCCTTGCGCAGAAGAAAAATCTGTCGCGCCGCCGCAGCGGAGTCGAAGCGCTCCGAAACCTGGGGGACGGCGACGGGTTGGCGCAGGCCCGGCAGGCAGCCCAGGCGCGCTTTCCCGCCGAGGTCTTGGAGGTCCTGTCCACCGCCGACGAAGGCAAAGTGAAGAAGGTCGATTATCAGCGTCTCGTGAAAGTGATCGAGGGCGGGGACCCGCGCCGGCGGGGCCTCATCGCGGACCTTCTTTACGAGCGAGACACCCCGCTCTGCAATCGGGTGGCGCGGGATCTCTTCGACCGCAAGCATCTCTCCGCGCCCCATCAGTGGCGCTACGCGAAGAGCGTGCTCAAGCGGTCGATGCTTCGGCACGACCCGGTGGTGTTTGGCTGGCTGGCCTACAGCGTCGATCGCTGTGCGAAGCAGCGACACATTTATAAAGGCGTTCAAGCGACGCTCAAGAGCGGCCTCGATGGCAAGAAGCGGTCGATGCGGGTGTTTGCTCCGCACACCCAAGACTACGTTCGCCGAGCCACGTGGCGTTATCTTCGGGATCTCGCGAAGTGGCGCCCGGAGCTCTACACCGCGGCGGCGGCGCAAGCGATCGTTCACTACGAGCCCGAGGATGCCGCGCCCCCCAAGGGTCGCTATGGGGGCTTTGCCCACGCCCATTTGCTCAACCGGGTGCTCTACGACCGTTCGGCGCGCCTTTCGATCAACTACCGTACGCTCAAGTTTCGCTTTGTCGCACCGGGCGCCGCGAAGCGGCCCACCGACGGCACCCGCGAAGAGGCGTTTCCCGAACTCTGGGACGCGCACCCCGAGCCTTTCCTCGCGATCCTTGCGAAGGCCAAGCTGGTCGAGGTGTTGGACTTTGCCCTCGCTGGCCTACGGCGGCACCCCGAGATCCTGCGCGAGGCTTCGGCAAACCAGCTTTTCGATATTTTCGGCCGACAGAATCTGGCCGCGAGCAAGCTCGTCGCCGAGGAGCTCGAGCGACGCTTCGACCCGGCGACTCCAGATTGGGATCTTGTCGACCGGGCCCTTCGCCGCGTCGCCGCCACGCCGGCGCTCCGCGAGATCGTCTCCGGGTGGCTGACCGCCACCGCCCCGGTGTGGGCGAGGGATCCGGCGCGGACCCTTCGGTACTTGCTCGCCGAAGACAGCATGGTGCGCCGTCGGGTCGCGGAAGCCCTGATTCCGGTGCTTGCGAGCATCGACGTTGCAGCGAGAGCGGAGCTGGCGAATGCGATCTTCGAGAAGCTTACGACCGAGGAACCAGAACCAGGTCGATACAGCGCGCTAGCCCGCGTCGGGGGCGAGGCGCTCTCTTCGGAGCTCGAGGGGCGGCTCGGTCCCAAGGCGCTGATGGAGTGGATTCAGCGCGGCTCCGGATCGGCCAAGCAGCTTGCGGGAATGCTGCTTGGAAAGCGGAAGGACGCGCTCGAAATCGTGGGCCTCGCCGGGCTTGCGGCCCTCGGCGATCATGAGGTGGCGGCGGTGCGTGCGGCGGCGCAACACATCGTGCGCGGTGCGACCCAAGCGCTCCGGAAAGACCCGTCGCCCCTCTATGCCCTGGCCGAAAGCCGCTGGGACGACACCCGAGACGCGGCGTTTGAACTTCTTCGGGAGCTTGGCCTCGCCGTTCTTGGCCTCGACGGGGTGATCGGGCTTTGCGATTCGACGGACCCGCGAGTGCAGGACCTCGGAAAGTC
>JBCCZL010000622.1:0-5940 GCA_039187775.1 Myxococcota bacterium
GCCAAGCCTCCTCAATAGCCAAGCCTCCTCAATAGCCAAGCCCCTCAGCTCGCGGACGATTATCCGTCGATCAGGATGACCCGATGACCGATCGTCTATATCGCTAAGCATTTGTAATTATTGACATTGATCACATCAAGGGATCGCATTAGGAGACACAGATCTCCCTCGTCAACTCCGGTCCAAAGGCGGGCTCAGTAGCGAGGCGTTTCCGGGTCGACATCCCGGGACCACGCTTCGATGCCCCCGGTCACGTTATAGACGTCGCGAAAGCCCATGCGGAGACAATGCTCGGCCGCCTGACCGCTCCGCACTCCGTGATGGCAGTAGAGCACCAGGGTCGTGTCGGGCGAAAGCGCGTGGAGCCGCTCCCTTCCCTGGTCGTCGAGCAGGGTCGACGGCTCGATCTTCGCGATCTCTCGCTCCGCAGGGGTGCGAACATCGAAAACCTCGAAGGGCTTTCCTTCGTCGAGCCAGACCCGAAGCTCGGCGGGAGTAAGCGACCGAACTCGGGGAGGAGCGGATGGGTTTCCGATCTTGAAGCCCGACCCCGCGGGGCCTTCATGCCAGTCGATGTGAACGCCGTTCGCGCGCCGCGCGGTGGAGCGATCCATCACCAGCGTGAACTTGTCGTCCTGCATCACGATATCCCCATCCCGGGGCGCATCGAAGGAGAGGTCGTTTTGAAAGCGACCATCGATCTCGAGGCGAACGCACGGAGGACCATCGCCGTCCCAGAGTTGCTGGAACGCCGCGATCGCTCCGTCGGCAACGATCACCTCCGGGGTCATCATTGCGAGGGGTCCTTGGCCGAGCACTTCCGAAAGCTCGCCCGACGCCTGCATCTGAGACACGATGTCGGATCCGCCGACGAACTTTCCTTTCACGTAGAGCTGAGGAATCGTCGGCCAGTCGCTGAAGGCTTTGATGCCCTCGCGAATCTCCGGGTCCGCGAGAACGTCCACCGTTCGGTAGTCCTCGATATAGTCATCCAGAATACGAACGACCGTGGCCGAAAACCCGCACTGGGGCACGGCTCGGGAACCCTTCATGAAAAGAACCACGTCCTGTTCGTTGACGATCGTAGCGATCCGCTCGTGTGCGCTCATAGGACTGGGAAGGGAACCACGGCTCGTGGGACAGCGCAAACCACCGTCGTCATCGGGTTCATCGCCATCCAGCTTCGCTGGGTTCCCTCTCTGGCGGAACCCGCCAAACCCGGGAGGCCGCGAGTTCGAGTCCGAGGGCGAGGCCGAGAACGGGCGCCGCGAGAATGAACAGAAACCAGCTGGCGACGTAGGCGAGGCCCCAAAGGAGCGCTTCCGACGACGGCACCGTTCCGCTCAGCACCCCGGCGGCATCGCCGGCCCCGAGCCAGTGCAGAACAAAGTAGGGAAGAGAAGCGGCCAGGAGACCCACCGCCACCGCCACTCGCTTCATCGCGCTCGCCTGCGTCATCGCGCTCGCCTTCCAAGGAGTCCGTGCACCGGTCCGACCGTTTGCGCGTAGAACACCACCGCATCGCCGACGCTCCCCGCCGCCGTGAAGCGAAGCTCCCCATCTTGCTGCTGCGGAAAGGCTCCGATGCGAAGCGACCGCTGAAGGGCTAACTCGTAGCCATCGTCGCCAAAGGTGGCCGCGCCGAGGAGCGCCAACCCGCTCGAGCCGGCGCTCGCATCGAGGATCGGAATCACGGGTCCAGAGTCGACATCCGCGTGATTGGGCCAAGACTCGGGCCACTCCGCAGCCCACCCGAACCCCAAAAACTCCTTGCCGAGGTGAGTGCGAGCCCGATGGTACTGGTCCGCGGCAAACTCCGGATCGATCGCCGCAAGGTTGTGCGCGCTCATCCAGATGCTCGATCCCTCGGGGCCGTCGAGCGCCTCCCCCTCGTAGGTGTAGCTCGAGATAAGAAGTCCCGTCTCCGGATCGGTGAGATGCTCCTTGGCATAGCGAATCCACTGGATTGCGAAGGGCCGGTGATCGGTGCCGAGCGTTTCGTCGGCCATCACCAGCGCAAGGAGCGCGGTGGTGTTGCAGAACGTCCAGCACTCGTTCGGATAGCTCTCGGCTGACCGCGCGGGGCCCGCCTCCATCGACGCGCGGATTCGCTCCACCCGCTCGCGAAGGAGCACCTCGTACGCAGGCTTCTCCTCGATCAACTGTCGTGCGGCAAGCATTAGCGCGATCTCGCCGTCGACAAATACGCTCTCCACCCGGCCGTCCCCGGCGCGAAAGGGCGCGCGCCGCCAGTAGCTCATCAAGAAGTGCGTCGGTCCGTACTCGGCTTCTAACGCGAGCGTGTCGTCGATCGCAGAATCCATCGCCGCGAGGTGCGCCGACGTATCCTCCGCGTCGAGGGCTCGGTTGGCCAGCGCGAGCACCCCGAAGGTTCGGCCCATAAAGTCCCATTCCGGATTGGTCTCGCGAAGCTCCGCCCGGTCTGCCGCATCACCGGAAAACACCCGAAGCTGGGTGCGCTCGAGCGCATCGGTATCGGAGTCACCGAGCGGAGGAAAAAAGAACCGAGCAAGGCCGAGCCACAACCCCACTGCGGTGCCCAAGATGACGACGTTTCGCATGTTCTACTCTGTGGCAATTCGTCGAGGGGTTCCCCCCACCCCGGCGTGAGCGGTCGAAGCCAGGACCGGAACGGCGAAGGGGAGTTCGTGAGTGGCCACGCCATTCCCATCGCCGACAACTCCCTCAGCGCGGTTCGACCCGAAGGTTCCGGATCGCCTCCCGAAGATCGGCTCGGGCTTCCATCGCTTCCGCCCGGGCGGTGGCAAGCTCGAGGGCGAGCGCCTCTCCATCGGCGACGGCCGCTTCGAGCTGGCGCGCGAGCCGGCGATGGATCGCGGCCGCCTGCCCCGAGCCGGTCCCCACCGCCTCGACGCTCTGACGAAGCTCGGCGGTTCGTTGGGCCTGTTCGGCGAGCCGAACTCGGAACTGATCCGTCCGATCCAGGAGCCCCGCCAACGCGGTTCGGTCTTGGAGAAGGGCGGTGAGCCGCGGAAGGTCTGTTCCGTCGGGAACTCCTCCATCGACGAACGGTCGCAGCTCCACCTGGAGATCGCGAAGGAGATGAACCGTGCCACGCTCGGTTCGTTGCTCTTCGACGGTCACCGTGCTCGTTTCTCCAGCCTCGAGGGGCACCGGGACCAAGAGCGCCTCGGCCGATGTCTCCATACGGGGCGGCCCGTCCGTCGGGGCGTACCCGGGGTCGCGAGCAAGGCGCAGATACAGGCGATCGGGAGCCCGCGCTCCTGCCCTTACCCGATATGTGGTGCGTCGAACCCGGGTGTGCTCGACCTCGACGACGCCATCCTCGACCGCGACGATTCGCGCAGGAACTCGGTGCTCCTCGACTGTCCCGTCGACTCGCGTCTGCAGATCGAGCGCATAGGGAATGAACGCCTGGGTCCCCACCGCGAGGTCGGACAGAAGGCCCGAGCCCACGAATTCGCCGCCTGCGAAGAGCGACACCGGTCCCCGAACCAGGTCGACCCCCGCGTTGTTTCGGAGCCGCGCCGCCCGAAAGGGATGGATGTCGCTCTCGGGAACATTCGGGTCCGGACGAAAGAGCAGGATCCGCTCCCCGGGGAGCGCCTGATTGAGCATCGCCACCATCGCCGACTCGCCCGCCGGAACGGTGACCGTCGCCGCCACGCGGTAGCGGCTACCCACGCTCGCTTGTCGAGGCAGGGGGAGGCCCGAAAGGGTTCGGCGGAGAGTGTCGGCGCGAACCCCGCGCTCGTCGGGAGAGGGAGACTCGGTCACATCGAACGCGACGCGTCGGTTTCGGGTGCGCTCCTGTGCCGAGCGACCGACTTCGATCGGACGGGTCGCCCCGAAGGGCCGCGTTCGAAGTCGACCTGGGTCCACGCCGCGCGCAACCAGGGCGGCGCGAACCGCCTCCGCGCGCTCCCCCGAAACCAGCCAGGCGCCCACCTCATCCGAATCGGCATGCCCCGCAATGTCCACGCGGCCGAGCTGAGGGTTGCCTCTCAGCGTCTCCGCCACCGCGTCGACAACCGGAAGCCCGCGCGCCGGGATGGTGCTCGAGTTCGCCTCGAAGTAGATGCTCTCGAGGATCCGGAGGAAGCTCTCGCGGACGACCACGCGGGCTTGATCGGGGCAACCATCGTCGTCGACGATGCCATTGTAGGCCTCGCCCTCCTCGGGGCACAGGTCGTCGACGTCCTGAATCCCATCGGCATCCGAGTCCAACGACCCATCGAGACGTCGGTCGTCTGGGTCAAGAAGACCGTGGCTATCTCGATCGCGTTGCTCGGTGATTTCGGCCACCACCGGACCGGTTGCGACGGGAGGCGGAGCGAAGCCGTCGAGGGTAGGCCTCTCCACTCGCCGGGGCGTCCGGAGATCGACGGCAAAAGAGAGTGGCGCCGCAGTGGCGAGGGTGAGCTGGATGTCGTCCCAGTCTTCCGCCGTCGTGTTGTCCACGACCGCCCAGCCTTGAAGCAGCGCCGAGCCCTCGCCCTCCTCGTCGGGAAGGACCACTCGGTAGGATGCACGCCAGGCGGAGGTTTGGCTCGTGTACGCGACGCGGACCGGTCCGCGGCGTTCCCCAAGATCGACCTGCAGCGCCGCCATGTCTTCTCCGTCGGTGAGCCGCGGAATCACCGCCGACGGGCTGAGTTCGGTGTCCCCTTCGTCCGCGACCACCGTGAGGGTCGTGAGCGCATCGTCGAGCTCATGGGCCCGGAGCGAAAGGCGGAGCTTTCCCTCGGCGGTGTCTCCGCTTCGAAGATAGTATCCGACGCCGTTCTGGTAGAGCACTACCTCGCGGAGCCGAAGCTCGGAATGCGCACCGCCGCAGGCCGCGACGAAGAGCGCTAACACAGTGCAACATCGGGTCATGGCCCGAAGGGAGCAAGCGCTGTACCGGCTGGATGGCGACAGACCTTCGACGAATCGAGGGCGCACGTTGTCGTCTTCCGACGACAACCCTGCCGGTTCGAAGCCACACTGCGACCGGACGGCGGACGTTCGCGAGAAAACCCATTTCGGACCTTGCCTCCCTCCCTCACTGGAGGGAAAACCAAAGGATGTTTCACCCCGAAGGCCCAAGCCTCGTCGAACTCGCGGTTCAGGCGTGGTCATCCACCACCGGCGGCTACGACCTTCTCGCGCCGAAGTTCGACTACACCCCGTTTCGGACGCCCGATGTGGTGCTCCAAATCTTGGCGCCGCACATTGGGGGCCCCGAGAGCATCGATTCGGCGATCGATATCTGCTGCGGCACCGGAGCCGCGATGCGCGTGCTTCGCCCGCTTTGCCGACGGGAAGTGGTGGGGGTCGACCTCAGCCAGGGCATGCTCGACGAAGCGCGACGACGCCTTGCGGATGCCGAGGGCCGAGCCGAGGTCACGCTAGAACGCGGCGACGCGCTCGACCTGCGCTTTCGCCAGGCCTTCGACGTGGCGACGTGCTTCGGAGCGTTTGGGCACATCCTCGAAAAGGACGAGGCGCTATTCGTTGAGAATGTGCATCAGGTCCTCAAGCCCGGCGGACGCTTCGTGTTCGTGACCGGTGATCGGCCGTCCGTGCGTCGACCCGCCTATTGGATGGCGCGGGGGTTCAACGCCACGATGCGCGTGCGAAACGCGATTCGAAAGCCTCCGTTCATCATGTACTACCTGACCTTTCTTCTCCCGCGGGCCCGTCCTCTGCTCGAGCGCCAAGGGTTTCAGGTCTCGGTGAAACGCGGGCTCTTTCCCGGAAGTTTTTCGGGCCTCGTGCTGGTGATCGCCGAAAAGCGCTAGCAGCAACTGTGTTCTGCTAGAGCGGCGATCGGTTTGAATCCTACGGAAACACGGCGCCTTTCACCGTTTGCGCGGCTTACCTCCTCACTTCTCGCTCGAAGTGCCTCAAGCACTCCTCGCTCCGAGGCTGTGGGGGCACTCGCGCATACGGCGA
>JBCCZL010000623.1:0-5932 GCA_039187775.1 Myxococcota bacterium
GCCGGCCGCTGTTCGTCGATAGAGCCGATCGCTCCGAGGATGAGCCAATGCTAGAAGACCTGTGCGACGGTGTGGCGATGGTCGACGCAGTGCGCGCGCACGGGCCGGTGACCGCGGCGGATGGCCGGGTGCTCGAGGAAGCGCGACGGGTTCGGACAAGGCTTCATCGAGCCTTCGACCTCTCGCCGGCGGCTCCGGGGACGCCGGTGGACCGGAAAGCGCTGGCCCTTTCGGCGCTCCGGGCAGATCCGCGCCTCGGCTACATCGCCCGGCAGCGGAAGCGGCATCGCGCCTGGGCCAACGGAGGGACCGAGATCGAACTTGGGCGTGAGAGTCGTTCCCACGGGTACGACAAGGTCGAGGCGCTCGTGGTGCTCGATACACGTGCCCTCGGGTTGGGGAAGCGCGACGTGCGAGTCCTCGCCACCTGCGCGATGCCCGTGCCGCTTTCCTGGTTGGTCGAAGCGGGGTTGGGGCGGGACCGGCCGCGCGCACCTCGTCTGGAGCGAGGCGTGGTGACGGCCACGCTCGAGCGGGTCTACGCCAAGCGGGTCCTCGATACGCGCGAGGAGGTGCCGCAAGGACTTGCCGCCCGGGAAGCGATCGCGGCGTTGGTTCTTTCGGGCCGTCTCTATCCAGGCCTCGCTGAGGAGAACCGGCGGCGGCTTCAGGCGCTCCGCCTCGCGTCCCGGTTGGACCTCGGCGTCGACGAGCCGCCAGACGATACGGAGTTTCTCACCCGTCGGCTCGACACCCTGGGGGTCGAGAGTGGAACAGAGGTGAGTCTTCTCGATCGCGACGACCTCCTCGCGGACGAAGTCCCCTTCGAGATCCGCGGAATGCTCGAGAGCGAGTACCCGCTCGAAGTGTCGCTGGGTGACGCGCATTACCGCGTGGAGTACGACCTCAAAAAGCGGCAGGTGATGCTTCACATGGTTCGCGGCGCCCGGAAGAGCCCCCCGCCGAAGGAGTTTCTCCCGCCCTTCAAGGGGTTTCGGGTGTTCGTTGAGGCGGGTCGACGGCTTCACCGGGTGCGTTAGCGGGGCGCCGGCTTTCGCCTTTTGGGTGCCAGCCCTAGAATCCGCCTATGGATAACCCCCTCCTTTCCGTTCAGTTTGACGTGCCTTTCGACAAGATCCGGGCTGAGCACATCGAGCCCGCTACGGACAAGCTTCTGGAGGAGGCGAGGGCGGCGGTGACGGCCATCGCAGAGAGCACGGGGCCGCGGACCTACGAGAACACGCTCGGGGCGCTCGAGGCCGCCACCGAGCGCTTGGAGTTCGCCATGAATGTGGTGAGCAGCCTCGAGTCGGTGGCCACCACCGACGCGCTTCGCGCGGCCTACAACACTGCGCGGCCAAAGGTGAGCGCCTTCTACTCGGGAATCCCGCTCGACCCCGGACTCTGGAAGGCGCTGTCGGAGTTTGCCAACACGCCGGAAGCGGCCGCGCTGACCGGCGCGAAGAAGCGGCACCTCACGAAGACCCTCGACGACTTTCGGCGCCACGGGGCGGACCTCCCGCCGGAGGGCAAGGCTCGGCTCCAGGAGCTCGATGTAGAGCTGACCAAAGTCACCACAACCTTCTCGCAGAATGTGCTCGACGCCACCAACGCATGGGAGCTCGTCATCGAAGACCGCAACAAGCTCGCCGGTCTTCCGGAGTCGGCGCTCGAAGCGGCCCGGGAGAGCGCGAAGGAACAGGGAAAGAAAGGCTACCGGTTCACCCTTCACGCGCCGAGCCTCATTCCGGTGCTCACCTATCTCGACGACCCGGCGATTCGTCGCCAGGTGTGGGAGGCGCACTACGCGCGGGGCACCGAAGGCGATACCGACAATCGAGAGCTCGTCGCGAAGATCCTTCGGCTTCGAAAGGAGCGGGCGAAGATTCTCGGTTTCGGCACCTTCGCGGATCTCGTCCTCGCCGACCGAATGGCAAAGCGAGGCGGACGAGCCCAGGAGTTCGTGGGCGAGCTTCGCCATAAGACCCGTCCGTTCTTTGATTCGGAGAACGACGCGCTCCTCGCGTTTCGGCGTGGCCTTCCCGGGGGCGAGGACGCCGATCTGGAGCCTTGGGATCTCGGCTACTACGCCGAGAAGCAGCGAAAGGAGCTCTACGCGTTCGACGAGGAGGAGGTGCGCGCCTACTTCCCCGTCGACCGGGTGATGGAGGGGCTCTTCGTCACGGTGGAGCGCCTCTACGGCGTGCACGTGAAGGAGCTCACCGATGTGCCGACGTGGCATCCGACCGTTCGCGCCTATCGGCTCGAGGGCGCGAACGGCGCGCACATCGGATCGTTCTACGTCGATCTCTTTCCCCGGGACGACAAACGCGGAGGCGCCTGGATGGCGCCGCTGATCACCGATGTGACCGGAGGCCCCCAGCTCGGACTCTTCTGCGCGAATGTGAGCCCCCCGGTGGGGGATACGCCGGCGCTCTTGCGTCACCGTGAAGTCGAAACGCTCTTTCACGAATTCGGCCACCTCATGCACCATCTCTTGACGGATGTTCCCGTCCGAAGTCTCGCCGGAACCAATGTCGCGTGGGACTTCGTCGAGCTCCCGTCGCAGATCATGGAGAACTGGTGCTGGGAGCCCGAGGCGCTCAATCTGTTTGCTCGCCACTACGAGACGGACGCCGTGCTTCCGGAAGAGCTCTATCAGAAGATGGCTGCGGCGCGGAACTACCGGGCGGCGAACGCGCAAATGCGTCAGCTCGGGTTCGCCAGCATGGACCTTGGGCTCCACATCGATTGGGATCCAGACCGCACCGACCATCTCGAGTATGCGCGGGCGGTCCTCGCCGACCATTCGCCCACCCCGCTTCCCGAAAATCACGCGATGGCGTCGAGCTTCCTTCATCTCTTTGGATCGCCGGTGGGCTATGCGGCCGGGTACTACTCCTACAAATGGGCCGAGGTTCTCGACGCCGACGCGTTCCTCCGCTTCAAGGAAAACGGAGTCTTCAACGCCGACGTGGGCACTTCGTTTCGGGAGCACATCCTTGAAAAGGGCGACAGCGAAGACCCGCTCGAACTCTACAAAGGGTTCATGGGCCGCGAGCCGAGCATCGATGCCCTCTTCGAGCGGCAGGGCCTGAGCCCGTAACGCTGACCCCGGCGGCGGCGGGCGAAGCGGTCGGCGCACCCGCCCGAGTCGCGTTGGACCTTGCATGCCCATCGGTCCCGGGTAATGGTCCCCGCGCCATGGCTCACCCGGCCGACAGTCGTCGCACTTTCGCGATCATCTCCCACCCCGATGCGGGCAAGACCACCCTCACCGAGAAGCTCCTGCTCTACGGGGGCGCGATCCACATGGCCGGCGCGGTCAAGTCTCGAAAGGCCAGCCGGGCGGCGACCAGTGACTGGATGGAGATCGAAAAGAAGCGCGGCATTTCCGTCACCTCGTCGGTCCTCGCCTTCAACTTCGAGGAGATTCGTTACAACCTGCTCGACACGCCGGGCCACCAGGACTTCAGCGAGGACACCTATCGGACCCTGACCGCGGCCGACTGCGCGATCATGCTCATCGACGCGGCGAAAGGCGTGGAGCCGCAGACCCGAAAGCTCTTTCACGTCTGCCGAATGCGAGGCACGCCGATCGTGACCTTCGTGAACAAGCTCGACCGCCCGGCCCGGGACCCGTTCGAGCTGATGAGCGAAGTAGAGGATGTGCTGGGGCTCCACACGGTGCCGTTCACTTGGCCGGTGGGCGACGGCGATCGGTTTCAGGGCGTCTACGATCGGAACCACAAATCGGTGCTCCGCTTCGAAAAGACGGCCGAGAACGCGACCCGAGCGCCGGTCGAGGTCAAAGGCATCGAAGACCCCGAACTCGACACGCTTCTCGGCGAGGATCCCACCGGCGAGCTTCGTGGCGCGGTGGAGCTTCTCGACGGCGCCGGTGAGGTGTACGAGCGCGATCGCTTCTTGAGTGGCGAGCTCACGCCGGTGTTCTTCGGCTCGGCGCTGAATAGCTTCGGCGTGGAACCGTTTCTTCGAGAGTTTCAGACACTCTGCCCCTTGCCGGGACCGCGCGCGGCCCGGGGAACCACGGTGGCGCCGCACGATGAGCGCTTCTCGGGATTTATTTTCAAAGTGCAGGCCAACATGGACCCGTCCCATCGTGACCGGATCGCGTTTCTCCGCATCTGCTCCGGAAAGTTCGAAGGCGGGATGCGGGTAAAGCACTTTCGGTTGGGCAAAGAGATTCGGCTCAACCGCGCCGAGCAGTTCTTCGCCCAAGAGCGGGAGTCGGTGATCGAGGCATGGGCCGGCGACATCGTTGGGCTCTACGATCCGGGGATCTTTCGAATCGGCGACACGCTTTCCACCGGCGACGCGCTCACCTTCGATGCGGTGCCGCGCTTTTCCCCCGAGCACTTTGCGCGGGTCGCGCTCCTCGATCCGATGAAGCGCAAGCAGCTCCAAAAGGGCATTCAGGAGCTTTCCGAAGAAGGCACGGTGCAGCTCTTTTTTGAACCCGGGCGCGAAAAGGACCCGATCTGTGGGGTGGTCGGTCAGCTCCAGTTCGACATTCTCGAGTACCGGCTCCAGCACGAGTACGGAGCGAAGGTCAAGATGGACCGGCTCGGTTATTCCTACGCCCGCTGGGTTGATGGGCCGAGCGACCCGAAGGAGCTGGTGAAGGCGCGGATCGCGATGGGGGTCCGTGACCAGGATGGGCGAGTGGTGGCGCTGATGCGCGACGAATGGGAAGTACGCCGCGCAGAGAGCAACAATCCCGACTGGACGTTTCACGAGACCGCGCCCATCAAAAGCGGCGTCGAGTAGCGATGAGCGCCCCCGCCGGGCCGATTCTCCACATTGCGGTCGCCTCCCAGTGGGAGGCGGCGGGCGAAACCTATCGGCCCGCAGCGTTTCCTCGCGAGGGCTTTGTGCACTGTTCGCTTCCGCACCAGGTGCTCAAGCCCGCCAACCGCCTGTTCCGCGGCCGAACCGACCTTGTGCTGCTCGTCATTGACCCGTCGAAGCTCACGGCCGAGCTGCGCTACGAGGACTGCTATCAGGAAGGCGAGCACTACCCGCACGTCTACGGTCCAATCGACCGAAGCGCAGTCGTGGAAGTGCTTCCGTTTGTGCCCAACGAAGACGGAAGCTTCGAGCTTCCGCTCGATTGAGCGGTCCGCAGTTCAGTTGGCGAAAAAGAACACCGCGAAGCCGGCGAGAACGCAAAGACCGACGACCACCGCGGCGAGAAACGGCAGGTAGCTCTGACCGGGGGACTCGTCGTCGAAGGCCGCGAGTTCGGCATCGCTCAGCTCGTCGAAGTTGCGCGCTGCGGGACGGACCGAGTCCGTCACCTCGGCGATGGGGACGCCCGACTCGAGGGCCCCGGTGATCTCTCGAAGCGCGTCCACGCTCATGAGCTCGGTGGCCTCGTCGGGTTCCTCGGGATCCGTAAGGTCGGTTCCGTGATCCTCGGTGGCGATGTCGTCGGGCGAGAGATCCACCGGTCGGATCGAGATGGTGCCCGGGGGAGTGGTTTCTGGGAGCTGGTCGTCGGCGCTCCCGTCGGCGGGTTCGTTGTAGGCGAGTGACTCCCCGAGCAGTGCCGCCTTCTTGCTCGGCGAGGTCAGGGTCTCGAGGACTTCAGCGGGCAGATTCTTGTAACCCGGCTCGGTAAGTTCTGCTCCAGACATGACCCGCGACACCGCGTCGGGGAGGGACTGAAGGTCGTCCTTCATCTTGTCCCCGAGCACCGTGTGAAGAAGTTCGGCGACCTGCTCCTCGTCTAGCGCTTCGGCGAAGGGGACCGCCTTGGCGAGCAAGTTTCGGAAGTCGAGAGCGGTGGCCGGTCGGTCGTCGATATTCTTTGCGAGGCCCTTCAGAATCGCTTCGTCCAGGGCAGATGTGACCTTCGGTACGTACTGAGATGGGGGCGTGACCTTCGGATCCCGAACCAGCGTCAGGA
>JBCCZL010000624.1:0-5921 GCA_039187775.1 Myxococcota bacterium
CGAGAGCCCACCGCGGGCGTCGCGGACGTAGAACAGCGGGCCTAGGGGGGCTGGCTCGCGCTCCCCGCCCGCTCCGCGGAACCGCCGCGCCGGCTCCTGGCCCTCCGCCAATACCGTGATGGTGGAGGTGTAGTCTCAACGGAAGCGGAGGCCACGCTCCTCTATCACAGCGGTCGGGTACTCGAGGCGGCCGAGATGTTTCACACTCTCCATCAGGAAGCCCCGCAGCTGCGGTGGCGTAATCATGCGTTGGCGGCCGTGGCGGCGGCCACCGAGTAGCTGCCTGGACAGCGTTCAGGGACAAATCTAAGGTACCTGTCTTCGTGAAGCTTAATCTTCGGAAAAGCCTGTTCATTCTTCCGAACCTCTTCACCTGCTCCAGCATCTTTTGTGGGTTCTACGCGACCCTCATCTGCGCCAACGAGCCCACCAACGACGATTTCTATCGCGCCGCGCTCCTGATCGTGTTCGCCATGTTCTTCGACATGATCGACGGTCGCGTGGCGCGAATGACCAAGACTCAGAGCGCCTTCGGCGTGCAGCTCGACTCGCTGGCCGATGTGGTGTCCTTCGGCGTGGCCCCCGCGGTTCTGGTTCACGCCTGGTCGCTGCACTCGCTGCGAGGCATCGGCATGTTTGTGTGCTTCGCCTACATCGCCTGCGGCGCGATCCGGCTCGCCCGGTTTAATGTGTTGGCAATGAGTGAAACCGGCGCTCCCAAAAAGCCGGGCAAATACATCATGGGCCTGCCGATTCCCGGGGCCGCTGGCATCCTCGTCTCGCTGGTGGTCGCCAACCACAGCGTGGCCGGGGCCCTGCCGGGTTTTCCGTACATCATTCTCGCCGTCGTCGCCGCGCTGTCCTTCTTCATGGTGAGCACCATTCGGTTTCGCTCCTTCAAGGACCTTCGGCTCTCCTGGCGAACCGTCGGTCTTGTCGGCGTGGCGCTCGCGACCAGCATCGGCATTGGCCTCCGATTCCATGTCTCCTTTGCGCTGGTATGGCTGCTTGGTTGCTATATCGCCATTGGGATCTTCGAGGCCCTGTTCAGCCTTTCTCGGGGCCTCAAACGGCGACGCGAACAGCAAGGTGAAGATGAGCCGAATCCTCAATCCGCGGAGCACTGAGGCGATGCGCTTTGCGCTTCCCGCCGTGCTGCTTGCCCTTGCATCTTTGCTCTACGGATGCGGAGACGAATGCGACAGCGGAAGCCTGCTTTCGAGGAGCTGTGGAGGCTGCGCCGTACCCAACTGCCGAGTCTCCGAATACGCAACCGTGCGAAGCGCCGAAATCTCGCCTCGCGAAGTCACCCTCGGTGACCCCACCCTCGACGTGACGTTCGACGTTTCCTTCGATACCTGCGGGGACGCCACTCCCGGTCCTCATGAAATCCGCGTGCAAGCCCTGGCGATGGGCGCCGGAGGAACGCCGGACGCAAGCGGGAGCGAACGACTCTTCAGCATCATTACCCTCGAGGACAACGGCCGGCGTGGGGACGCCGTGGCGATGGACGGTGAGATCAGCGTCACCGTCGGCAATCCATTTGGCACCGACCTTCCGCCGAACACCGACCTCCAGCTTCGCTTCGTCCCGTTTCTCAACACCTGCGAGGGAGACACCCTCGAGCAGACCTACCGAACCGGCGACCGGTTCAACTTCTAACGAAGTGCCATCGTGGGTCGCGTTGTTCACGGGACCGCGACAGAAAGTCGGAGGCGGAAGCGCGCCCAATCCGCCGGTTGCCACCGATTGCTGACTGGTGCGCCACCTGCATGCGCCCACCCCGTGCGCTGGCTTGTTTCGTTCTGGGTCGTGCTGGGCTGCGCTTCGGCGACTGCCCAGGCTCCATTTCCCGCTCGCGATCTTTTCCCCGCCCAGATGGCGGCTTTCGTGGAGCTCCGTCCGGGCGCCTCCCCACAGCCTCTGGAGCGCGGTGGTGTTCAGCTCTTCCGCGCAGAGCGGAAAGTGCTTCGGTTCGGTCATTGGGTAAGCGTGCGTGGCCCAAGCCACGAGGTCGCACACCTCGGAACGCTCCCTGGGGTCGTTGCGGTGCATCGGATCCCGAGTAGCCTTGCTCCGCTCGATCGGTCGAGCGAACTCCTCGGTCTCCGGCATGCGCGCGAAGCGCGGAACCCGATGGAGGCCTGGACGGGACGCGGGATCTCGATCGCGGATCTCGATTCAAACGTGGACGTCTTTCACCCCGACTTCTTCCGCGGTGATGCGGGCTACTTCGACTGGATCGACCTGAACGACAACTTTCGATTCGATCCTGGGATCGACGCGATCGACTTGGACCGCGACGGCATCGCATCCGGCGAAGAGCGAACCGAGGTTCTTCGCGCAACTCTCGTGGAGTTCTTTGGAAACCCGACCGACAGTCTCACTCGGCCGGGGTTCGATCCGTCGGTCGACTGGGTGTACGTCGACACCAACGGAAGTGGGGAGCGGGAGTTTGGCGCGGAAGCAGGGTTCGAAGATGCGACTCCCGCTTTCGGCGAGCCGCTCTTCGTGCCTGACGATGTGAACGGCAACGGAATCCTCGACCCGGAAGAGCGCCTGGTGCGCCTCGGAACGAGCAAATTTGCCGCCGTGATGATCGGTCCGCGGGATGCCTCGATGTCCGGACCCCTTGAAGTGTTTCGGCGCGGCGCCGATCTCGCCACTATCCCGGTGGGTATCGAAGATGCCCTCCACGCCAGCGGGGTGCAGGGAATCCTCGCGGGGGGCGTCCCACTGCCGAGCCGACGATTCGTGGGCGTCGCTCCCGACGCCGACCTGTACAACGCGTCGGGGGCCGACGCGCGGCTCATCTGGGCGCTCATGCAGGATCCGGACATCGTGCTGCACGAGTATGTCACCTGGATCGGCGTGCCCCTCGACGGGAGCGATCCCACGAGCGCAATGATCGACGAAGCGAGTGAACGTGGAACCATCCATGTATGCCCTGGAGGAAACATTGGCGGCGCGGGAAAACACATTCGACGCGAGCTGGCCGCCGATGAATCCGCAAATCTTGTGCTGGAGATTCCAGGCAGCCTCTCCGGTGTGTTCATCTCCCTTCAGGCCGTGGGTCCCGGCACCCTCGATGCCGAGCTCATCGGCCCGAGCCTAGAGCTGACGCCGCTCGATACGAGCCCGTTCGTCGACCAAAACGGGACAGCCTTCGTCCAAGGCCAGGGCGCAGTCTCCACCCGCGGCACTCAGACCCGAGACGTGGTGATCGGCTCCATTCCCACCGGAGGACGGTTCACCATTCGGGTGCGTGCCGAGGAAGACGCACTCACCGTCCATGGCATGGTTGCGGATGAATTTGGATTCGGTCGCGCCACCGTCTGGGAGGATGCGACCGACGACAGCACGATCGCCTGGCCCGCCACCGCCGACCGCTGCATTGCGGTCGGAGCCATTCCCGGGCACACCGCGGCGGATGGTCCGTGGTTTGCGATCGGCGATCTTGGGGAAGGCGAACTCGAGGTGCGCGGCTACTCCGGTCGAGGTCCCCGGATCGACGGCGACCTTCGTCCCCACGTGGTTGCGCCCGACAATCCGTGGAGCCCGCTCTCCTTTGGTGATCTGTTCGCCGGGCCTGGCGGGTTCTCCGTTGCACACGGAAGCTATCAGGTCTTCGGCGGCACCTCCGGCGCAGGGCCTCACGTGGCTGGCCTCGTCGCACTTCTCCTCCAGTCGGGGTTGAGCCCCGACGCCGCGCGCGCTCAGCTGATCGACAGTACGCTCGCCGACCCGATCGCGGGCACGCTGCCGAACAATGACTACGGCCACGGACGCATCCACGCCGCCTCGGCACTCGGCGGAGCCCTCGACGGCGCGCCGCCCCTCGCGTCCATTCCGAACCCCGGCCCGGTCCGCGTCGGCACGGAGCTGGAACTCCGGGTTAACGCCCCCACCGCTACGGAAGTTCGCTGGGACGACGACTACGACGGAGCCTGGGACACCGAGTACGAGCCGTTGGACATAGGGCGACGCTTTACCGTCCTTCGAGATCAACGGGTCAAGGTTCGCGTCCGGGACGACGAGGGACGATATGGCGAAGCCGCTGTTCTGCTCCGGATCGGCGAACCGCCACCTCCCGATGCCGCCGTGCCCGACGCTTCGACGATGCCCGATGGCGGGATTCCGGACGCTTCCGCAGACGCGAGTGTCGCCCCGCCAGAAAACGACGATGGCTGTGGATGCCACGTTCCCGGCGATGCGGACCGGCGAGGATGGCTCCTGCCCGTCCTGATCCTCGCCCTCGTGTTTGTACGCCGAGGAGAGCATCGCGGTCCGGGCTGCCGAGATCGGACCCGAGGGCCGGCAACAACTCGGAACGAACTTCGGGCCGGGGGTACTAGGAGTCCGAATCGGGCGAAAGGGCGCGCTCGGGAAGAAACTTCAGCACGAGCAGCGCCCACGCCACGGTCACTCCCACGCTCACCGGCAAACCCACCAACAGACCCGACGTGACCGTCGCGAGAATCACAAAAGGGATGCCGGGCACGAGAATCAGTACCCAGGCAAGGAGCTTTCGGGCCTGATTGCCACGCTGGACTGCGCGAAGCTCTGCGATCATCTTCTCGTCCGCCGCGTCGATCTTGGCGGTCTCGGGGCTCTCGACGGAGAGCGGCGCGTTGGCCATCTCGCTTCGGAGGCGGCGCTGTTCCTCGCTCGACATTGAAGCCTCGGGCGCGGCCGCCACCGGCGCAAAAACCGACCGACGAAGTGAAAGATACATCGCCAGACTGACCACGATGCCTCCGGCCAGACCCGCACCGAGCGTTAGCGCCTGGTCGGTCCCCGGAAATCCAAACCCCACCGCCAACCAGACCACGAGGCTCGTCCCAAAACCGGCTGCCGCCGCAATGATGGCGACGCGTCGGTTTCGTTCGAGGATGGCCTGGACGGCCTCGGGATCATCCAAGGACATGCTCCGTCCTACGCAGGCCGTCCCTCGGTCTTCCCGGCGGCCGCCCCCAAATCACCGCGAGGCCGATCGTGTGACCAGAGGCAACACCTCTTCGATATGTGCCAACCAGTAGGTCGGTGCGTGTTCGCGGAGGACCGATTCTTCGAAGGGCCCCCAGGACGCCGCCGCCGTCTGCACCCCCGCCCGCCGCCCCGCCTCCATGTCGTGGGGCGAATCCCCGACGAACACCGTCTCCCTGGGGTTCGCGCGGAGCTGCTCGAGCGCCAAGTGAACGGGCATCGGATCCGGCTTTCCTCGAGTCACGTCATCCGCGCACACCCGGACCGGAAACTCGTCTTCGAGACCCAACAGTCGAAGCCCTCGCTCGGCGCCGATTCGAAGTTTGCTCGTCACCAGCGCAAGTGGGGTTCCACGTTCCGCCAGACGACGCACCGTCTCGACGGCTCCAACGTAGGGCCGGGCCATCCGGTCGTGATGCTCGAGGTTGTAGGTTCGGTAGATGTCGAGGAGGGTTTGAAGCTCCTCGCGGCTCTCCGCCACATCCCCCAGCTGATCGCGGAGGGGCCGGCCGATGCCGCGAATCCAGAACTCATCGGGTCGATCCGTTCCGAAATGGGTGCGGTGGGTGTAGCGAAAGGAAGCCACGATGAGCTCGATCGAGTCGATCAAGGTCCCATCGAGATCGAAGAGCACAGCGCGGACAGGTGGATTCATGGAGGGAGCGGTTATGGAGCCCCCACCACCCCAAAACCAGCCATTCCCGAAACAAACCTGCGGCCGAGGCGCAGCAACCGGGAACTTGTAGTTCGACCAGCGACGCTCAGGCGCGTCCGAACCGGGCGATGGTGTCGACGTGGCGGATCACTTCCGCCCAGAACTCGTCCCACGTTGCGAGGCTTCCCCAGGGAAGGTGGAGCACCTTGCTTCGCCCGTGACCTCGGATCTCGTTTTGGTCGAGGCCGTCCCCCAGCGTGACAAAGTTCACCGTCACCGC
>JBCCZL010000625.1:0-5911 GCA_039187775.1 Myxococcota bacterium
CCCGGCTTCTCGGCGAGTTTCGGCAGTTCGGCAAAGAGACCAAGCTGGAATGCGAAGCCCTCGATCTACGGGAGCTGTTTCGCGAGACGGTCGACAAAGAGCTCATTCCGACCGCCGGAAAGGCGGGTTAACCGGCGGATTTCCTGATTGATCGCCTCCGCTTTCGAAAGCAGTGGATGGGCTTCCTTGCGCAGTCGGCGTTCGAGAAGCTGCGAGTGGAGGAACATGTTGTTGAGAGGGTTCCCTACCTCGTGCGCGAAGACGGAGGTGCTCAGTCCGATGGCAGAGAGGCGCTCGTTCCGGACTCGCTCTTGCTGAAGGCGCACGGACTCCGACACGTCTCGAATGAACGCTCCGTAGCGCACGTGCCGGTTGATCCGCAGTTCGGACACGGAAAGCTCCACGGGAAAGACCTCTCCACTCTTGCGTCGCGCGTGAACCCGGCGAATACGCCCGATCGCCTTCGCCTCTCCGGTCTCTTGGTAGTGCGAGACGTAGTGTTCGTGCTCTGCCGCGTACGGCGCGGGCATAAGCAGTGACACATTCTTACCGATCGCCTCCTCGAGCGAGTAGCCGAAGATGGTTTGTGCAGCCTGGTTGAAGAACGTGATCCGAGACTCGGCATCGATGAACACCACCGCGTCCTGGCACGACTCGATCAGGTTCCCGAAATTGGCTTCGATGCTTTCCGCGGTGTCGTCCGCGTCAAGGTCCGCGACCAACAGCCCAATCACCCGCTTGCCATCCTGGGACGCGGGCGCGAGGCGGACCTGGAGGCTCCGACCGGTGAGCTGATCTTCGAGGGGGTCGCGAAAGCTCACGGGGTCGCCGGCGGCCGCGACGAGCAGGTACCGCCGCATGCGTTGGTGCCGCGCGCTCGAAAGGAGTTTCGCCAGTGGTTTACCCACTGGATCCGCGACCCCGGGGAGAAACGTGGCGCGAAGCGCGTCGTTGGCGAAGAGGAGCACTTCCTCCTCGTCGATCCACCCGATCCCGAGCGGCGCCCTTTCGAAAAGGGAATCAAGGGCCCTGAAGTCCATAGCTTGCGCCCACTCGGGCTCCGGTTCAGAGTTTAGCTGTGTCGCGGCCGCTGCCAACCGGCCTCCCGGGCACTCGGGGAAGCAGGGGCATCAGTCATCGGCGGCACCGTTGCCACAGTTAGACCCCCCAAGACGAGCCTTCAACCATGAAGACCGAAGGGCGCAAAAAAGAGAGTGGATGCAGATCCCCGAGAGGGCGCTACGCTTTCGAGGTGAACTCTCTTTCACAGCAACTCGTCGTCCTCGCTCTCGTGGGCGTGACGAGCGTTGCCGGGTGGACCTCGTCTCCGACGGGCCACGCGCAGGAGTCGGTGCTCGAGGATTTTGTCGGTACCTACCGATTCTCCGGCGGGCGCAGGGAGCGGCAGGCGCTTGCCAACGAAATCGATCGGGTGGCGGATCAGCTTGGGTTTCTTATCCGAGGCATCGCTCGGGGTCAGATGCACGATCGGATTCGGCCCCACGAAGAAGTGCGCTTCGATACCACCGAGGACAATACGGTGCGAGTATTCCTTGGTGACCGGCCCGCGCTTCCCTGCGATGGCTCCCCTCACGCAGTCCGGAGCGACCGAGACGATCCGGGCACCTCCGTGTGCTCCTACGCGAACGGGCGGGTCACCGTTCGGAGTGCTTACGATGGCACGACGAATGTCATGCGCTTCTGGCGAGGAGGCGAGGGACGGTTGCTTCGGATGAGCGTCACCCTTCGGTCGGAGCAGCTTCCCGACGTCATCCGCTATCGACTGACGTATCGCATAAGGTAGGCAACACCAGTCCCGCACGGTTCGTGGGGAACGTCTCACCTCGGCCACGAGGTTGCACTTTGAGCGAAACGACTGCGTTGGGCACGTCGCACGGGCCAATCCTTGCGCGGGCTGGCTTTGCTTCGGGCGGCGTCGGTCTCGCTGGGCAACGTGGCCTGTTTCGTGCACCGCGCAATCCCTCTGCGCCCCACTGCGCGAGTCACCCGCAAGTCCCGCGACCTCCCCTCTACGTATCGCCGAATGGAAGCACCGCCGCCGTCCGAGCCCCCCGAGCCCGACAAGATGCGTCGCTTGGCCTCCGGCCTCGCGCACGAGCTTCGCAACCCGCTCAACTCGGCGAAGCTCCAGCTCGACGCATTGCTTCGAACCGAAGCCCACCGGCTTTCGTCACAGACTCAAGAACGCGTCGCCGCCGCGCTCCAGGAGCTTGCTCGAGTTTCGGATCTGATCGATGACTACCTCAGCCTTGTCACTCCTCGAGGGCTCCAGACGCGGCCAACGGTACTCCACCAGACCGTCGCTGAGGCTGTCGCCGTGGTATGTCGCGAACTCTCCCACGCGCCGTCCATCGCGGTCGAAGTCGAAGCGCGGCTACCGCTAGTCGAAGCGGACGAGCGACGGGTGACGCAGATCTTGGTGCACCTCCTTCGGAACAGTGTCGAAGCGACCGCGAACGCCCGCCCGCGGCGAATCGCAATCTCCGCTAGCGCCGAATCCACCATGGTGAAGGTGACGGTCCGCGATAATGGCCATGGGTTTTCCGAGGAGGTACGAGCAAGAGCGTTCGAGCCCTTCGTTACCACCAAAACGAACGGCACGGGGCTGGGTCTCACCCTGGTCCGAGAAGCGGTGGCTGCGCACGGAGGCGCCGTGACCCTCAACGTCGGCCACGAATCCACCGTAGTCGGCTTTACACTCCCGCAGTGGCTCCCACCCGACTCCGGGGCCTAGCCCGACCTCGCCCGACCTAGCGGCATTCGGACGGGCAAGGGCTACTCGCAGCTTGGAAGGTCGTCGAGAGCACAGTGGTCCAAATCGGCCTCGCCCCGGAGAAGTGGCGCATCCCCAAAGTTCCAGCGAATGCTTGCTCCGCTCCGCGAAGGGAGGGTCTGAATCTCAAGTCTCCCGCTCAGCGGTTCCGCCGACGAGCTGAGCGACGCCGTAGCACTGCGGCCCGCGGTATATCGCCGGACGTTTGGGTCCCACGCAGGAACTTCGATCCGGAGCACATCTCCAGAAAGCGAGTCCGGGGCCACACACGACCGCGAAGGAGTCTCCGGATGGTAGGCGAAAGACAGCGCCCGAGCGCCGTCCCGGCACTCCACGGAGAGTGAGATCCGATCGGCCGGTGCACGCCGGTCGGGGCACGGAAGCTCGTTGCTGAGGCAAGTTCGAAGGTCGAGCCAGCCACTCATTACATCGGTGTCTAGGCGAATCTCCGTAGGCCGAGAGCCTTCGACTTCGATCTCCAGTGTTCCCGTCGGTTGATATTCACCAAAGGGAGCAATCGATACCGATGCGCGGCCCCGTGGCGTGGCCTCACCGAGGGGAAAGCTTGCGGAAAGACCATCCCAGTCATCAATTGCGACAAGCCAGAAGTCATCGGACAGTTCGTCGATCAGCCCTACCGCCTCACAGTTGTCAAAGTAGGGGTCACCGATCTCTGCAAAGAAATGTGCCGTTCCATCCTCGTTGCAGCTCGTCCAGGACACGAGCCCTCCCGGGCTGACGAGCGGCGGATCGCGCGTCGGAGGAGCGGGCGGCGGCGGCGGCGGCATTCCAGCATCCGCGTCCGCCTCCGCGTCACCGCCGGGCGGATCGCTGAAGGTCCGGCTGGATGAACATGCCAACGTCCCCAGAGCCAAGGAAGCGAGAACACATACCGGCGGGTAAAAGCGCACGGCCCCACGTATGCAAAAGCCTGACCATGAAGAACTGCTCGGGAAGTCTGAGCCTTCGTCCGCATGGGAACATCAGAGGTTCCCCGTCGACGCACGACAAGCGCACCGTTCGTCCAAAAGCTATGCCAAACGTGCGCATCGAGCCTTCGCACGGCGGACGTTCCAACCGGCGTGCGTGCGCATCCTCGTGCCACGCGGAGCTAGGGTTCCCGGGTGAGGAGGTACACGGCGAATGTGCCGAGCCAGTGCGTCCCCGCGTAGTGGTCCGTGTGGATGGCCTCGATGCCAGCGTTTCGGTGAACGTCGGCGGCCACCCGGAGCGAACGAATGCGAAGATCGCGGCGAGGAAGCGCGTTCGCGACCGCGTCGAGCATCCACGCGCGACTCAAGTTGAGCCCATCGAGATGCGCAAGCCGGCCGTCGCTCCGGTCGCGACACTCCACCGGCACGAGCCACTGGGTCGAACCGCCACCAAGGATTCCCGGAAACACCTGGCTCAGCCAGTTCGCAAACTCCTTGGCGGTCAAAAAGTGCCGCATGAGGTCCGCAGTCGCGAGGGACGGCGAAAGAAAGTCCTCTCCCGACGGCTCGAGATGAAGCGCGTAGTTTCGATCCTCCCGGTAGAACCGCTCCGCGTGTTCGCGGACGAGACGCCGCATGTCGAGATGGTCGACCGTCCGGGCCCAGCGGTACACCAAGGTAAGAGCAAACGCGGTCTGGGCATGCGTGCCGCATCGCACCGGATGGCCAAGCTTGGGGAGCCATTCCTGAAACCGCTCGACCGCAAGCCGCCCGAGCGGTCGGAGCGCTTCCGCCCACCCCTTGGCCTCTCGGTCACGCCAGCGACGAAGTTCGGCCTCGAGGGTCAAGAGCCAGGCCAACCCGTAGGGACGTTCGAACGACGGGCGCTTCCGAAGATAGGCGAGCTCGACCGCAAGCTTGTCGGGCGTCAGATGATTGCGCAGCGCTTCGCGGGCCCGTTCCGCAAAGCGCGCCTCGGGAAACCTTCGGGTCGCACGCGCCAGCAACCAGTGCCCATGCACCGCCGAGTGCCAGTCGTAGCATCCATAAAACACCGGATGGAGTTCTCGAGGACGGCGCACATCGTCCGCGCTTTCAAGATGGAGCGAGAGCTTGTTGGGAAACTCTCGATCGATCCCACGAAGGGCGAGCTCCGCGCATCGCTCAACCGTTGCGAGCATGAGGACTCGTCTAGCGGCAGCAGCTGGCCGGCATGAGGAAGGGAAGGCAGTTCGGCCGATTGCCATCGCGGGCGATCGCTTGCCGAATCGCTCCTCCGGGAACATCCACCGCGTCGCAAAGCGGAAGACCACAGAGGTCGGCGATCGGAGCACAGCAGGCGGGGGGAACCGCCGCATACTGTACCTCGCGGGGCATCATCATCTCTGGGTCCTCGGCCACCGTGCACGCCTCGATCCCGTGGCCGTCGAGCGTGCTCATCGCGTCCGGGAACGTGAGAGGGTCAGTCTCCGATACCAAAAAGCGGCCGTTATCGCCCTGGTCGACAAGGAGGTCCTGAAGCGAGTTCGGAACCTGCCAAGTCTGGGTAAGAAGGTCGCCGTTGGTGACGAGAAACCCGGTGTCCGAGATCTCTGGCGGAACGCCCATCGTGGCCATGCCCCCGGCCACCCCGTGCGCCACGGTGATCGAGTATGGACCGCTCGGAAGCTCCTGACAGTCGACGAGTCCATCCTCGTAGAGCGGCGCAATGTTGCCAGGAGGGACAATTTGGATCTGACATACCGGAAGCTCTGGATTCAGATCGATGACGGCGATCGGCGGCACGAGAAGGTCCACGCCCGGCGAATGCACGATCTTGCTCCGAAGCGACGGCCGAAGCGCAGGAATGAGAAACACGTCGGGCACTCCGCCCTGCTCTTCCACCTCGGTCCGCGCGCGTCGCATGATCACCCGCGGTCCATCCCAGCTGGTGTCGGCAAACACCTGGGAAGGAAGGGTCGGGTGGTCAAGAGCGGTCCCCACCCGCGACGGGTCCACGGGAAACGACCAGAACGCAAGAGGCTGAGCTTCATTCGCCGACACCCCCGCTTCCGCAAGCGAGGTGCGATACGGCTCGGAGGTCACTGGGAGCACGTCGAGGCGGGTTTCGGTGAGCGCGAAAAGCGCATCTTCGAGAAGCTGGGCGTCCGTCTCGGTCGGAATCGTCGCTGCGCTCGAGAGCGCG
>JBCCZL010000626.1:0-5905 GCA_039187775.1 Myxococcota bacterium
AACCGGTTGTGTTTCGCCTGCGCAGAGCTACCGCTCACGCCTTTGGCCATCGCGTCGGCGTCGACGTTGCCGACGATGCGGCGCATCTGCACGAACGGCACGTCGTCGGTTCCCGAGCTCTCCTCGCTTGTGTCGCCGTCGTCGCCGATGAACGTGGTGCTTGGGAGCGTGCCCTCGCGGTCGAGGGGGACTTGGGTGCCGTCGATCGGCTCGATACTGATGAGCGCGCCGAGTTCGTCGGTGGTGACGATGGACTTGAGGATGCCGGCCGTCATGCGGTTCTGCGTGCGCTTAAGCGCTTCGTTGATCGTGAATGCCATGAGAAATACCTGTCGGTTGAGTGTTGGGAAACCGGCGCGCGTGGGAGTGCGCGTCGCATGGCCTCGGAGCGTTCGACTCCCGAGTCAGTCTCCCTGGTCATTCGTGCCGTCCAGGTGTGGCAGCCCTGCGTCCCGTGTGTTCCGCGGGCGGCAGGTGCGCCCGTGGCGGTTGATTCCAGTCTACTCGGGTGGGGGCCCCGCGCCATCCAAAAGATCTTGCGCGCTCAAGTCCTCGAGGTTCACGGTTCGCGGTGCGGGCACACCACCGCCGCGCGAGCCCGCGCCGCGCCCCACTGCAGCCACAAGATGCGGCCGCGATTTCAGGAACGCCTCGGCGATCGTATCCGCGTCGGCCTCCACTTCGCCCCACGTCGCGCGGACTCCCCCGCCCTCGTCCTTGCAGACGTCACGGAGCTCGCGCATGAGGAGCGTCATCGCGTCGCTCCGCGCGTGATTCAGCACGTTGTGGCGGTCGAGCGCATCGCCGAACGTGCGTGCAATCCGCTCGCTTTCGAGCTCCGAGTCCCGCTCTTCGAGCGCTTTCTCGAGTACATCGATTCGCGAGTGAAGCTGGGCTGTCTCTTCACGCTCCCGGCTGCTGTTCGTCTCCTGCAACGCGTCCCGCTCTTGTCGGAGTGTCTCCACTTCGGAGACAAGCGCCTCGTATTCCTCTCGCGTCGGGAGCTTGCTCAGCCGCTTCCGGACGATGCTGTCCACCTCCTGCTGCGTGAACGTTCGCTCGTCTTGGGGTGACGGTTCATCGCCCATGAGAGCCTCCAGGCGTTGGGCCCGCCCCCTCGAAGAGCGCGTCGGGGTGCAGGTCGTGAAGGGGCTTCCCAGGTGGATTCGGTGGCGTCCCCCGGTCCGGGCTCGGCGGTGCGCCAGCACCCTCGAGCAACTCCGAGGCGGTCATTTCGTTCAGCGGCGTCCGAGTGCGCGGCTCTGCCGTCGGCTCCTCGCGGCGTGGGAGGGGCTGGCCGACGAAATGCGGTCGGTCCTTCAGGAACTCTCGGACGATCTTCTGCGGCGTCGCCGTGAGCCCCCGGTACTTCGCCAGCTTGCCGTCGAACTCGGAGACGCTGCCGAGCAAGAGCGCAGCCGCATCGCTCGCCGAGGCACCCTGCACGCCTGCGGTAGTGAGAGCGTCGAGGAACACACTTCGTGCGCGTTCGCGGACGAGCTCGGTTTGGAGCTGGTCGCGCTCGGCGCGGAGGGATTCGAGAGTGTCGTCTGTCATGCTGTCTAACCTTTCGCTTACGCGTCCAAGACCCGGAAGGGTCGAAACTCGAAGGGTCGATCGTGGACGAGCGCAAAGCCGCCTGAGACCGCGTCGACCTGGTCGTCGTGGGGTCCGTGTGGAAATGCGGCGTACTCGTCGAGAAAGGCGGAGATCCACGGACCCTCCACGAGCTTCACGTTGCCGAGCTCGGCGGCGCTCGCGACCGGTCCCGCCCGCTCCATCTTGTTGCCGGTGGACCGCACGCCTTTGAAGTCGTAGCCCCTGAGAACGTGGCGTGCGTAGTAGTCGATCACGTCCTTGCCTGAACTACCTGGTTCTTGCTCCATACGAATCGGGACGAACGACCCATCCGCCCGGGCGCACTGAGCAATGCGGGTTTCGTTGCCCTGCGGGCTCGCACGGAAGCGTTGAATGTCCCGAACGAAGTAGACGCCATCGCTGACGCCGATCAGGGCGCCGACGGTGTAGTCGGGATCCGTCCCGGGCTTCGGGGCGGTGGCGGCTCGGTCCCAAAAGCGAGTGAAGTTGGTGCCGCTTGGAACCGCATGAGCGCCGACGGTCTGAAACCACTCTCGCCGAAAGAACTCACCCTCGATCATGGCATCCCAGTCGCCATCTAGAAGCCGTTGCCGGGTGAGCGGGTCGAGTTGCTGAAGCGACTGAATGTACCGCGCGCGGTCGAGGCTCGGGTTGTCCTCGAGCAGAGACCGAATGAAGCGCCGATCGTTGGTCTCTTCGAGGAGATAGCGCTGCTTCAGGAACTTGTGGGAAGGCCCTCCGGGGTTCGATGCGAAGCGCATCCGAAGGGGCACTTCCAGCGATTCGGGCTTCCGGAGGCGGCTGAACAGGTAGCGAAGCCGGTGCTCCGGGATCTGACCGGCCTCGTCGACGCCAACGTATTGGTACTCGCCGCCCTGGTAGCGGTCCAGGTCGTTGTCACTGTCGAGGTAGCCGAAACTGAGCGTCGCGTTCGACTCGAAGCGCCAGGTCGCCGTCGTCGTGTTGTAGGACGCCCGTCCATTGAGCCATTCGCGGCTCGTCGGGATCAGTCCCGCGGGCTGATTCAGGTGCGTGAACGACCGGCGAACCAGGAGCGCGGCGTATCCCGGGACGTGTACGTACTTCAGCGCGCTTGCGAGCAGAGCGACCGACTTGCCACCTCCCGCAGCGCCACCGAAGAAGAGCTCCATGCGATCGTCGTCGACGAACGCTTGCTGGGTCGGGTAGAGCGTGACTGGAATCTGAAAGGGGCTAATCGGCTTCGCCTGCGTCGACTGGATCGCCTTCCGAAAGGAGTCGCGATTCGACACGGGAGTAGCTTTCGACGTCCAGGGTTTCACGAAGCTGCCCCATCAGCTCGAGGGCCATCTCCTCGCGGATCGTGTTCCGGACGTGGATAGTCACCTGTCGACCGTACGTTTCGGTGTCCCATCGCTCGAGGAGCCACTTGATGTTCTCGCTCTCCACTCGGTCGGCGCTCTTCATGAGCCGCCTCTGCGCCCGTATCTGCGCATCGGACGCGGCACGGCTCACCTCCCGGTAGAAGGTCGCGTGCGGGGTGTCGCGAAGTGCCCAGTCGTCCGCGGCGCCCGTTCGCATCCAGTTCTGGAACGTTTTGAACGTGACGTCGTTCGCCTGCGCCGCAGTGGGGGGTGGGATCATGTCCTTGCGCACCAAGTGGCAGATCGCGTCGCGGAGGGTGTCGCTGAGCCTCGCCATTCGGTTCCTTTCGCTCTCGGGGAGCCAATCGGGGGTCATAGGTCGGTTCGGTAGCAGTAGAAGTAGCAGAGAGGTCGATTGCCGGGCCGTAGAGGGGCCATAGAGCCCCGTTTCCTTGCATCACGGGTATCTGGCCGAACGAGAGGCCATCGGCTGTAGGAGCCGATGCGGTGACCGAAGGCGTTTTCGGCCGCTTCGGTTTCCGTAGCGGGGGAGGGCATCTCCAGGGCACGTCGTTTGCTACGCGCGTGCGCGAGGAACCTGCCCGCTGTGACCGTGTTGCGTGTGACCGTGTTGCGTCCCCACGCATACACATATCTTTCCGCCCTTCCATGCACCCCGTGTGCGCGCGCATGTACGCGTACACCCCATGTGTGGATACGTGGATACGTGGAGTTACCGGAATCATGGCGCTTTGTCCCCACGCGTCTTTTCGGTCGGTTGCGTGATCTCGGTCGGTTGCGTGGCTGCATTCCACCTTTCGGCGTGTCGCCACCCCCGTTTGCGGTCGTCTCCCTCGCCGTAGTGCCAGCCGCCGAGCGTTCGCATGATGGCCCCGACCCGGTTGCTGTCGGCCTTGTTCGTCTTCGCGAGGTCCTTTTGGATGGCGTCCGCCAATAGCTCTGCGGTGGTGACGAACTTTCGCTGGGGGTGCGCGCAGTACTCGGCGATCTTGTCGTGCCAGGGGTCGTGCTCGAGCCTCGCGCGCTGCTCGCCTTCGGCGAGTCCGATCAGTTCCGGGTCGTCGAGGTACCAACTTTCATCGGCTCTGTAGGCGGCCACGGCCTCCGCCCACAGGTCATCGCGGGACTGACGAAGCGCGGGGAGGTCGACCGTCTCGCATCGCACCGGCCAGAAGCGGCGCCCGCCCGTCGAGTCTTTCAGGTAGGCGGAGAGGTTCACCGAACCGGCAAATACGCACCGCCGGTCGTGCACCACCATCCGGCGTCCGTAGGGCGGCCGGTAGCGATCGGTGTCGGTCGTCAAGAACCGCTTCATCGTGGAGCCTTCGGCCTTCGACGCCGCGTCCATCTCGGCGAGCTCGACGATCCACAAGGATCCGAGGTATTGCTGCGCGTCCTTCGTGCCGACCGGGGGGATGTCGTCGCCGAAGTGCTCTTCCCCGGCAAGGATGCGGAGCGCTGTGCTCTTGCCAATGCCTTGCTTGCCCTCGAGCACGAGGACGTGGTCGGCCTTGCATCCGGGCTCGAACACGCGGGCCACAGCCGACACCATCCACCGACGGCCGACCGCGCGTGTATACCGAGTCGACTCCGTTCCGAGATAACGTGAGGTCCATTCGCTCAGGCGACGTGTGCCGTCCCAGGTGAGACCGTCGAGATAGTCCCTCACCCGATCGAAGGGGTGAGTCGCGGCGACGGTGTTGATCGCCGAGTGCACGTTCTGAAGCGTCACCGTCAACCCGTGTCGCTCCTCGAGCCACTGCGCGGTTCGCACATCATCGCGGTCGGTGATCGGTCGAGGCGCCCGGAGGGTTGCCTCATCGCAGTCGAGGAACGGCGGACGCTGAAGCAAGACCGGCTCCTCGCTCCGCTCGTCGTACCCGAGGACGCCGGACCACGCTCGGTCGTGCGACAGAATCAACACCGTGTTGGCGAGGCTGCTCTTGACTTCGTCCTTGGCGTTCAGGCTCAACCGGTCCCGCCATGGTTCGATCTCACGGAGGTTCGAGCGAGCGCCTCGCGCCCTCTGGATCACCTCAGGCGGCGCGTGTCGGCCGTTGTTGGCCATCGTTTTCCCCCAGTGTGATGTCGCGTGGATTCGCAATCCCGAACTCGAGCCCCCGCTCGATGGTTGACCGGTCCTTGTACGGCGTGCGTTTCTCCCAATGGCTGCAGGCCCACTCGAGCGACTCGACGACGTCCTTGCGACTGAAGACGCTGCAATGCACCAAGCCCCCGATGGCTGCAGCGTGATTCCAAAGCGTTGCGTTACGACGACCGCGCGGCGTTTCGATCAACTCGCGACACGCCGAATCGAGCGCAGCGAGGCAGTATCGCTCGAGGCGCTTTGAGCCGACGACGAGCTCAGGCTTCGGCCCGGGTGGCCGTTCCTTCACGCGAAGCACCTCGACCCACGCAGGCGGAAGTGGCTCGGGCGCGCCCTTTGCGATCCACGCATACCCGGTTGACGGGGGCAGGATGACGTAGGAGTTGCCGGCGCGGACGTCGATACTCTCGCCGAGCTTCCCGGCGCTGGGTCTCATCTTCGCGCCGATCGGCTGCTTGAAGTACCAGTGCTGTCCCTTCGAAGGGGTCGACGCGATTCGAGTCGTCGGCAGGGGCCCGAGCTCACGAATGCGTCTGTGGAGCGACACGAAGCCGTTCTCGCGCTTCACGTCGATGTCGATGATGGCCAGCCCGTTCGGTCCGGCCGGAAGACCGATCAAGGCGTCCGGCCATCGCGTCCACCACTGTCGAATCTGCTCGAGGTCGCTCGTCGCGTCCTTCAGACCGTGCCGTGTATGCGGCGCTTTGTCCGGTCGGCACGGAAAGACGTGAACACCTCGCAAGGCGGCCCTGAGCGCGGCATCAAGCATCATCCGTCGCCCCCGGGTTCCAACGGGCACACCATTCGGAAGACAGGGACGGCGCGGTTTTCGGCG
>JBCCZL010000627.1:0-5882 GCA_039187775.1 Myxococcota bacterium
GCCGCGGACGGGAGCGGCGGGGCCGCCGGAGTCATCGGCACGTTTGGCGCGATGGGCGTTCGAACCGCCACGACGGGGGAAGGGGCCGCCTCGATGGCTGAGGGCTCCTCTTCAAGATCGAGGCCTTCCCCCTCGATGGCTGAGGGCTCCTTTCCGAGATCGAGGCCTTCCCCCTCGATGGCTGAGGGCTCCGTCGGGTCATCGATGGCTGAGGGCTCCGTCGGGTCATCGATGGCTGAGGGCTCCGTGACGTCATCGATTCCGTCGACCGATATGTGCCGGTGGTCCGAGGCGGCGGTTGGCTCCGACGCCCAGTGGTACCATTCGCCGCGTCGTACCTGTTCGAGTGCACTCCGCATGGACCGGGCGTCCGCCCAGCGACCGTCGGGGTCCCGGCTCAGTGCCCGATCGACCACATCGGTCAGGCCCGCCGGCAGTCCGGCGATGCGCTCGCCAAGACCCGGCGGCCGGGATCGATGCGCCCTCGCCAGGAGTTCGTCGAAGGTACCCGTGCCCAACGGCGGCACCCCTGCGATCAGCTCATAGAGGACCGCGCCGACCGCGTACACGTCGGCCGGCTTTCCAACATCTTCTCCTCGAAGCTGCTCCGGCGCCATGTACTCGGGGGTTCCGAGCGCGGTCCCTACCTTGGTGAGCCGCTCGCCCGAGCTCGACAGCAGGCGACCGACCCCAAAGTCGAGGATCTTGACGGCCGGCCGACCGCCCCGGACCACCACGAACAGGTTCGATGGCTTGATGTCCCGGTGAATGATGTCCTGCCTGTGGAGCGCCTCGAGCCCGTCGAGAATCTGCGTAGCCAAGCCACACGCCTCACCCACTGACCATCCGGGCCGAAGCGGTTCACCATCGAGGAGTCCATCACGAGGAAATGGCGACCGTCATTCGCAACGCCAGCATCGAAGACCGTCGCCACGTGAGGGCTCTGAACCGCGGCCGCAAGTTTCGCTTCGCGGAGGAAGCGCGCGGCCACCGCGGGGTCCGCGGTTCGGGCGGGATGAAGGACCTTGAGGGCCACCTCCTGCTCGAGCACCTGGTGGCGCGCCCGAAACACTGTTCCAAAGCCACCATCGCCGATCTGCTGGAGCAGCCGATAGCGGTCAATCGTCTCTCCGACCTGCGCTGTTTCCGCCATCGATCGTTGGGCAGGAAATCTGGCCTTTCCGGCAGGCCGCGTCCACCGTCCTACATCTTCCCACAAAACGGGGCGCCGTGCCGATCCCGTGGGTCCGGGCGGCGGGGCTGCACCGACTCCCCATCTGGAGGCCCGATGCAGAAGACGCTCATCCTGGCTGGTTTGCTGGTTCCCCTTATGGTCTTTGGCTGCACCGCCCAGGTAGAGCCTGGCGGCGACCCCAACGACCCCGGCGATCCACCGCGGCCAACGCCTCCGATGATAACTCCGCCGATGGCTGGAACCCCTCCGCTTCCACCACCGCAGATGAACGTCCCCACCGGTGGCGTGGAAGGGATCCTCGACTGCCCCACGGTGGAGCTTCCGCCGTACACGCGTGGCACCACTGCAGTGTTGAGCGAACCGTTCTCCACGTCCTGTGCCGGGTGCCATGGGCTCGTGGGTCAGGGCCAAACGCTGGACGGAGCCACCTATCCGCCGATTCCCGGCGAGCTCACCCTCGACGAATACCGAGAAGTGGTCCGCAACGGCCGTGAACTCATGCCCGAATTCGCCGCCGAGTTCATTCGCGACGCCCAGCTCGAAGCCGACTACATGGCGCTTCGCGAGCTCAACGGGGCGGCGCCGGCGGACCTCCTTCCGGCGGGCGGCGAATGGACCTGGAGCGCTGCGCAGGTCGAAGACGCCTTTGCCCGCGGGATGGAGGCTTGGCGCAAGCCTGACCACGAAGGGATCGCGTGCGGCAACTGCCACAGCCCGGACGCCCTCGACCTCGCGATCATCGGCTACACCGACGATGCGGTGCTGCGCCGCTCGGGCCTTCACATCCCGGCCGAGGACGCGGCGGCGGTCGTGGACTTGATTCACGCGCAGCGACGGCGGTTCAACATCACCCGTACGTGTGCTCGGGATTGGCGGCCGCTTCAGCCGGGTGGAGAAGTTCTGCCGGGGGATACGCCCGCCGAACAGGATCTTGCGTTCGGCGAGGTGCTCCGAGACCGGGACTACCAGATCATGACCGGTCGGGTCGAAACGCTGGAAGACGCGAAAGCGGTGATGACAGAGATGGCCGACGTCGACCTTCGGCGCCTTCCGATCGGCATTGCACTTCCGCGATGGACGGAAGATGGCTTCAACGGCGAAGAGCACAGCACGATCAATGACTACCTGATGGGCGTTGGCCGCGTGCCGAATGACCCCGCCGCCTGGTACGCGATCGAAGACCGATACGTGAACGACCCAAGCGAAGCCAACCTTTACGAGCTGCTTCATCGGATGGAGTCCGAAAGCAACGACATGGGTTTTGCGGAGCGAACCGAAGACGCATCCCGCCAGGCCAACGGTCGATGCAATCTTGTGGGCCGAGCCCATGGAGGGCTGCTCCCGTTCGTCGACAACGCCAAACGACATGGACTCCTCATCGTGCAGCACTTCATGCGGATGGCGGTGCTCGGTGAGGACGGCTGGTTCGAGCAGCCGAAGGCGCCGTTTCCTGCCTACGCGCACGCCTACGGCGAAGGAATCAATCCATTCTGGCGCCTCGGCGCCCAGCTCGCGGAACACAACTGCCGAATGGCCGGACCGATGCTCGCAAGCTGGCCTGGGGAGCAGGCCGAGGAGATTCCTGCCTCCGACCTTCAGAACGGCGAGGCGGTGGAGATCAGCCGTCAGCTCAATCACTCCTGGCAGACCCTCGGAATGATCTACGACCCCACGCTTCTGATGCAGGAGGACACGACCGGGGGCCGGAACCTTCACTACTGGGCGATCGTGGGCTTTGACCAGGACCGAGTCCACCTGCCGTTCACCTACTTCCACCGGATCGCCGCCCAGGTGCGCTACTACACCGACTACCGCGGCACCGATGTCCACCCGCCGCTCGGCATCAACTACCACACGGGCCTCGAGGTCCACCCGCTCCTCGACGGCAACCGGATCTTCTACAAGGACAAGACCGACATCGCGATCGACGAGGACGATCCGCTCGCGCCGTTTGGAAACTCACTTCGGTGCAATGCCTATCGGTCCCTCCTCCTGATGCAGCGCGAGCTGTTTCAGCGGGGAGAGCGCGGTCGGCACATCTACGTCGGCGGCGGAAACACGCAAACCCTCTTCTCGGCCTACGACCACTACGAGCGCTTTGCCCAGCGCCTCGACCGACGCGGGGGAGAACGGGCGCTGAGCCAGGCTTTCCAGGGTCGGGGCGAGCTCTGTACGAGCGGCCTCGAAGCCCTCGTCTCGGAGGTCCGCGGTCTCGCGCAGAACGCCGAAGACATCGCCAACTGAGCCGCTGGCTCTGCACGACGACGGCGCTCATCACGAGCGCGGGTTCAAGGCCCGCAGGGTTCGGGACACGGGACGGAGAAGGCAAACATCTGCCGAGTGCCGTCGCTTGCGAGCACCGTCAGGCAGCCATGAAACACGCCACGGCGGGCGCGCACGAGAGCCGACGCAAGCGCTGACGATTCGGGCAGGAGACGCGGAAGGACGACAACGCGCGTGTTCGTGCGGATGGCGTGACCTTCACCTGCATGGGATGACTCCCGTTCCGCCCGGCTAGCCCTCATGCAAGTCCGCTTCGTCGCCGGCGAGAAGCATTTGCGGGGCTTCGAACCGACTTGCGGCGTCTCCGGATACCCGAAGTGCGAAACGTTGCGGCTTTTCATATCTGGCGGGTTACCTTCGGATCAATGCGCTGCGTTCTTTTCTCTGTTCTGATGCTTGGGGGCTGCGGTGGCGCCGAGCCTCGAACGTCGCCCCCAGAGCCAACCGAAACAGTGTCCAACGAACCTGGGCGCGTGGGACCCCGGCGAAGCGTCGAATCGCTCCCGGCACACGGCACGCTTTCGAGCGACACTTCCTTCTTTCGACTCACCGTTCAGGGCACGAACGCCAATCCGGAGGTCGTCGCCACCGCGGCAGTGACCCTGCCGGGCGGTACGCTTCGGCCGGCGCGGCTCGGCGGAGACGTTGCGGTGGTGAGCTATGCCGGCGATCGTCCGCTCGAGATCCGGTTCGCCAACCTTGCCGGAGCTTCGACCTTCGCAGTCCAGCTCGACGATGGAAGCGGTGCGCATTCGATCGCCCCGATCGAGCGTGGCGAGTGCGACGTGTTTCTCGTCAATGACCCCGCCCTGACCCGCGTCGACCTCTTGGTAGGCCAGCAGGTCGTCCGGTCGCTATCCGTCGAGGAGCTCGCTCCCGATGGCAGCTCCGGCAAGCCCGCAGCTCTCCCGCCGCTTCAACTTCGGACGACGGGGAGCGTTGGACTTCCGAGCTATCCTCACATTCGCTTTCTCGGCCCGCTAAGCAGTCTGCCCGAGAGCTTTGTGAACCGCTGGAAAGATCCGGCGGGCTCTCCCATGCTTCGGGGTCTCCGGGAGCCGACCCCCGAGACCATCGCGTTCTTCGAAGCCGCGTTTCGCCGGGTGGAGCCCCAAGTGGCAGCCACGGTACGTGGAGTCGCGGTGGCAGAGCTCAGCAATGGAGGGGTGACATCTCTTCCTTCCAGCGCCTGCCCCGGCACGAGCGGCACGCCCCGGATCACCGGTGGCGCGGCGGGCGGGGTATTCGTCATCAACAGCTACTTCCTGGATCGCGACCCCGAGGCCTCCGCCCGAACCCTCATTCACGAGACGGCGCACGTCTACCACGAAGCCCTCGACAAAATCGCCACCGGCGACTGGGCGTTTGTGTTTCCTGACATCGACAGCTTTGCGCATGAACGCCGGGTGACCGAGACGCTCACCACCCTTTGGCGACATTCCCACGAGTCCGCCGCGGATGCAGGGCTGGCGGCAGACGTTCCCGGAATATGGCGGCGAGTGATCGCCGACATGGTTCCTGGCGGACAAATGTTGTTGCCGCGCTACTGTGAACAAGACGCTGCCGTCGAGGCTGGGTTCCCCTCGATCTACGGTGCCTCCTCGCTCAACGAGGATGTGGCCGACTTCGTTCGGTTCATTCAGGTCGATCCGGAGGGAGCCCTTGCTTGCCGGTTCATTCGGGCCCACGTGACCGACGAAGAAATCCAGGCGCCCGCGCTCGCCCACGTGGCCAAGGCAAGCCTGTTGCGTCACGTCGGCGCGGTGAGCGAGGCGAACTACGCGCGATGCGTCGGTGAGCTACCTCGATCGGACTTCGCGGGCATCGACATGCGGAGAGCCACCGCCCGGGTCGACTTCACCTCGAATGTGAGCGCCGGCTTTGTGGAGCTCGATGGAAAGAAGTTCTTTCGAGTGAATGCCTCCGATCGGCAAGAGGGTTATTCGGCCCTGATCACCATCTTTACTCCCAACTACACCACTCCGGTCGGACTCCACCGGCTCAACACCGCCGGACAAGGACTCCGAACCTGGCAGAACCAGGTGCTGATCAACCATGAGGAAACCGCGAGGCGTCGCGCAAGCATCGGCGGACTCGTGCTGATCACGGACGCCTACCAAGGCACCGTCCACGGAGCACTCGCCAGAGTGGCGTTTCGGAACGCACTCTTCATGCCGACCAGCCTGATCGGCTACGCCCCGTTTCACGTCCGCGGCCGATAGTCTCGACAATGGCCCGGAGCCGAAACGACGACGATCGCCGAGAGTCTCGGAGCGTGCCCAGGGCAGACAATGCGTCGACAAGTGATGCGCGAAACCGGAGGTGCCCCTGGAGGGATTTCACGCCGGAGTGGGAAGACGAAGTCCTCTTTGGGAGCCCGCGTGGACTTCGTGGAGGAGGCCGC
>JBCCZL010000628.1:0-5850 GCA_039187775.1 Myxococcota bacterium
ACGATGTTGAACTGGCTTTCGACCGCCGAGCCGTCGGCGCAGTAGCGCACGGTCTCGACCGTGGCATCGCCCAGCATCCCCTCGGCGTGCAGGAAGCCGACGGCGAGTTCGTAGTCGTTTCCCGGGGTGCGCATGGTGGTGGCCACGAGGGTGCCGTCGAGCTGGATCGACAACGGCTCCTCGACGATCAGGTCGTCGGGGCGACGACGGTCGTTGCCGGCGCCGATTCGGCGCACGAACACGCTGCGGGTGCGACCTCGAGCCATCACCCGAGGGTACTGCGGCCGGTTCGTCCTCGGACGATCGCAGCGGCGACGAGGCAGGCAACGCCCGAGACGATCCAGGCGGGGGAGTAAGAGTCGAAGGCATCGATCGACCATCCGACGAGCGGCCCACCGAGCGTGAGGCCGATGAGGACCTCGGGGGGGCTAGGGCGCCGCGGGTTCAAAAAATAGAAGACAACGAGGCGGAAGCGTGGGGGGGCTCGTCCCGCGATTCGCTGCCTTCATTAAATTAGAGAACCCGCGGCGCCTCGGGGGGGGCTAGGGCGCCGCGGGTTCGGAAAGCCGGAGACAACGAGGCGGAAGCGTGGGGGGCTCGTCCCGCGATCCGCTGCCTCCGCTTCACACTACTGCGAGTTCAATGCCAACGGTGAAAGGGATAAATCCCGAGTAATTTCATAGAACGAGCCTGTGCAAAGGCGTCACGATTCTGCAAATCCCCTCCACCGGAGAAAAACATGGGCATGTACGCCACTCAGTGAGGCGCCATCGTCGCACCCGCTGGTTCCGATCCCCCCAGATGGGATGCGCGGGTGTACCGGTACTCCGCATAGCCAACCAGCAGGGCAGCGTAGAGCCAGTCCGCCACTCGTTCGCGACCGCGACCGGTCAAGTGCTTCAGGTCGTGAGACGCCAGCCCCTCACGGAGCCAGCGGCGAAACCCTCCGCTTCCGCCCATCGCCGAATACAGGTCGAAAAACGCGCAGCCAGCGTCACGCGCGGCGGCGCGCTGCGCCGAAACGATCGCATCAACGTGTTCCGGATGTACCCAGGTGGGGCCACTTCTTTCGTGTTCGATAATTCCGGTGAGGAGGCACCCGCGGTCCGGCAAGGCCTCCCGCACCCGTGCCAAGAGGGCACGGGTCTCCTCCCGAAAGGCCTCGGCGGTCACCGCGCCGCCGACCAGACGGCGAAGATCGTTGCCTCCATAGGCGAGGACGACCAAATCTGAATTTCGGTGCTGAAGCTGCCGTTTGAAATGGCGTGGATCATGGGCCAACAAGCGCGGCGTGAACGCCCCGATCATGCTGAGGGTATCCCACACCACACCGGGCCCATCGGTCTCCATGGTGACGCCATACACCCGCACCTGGCCGCTCCTGGCGCGGAGACGAAGGGTGTGCGCTCCGGGGGCAACGTCGACCAAATGCCACCGATCGGTGAGCGTCGGCGAATCGGTCGACACCGTGATGGGTGCCTGTTCGTCGATATGCAATTCGATCGTGCCCCCACGAGGCATTCCGGCGTACCACACTTCGAATCGACTGACGGTTCGCCCATAGTCGCCGCGGCTTCGAGTGCGCAGAATCGTCGCCGAGCCTCCGTTCGACCGGGCCGCCACCCCGCCAAGGCCATAGTGGCCATCCTCGAGGCAGCGGTGAATGATAAAGCAGAAATGCCAGCGCCCGGGCGTGGACAACACCGCGGCGCGGTTGAGGTAGTTGGGTGAGTGAGGCTGCGCCAACACGAACCCTGCGCCCCCATCGCCAAACCGATCCTGAAATCGGGTGCGAAGAAAGTGCGGAAGCGAGTCCATCCCGATCGAAGAGTCGCCCATGTGGGTGACCCGAGCGAGGCTCCCCGTCTCCTCATCGTCGACCCGGCGTAGCGCTTCGTAGAACCCGGTGAGGCTTCCCGTCGGGTCTTCGATCGGATGAGGCGCGTTCGTTGGGTCCGTCGAACGAGGTTGCCACGCGGGAACGCTTGGCTCGGCGTCGACGTCTACGGATTCGCTCGGGACAGGTTCCTGAACCTCCGGCGGTGCCGCGGCGAGCTCGGCGGACCGGGCCTCGGGATGCGAATCGCCTCCTTCGGCGTCTGTTCCGCAGCCCAGAGTCAGGGCCAGTGCCACCACGCGAAACCACATCTCCGGTAACGACGAACGGGCCAACCGACCGATCTACTGGGCTAGGGGAACAGGGTGATCGCGTTCGTCACGCGAAAGCTTGCCCGAAAATCGAACCCGTCGACATTGAGGCGACGCTGATTGATGGTCGCCACCTCGACGAACGCCATGCCCGCCCGGTACGGCTCGAGAAGTCGATTCGGCACGGTAAAGCTCCCCGAGTTATCGACAAGGCAACGCACCATCGGCGCATCGCCAGCGGAACGGCCGATCAGAATCTCCACCCCGCTCGCTTCCGTTGGCGCCCATCCGACCGTGAGCTCCGCCGGCCAGCGCGCCGAACCCGCGCCCGCCGTGGCAGGCTCAGTAATGTCCGGTGCCATCGGCCGACGGACCGACACATCGAGACTCGAAAGCACGTCGCCCGCCGTCTCGTCGGGTCCGCTGACAAAGCGAACCGCGTTCGTGCCCCGAAGGTCGGAACAGCCGAGGCCCACTGGGTCGATGAACTGCCCGTCGTCCGGACACACGATGATTCGGCTCGACCCCATGTGCGCCGCGGTCACCGTGCCGGCACACGCCGGCATCGGGTCGCCACTCGTCCCGAGCAAATCGAAGGTGTCGGTGACCACGCAGCTTCCTTCCTGGTCCGACGTGGCAAGGGCCCCCGCGGCCGAGGCCGTCGCAAGCTGGATATCGAGCACGCAGGGGCCCGGATCCCGCGTCACCGGGTCGATCGACTGAATGTTCGCGAGCGCGTAACCGAACTGCGCGTTGGCATCCCAGCTCCGGTACACCGGATCGAGGGCGTTGGGATCGGCCGAGCCCCCAGCGTCGCTGCCTTCTTCGCCCCGCCGTTCGCTATCGCACGCGCACAAGAGGACGAAGATCAGAAAGACCGCTCTCATTTGTCCGCCTCCTTTCGCACGCCGAGCGCTTTCATCTTCTTGTAGAGATGGCTTCGCTCGAGCCCCAGGTCGGCCGCGGTGTTCGTGATGTGCTGCTGGTTGTGCTCGAGCGCGCGAAGAATCAGGTCACGCTCGACATCTTCCATCATTTCGCGGAGCGGACGCCCCGGCTGATAGTGGCCGCCGCCCCGGCCTCCCGCGGCGATCGGCAGGAGCGCGCGCGCGTCGCTCTCGGTCACTTGGTCCGTCGGCGTGAGAATCACCAAGCGCTCCACGAGGTTCTTGAGCTCCCGAACATTGCCGGGATAGTCATAGGACGAAAGAACTTTCATCGCACCGTCGGTCAGCGACTTTCCTCGGCGGTCGTTGGCTTCGCAGGCGCTTCGCAGAAAGGTCGATGCAAGAAGCGGGATATCTTCGTTTCGCTGTCGGAGCGGAGGGACACGAAGCGGCACGACATTGAGCCGATCAAAGAGATCGGCGCGAAAGTTCCCGTCTTCGATCTCCCCGCTCAACGCTTTGTTCGTCGCGGCGACCACTCGAACATCAATCTTGAGAAGTTCGCTCCCGCCCACCCGCTCGAGCTCGCTCTCCTGAAGCACCCGAAGGAGCTTCGCCTGCATCGGAAGCGGCATGTCGCCAACCTCGTCGAGAAACAACGTTCCTCCAGTGGCCCGTTCGAACTTGCCCCGCCGCTGCTTGGTGGCTCCGGTAAACGAACCCGCCTCGTGGCCAAAGAGCTCGCTCTCGATGAGCTCGGAGGGCACGGCGGCACAGTTGAGCTTTTCGAGCGGGCCATCGGCGCGCTTTGAGTTCATGTGGATCGCGCGGGCCACGAGCTCCTTGCCAGTGCCGCGCTCCCCGGTCACGAGGACCGGAGCATTCGCGCTTGCGGCGAGCCGGATCTGCTCCCGAAGCTTCTGCATCGGTGCGCTTTCGCCGAGCAGGCCTCCCACATCGCCGGTTTGCTTACGGAGCTCTCGGTTTTCGGACTCGAGCTTTCGAAAGTCGAGGCAGCGGTCGATCGACAGAAGGAGCCGTTCCGTGGTCACTGGCTTCTCGACGAAGTCGTGAGCACCGAGGCGGGTGGCTTCGACCGCGGTCTCGATGTTGCCGTGGCCACTCATCACGATCACCGGAACGTCGTTGCCCTGGTCACGAATGTGCCGGAGCATCTCGATCCCCGTCATTCCCGGCATCATCACGTCGAGCAACAGCAGATCGTACGCTTTCGTCTGCGTCTTCTCGAGACCGAGGGAGGCATTGCCCGCAACATCGACGTCAAAGTCCTCGATGCGCAGCGCCCGAGAAAGGGTCGACAGGATGTTCTTCTCGTCGTCGACGATGAGGATCGCGCCCTTGGCCATGCGGCTCAACTTACCGTCCGCCGCATGACAAGTCGATGGTCCCGGCTCACTCCTCGCGGAGGCCGAGCTCCTTCATCTTCGTCTGCAGGCTCTTGCGGGAAATCTTGAGGAGGCGCGCGGTGTGCGTCACGTTTCCTCCCGTTTGCGCGAGGGCCCGCTGGATGAGCTCCTTTTCCAGTCGCGCGGTGACTTCGCGCACCGTTTCCTTGAGCCCTGCACCGTCCGGCATCGGCTCTCCGATGCCCGGGAGGGTCTCCTGGGCGGGAGCGGCCGAGCCGTCCCGGATCTCGGGGGGCAAGTCGGGGATCGTGATCTGTTCCTTGTCGGCAAAAAGCAGACACCGCTCGACCACATTTTCGAGCTCGCGAATATTGCCGCGCCAGGGCGCCGCAATCAGCTTGGCCATCGCGTCGGCCTCGACGCCCTGGACGGTTTTTTTGAGGCGCTCGTTGAACCGTTCAATGAAGTGGCTCACGAGAAGCGGAATGTCTTCGGTGCGCTCTCGGAGCGGCGGCAGATGCACCTGCACCACATTGAGCCGATAGTAGAGGTCTTCTCGAAAGCGCCCTTCCGCGATGTCCTTCTGAAGGTCGCGGTTTGTCGCCGCCACGAGCCGTACGTCGACGCCGATCGTCTTGATGCCGCCCACCCGCTCGAACTCCTGCTCCTGAAGCGCGCGGAGGAGCTTCACCTGCATGGTGCTCGGAATTTCGCCAATCTCGTCGAGGAACAGCGTTCCCCCGTCCGCAAGCTCGAAGCGACCGGGCTTGCTCGTCACCGCACCGGTGAACGCACCCTTTTCGTACCCGAAGAGCTCGCTCTCGATGAGATCCCGGGGAATCGCTGCACAGTTCACGCGAATAAACGGCTTGTCGGCACGCGCACTGTTCTGATGGAGTGCCCGGGCGATGAGCTCTTTGCCGGTGCCGCTCTCGCCAGTGATGAGCACCGTGCTCGGAGTGTCGGCCACCTTCTCGATGATGCCGTAGACCTCTTTCATCGATTCCGACTGGCCGATGATGTCGTAGCGGCCCGACACCTGGAGGCCATACTCGGGCTCGCCGAGTTCGCGCGTCTTTGACGCCTTCGCGATCACGCTCCGAAGCTCGGTCTTGTCGAAGGGCTTGGTGACGAAGTCGTAGGCACCGATCTTCAGCGCCTCCACCGCGGTATCGACGGTGCCGTGGGCGGTGATCATGATGACGGGAACGTCGGGATGGTGCTCGACCACGTGACGAAGGAGTGCCATTCCGTCGATTTTGGGCATCCGGAGATCGCTGATCACCACGTCGATGTGGTGCTCGCCGAGGGCCGCCAGCGCGGCCTCGCCGTCCTCGACGGCCTGGACTTCGTAGCCATCTCGGACGAGCTGGGCGGAAAGCACCCGACGCAGATTGGGTTCGTCGTCGGCGATGAGGATTTGCTTCTTTTCCAAAGGGACCTCGACG
>JBCCZL010000629.1:0-5842 GCA_039187775.1 Myxococcota bacterium
CCCCCGCTCGTCGCTCCAGACGCCGACCGCCTTCATCGTCCAGAACATGTTCATCAGCTCGCTCGTGTGGATCCTCGGAGTGGAGGAGGCGAAGGCCGACTCCGAATTCGACGCGCAGGCACCTGAGGTCGTGGAGGCCGTGATCGAAGACATGGGCGGACGGCTTCCGCTCGCGATTCAGGACAAGTTACGCGGGCTCAACTGGCATGGCGCCGAGGTCTCGTATGGGACGGTGAGGTCATACGCCATGGACCTGCTGATGGGCGGTGAGCCGATGAAGGTTGGGCGACGCTCCGGCAGGCTCTCGGTCGTCGAGGACGACGGCTAGCGCAGGGCTCTCCGCGCCTCCTCCGTTCGATGTTCGAGCCGTGCCCGGAGAAACTCCGGCGACTCGCGGTCGATGGAGTGCCATCGACCGCCACGATTGAGACAGTCCTGCATGAGCCGATCGGAACCAAAAACCGGGCCGAATCCATAGTAGCGCGCCGTGAACGCCGAGCGCGTTACGACGCCAGGTAGGTCCTCAGACGAGTCGGCGTCTTCCGAAGTGCACGAGCCGAGCACCAGTCGATCCGCAAATGCATCGTCGCAAGGTTGCTCGACTGCGACGTGGTCGCCGTCGGTCAGCTGACTCACAAACTGGTCTACGGCATCCTCGACCCTCCGTTGCGCCCCAGACGGCGGGTCGCCCGCGAAGGCGGGAAGCAGGGCAAGAGAGAATCGGAGCTCCACGCATTCGATGAGCTGACCCTCGTCGAACTGGACGACATACCGGCTCGCTTCACCGACCGTCCGCTCAGCTGTCGCGGGCGGTGTTTCCACAGGCTCAGCTGTACTTGGCGCCGGATTCGGGGCCGGATTCGTCGTCTCCGAGGAGCACGCGATCCCCACGAGCGCTCCCAACAAAAAAAACATCCGCCCCATACCGCCTCGCTTTCATTGGGATTGTGGCGCGTCCACGAAAAAAAATCACCCAAACGGTCAGAAGCGGGCTTGAGCTTTAGTCCAATCAGTCGTAACCAATCAGTCATGACTGACGACGCACAAGCCTTCACGATCACGCCCCCGGTCACCCTCCTCGGCCTCTGGTCCTGCGCCCTCGAGATCCGAGAAGGGTGGGTCATCACGGTCTTTTGCCGGCGAGGGGCCCAGCCGCACGCCGTCTCCATCGAGGGGCCCAATGGTCTGACGCTCCGCGTCATGTCCGGCCCGAACGCTGGGGCTCAGCTCATCGAGTATTGGGATGCGCTCGAGCGAGTCATCCCACACGGGCCCCTCCTCCGCGAGGTCGGCAACGGTCTGATGGTCTGCGGCCTTGAGGTGGTCTCGGCCATCGAGGAGAGCGCCGCGGCCCCAAAAGCTAGCCGTCCGCCGAGTGTGCTCGAGCGGACCGTCGAAGAGTTCATGCGGCGCCGGCGCTCGGATCAGTTCGCGGCGGACCCGGCCGACGACCTCGAGCTTGCGGCGAAGCTCGTCCGGGAGAGGGCGTGATGGCTCTGCCACCGAAAGACCTGATCACCATCGCGACGCCGGATGGACCAGAACAGATCTACGCGCACGTCATCGGGCGGTTCGCGGTGCATCCTCGCTTGAAGGGGGAAGGGTACACGGTCACTCATCGGCGGACCGGGTACGCACTCAACCCCAGAGTCGCGTTCCAAACTTTCGCCGAAGCCCAGCGCTGCGCGGAGTTCTTCCAGACCAATATGCGCGGCCGAGACACGTCGGACCCAGATCAGGCGTACCACAAGCTTCAGCGGGTCTGGGACGCATGGGCCACGCTGCAGAGGGCGGGATGATCTTCTTCGTCGTCGAGCCACCCGAGTGCGACGAGGGCATGTGCTGGACCTGCGAGGGCACGGGCATCGTGCGCGATGAGGATGGCGTGCACGAGTGGGAGTGCGCCGACTGCGACGGCACCGGCGAAGAGCGGAGGCGCGCATGCCCCGACGAACGCTGATTTACGATCTCGAGACGGTGATCGATCCGGCGATGAGCTGGACGCCTCCGGAGCCCGAAGCGTTCCCGCCGATCCCCCTGCACAAGATCGTCGCCTTCGGTGCGATGGCATGGGACGCGGACGGACCGAAGTGGCTTCGATGCCTCGGCGGTGAACTTCAAGCCGAGGGCTACGAGAAGCGTGCGCTGCAGGAGTTCGCGGCAAAGTTCAATGCGCACGAACCGACCTTGGTGACCTGGAATGGTCGGGGCTTCGATGTTCCCGTGATAGTCGCGCGGTGCCTGCACCACCGCATCCCTCTGCCGCGGCTGTGGCGGCAGTCCGACTACTTCCGCCGCTACTCAGCGAAGCGGCACGTCGACCTGCAGGACCAGCTCATCCAGACCGGTGCCGGCCGCTCGTACAAGCTCGACCTGGCCTCGAAGCTCATCGGGCGCGGGGGCAAGGGTGCGGTGACCGGGGATCAAGTCGCGGGGCTGTGGGATGCGTACGACTTCGACGCGATCCGTACGTACGTGCTGAGCGACGTGATGGAGACCGCGCACGTCTGGGTGCGCTGGATGGAGCAGACCGGGGAGATGACCCCCGAACAACACGACGCGGCGGTCGAGCAGCTCGACGCGCTGGAGGAGGCGCAGGGTGGACAATGAACTTTTTCGAGCTTCGAACGAACTCCGGATGCAGGCCGTCCCGCCACACCTGATGGATTCGATCCACGCCTACGCCCAGATGGGTCGGCCGACAGGAGGCTTCCTTCGCGCGGTGCTCGAGCACGACTTGTTTGAAGCCCACGCACGGGGCGATGCGATCTGCGTCGTGAACCTTCATGCGATCGTGCTCTACATCCACAACCACTTGCCCGGCGGCTGTCACGGCTCCCCGGATCGCGTCGACGCCTGGATCCGTCGCGGCGGACTCGGAGGCCGGGAAAGCTGATGACGCACTTTCGTGAGTTCTTCGATAGCGAGTACGCCGGTGTGTGGGACCTCGGCGGTCGTGACCGGATTGTGACGATCCGAAGGGTCCGAGCAGGCCAGGTCGGCGGGCACCAGGGCAAGCAGAAGAGCAAGAAGGCGATCCTCACTCTCGCGGAGCTGGACAAGCCGATGGCGTGCAACGTCACCAACGCCCAAACCATCGCGGGCATGTACGGCTCCGACACACGCGAGTGGGTTGGCAAGCGCATCACGCTGTACCCGACGACCACGAAGTTCGGGAAAGACACGGTCGAGTGCATCCGGGTCCGCCCTTCGATTCCCAAAGGCAAGCCGGAGCATGTCGGCTCGCAGCCTGTGGACCCCGAAGCGCGTCGCCAACAGAACGAGGCGGCGGGCCGTGCCAGCCCGGGTCAGGCCATTGCCGACGCAACGACCGGGCAAGAGCTGCTCGATGCCATCCAGAGCTGCGCGGCGTGGATTCAGTCGCGCCACGAGGATGCGTGGCCGCGCGTCTTGAAGCGATGTGAAGATCTCGACGTCGCCGCTGACGAAGCGGTGCTCGCGATGAGCGCGGGCGTCAAAGAGGGGTCGTGATGGACGAGCTGCACTTCACTCGGCTGAAGCTCATGGCACGGTCGCCGGCCCACTATGCGGCGTATCAGGATCTGACGGAGCCGACCGCAGCGATGCGCCTCGGGACGGCGGTGCATGCGCTGGCGCTCGGCGGCGACCTCATCCGGTACGACGGGGAGCGCAAGGGCAACGCCTGGCAAAGCTTCAAAGCGCTGGTCGACGGAGCCGACCACTACGTCTTCGACGCACCGCATCGCGGCAATGCGTGGAAGGCAGCGAAGGAGGAGGCGGCCGGTCGGGTCATCGTCACCAGTGCGGACGTCGAGCTGGCGGAGCATGCCGCGGAAGTGCAACGGCGGCGCCGCGCGGAGGGGCGATACAAGGCGGCGATCGTGACGACGGCGGAGTACGATCAGGCGCAGCGGTGCGCCGAAGTCGTGCGCGCGGATCGCATTGGTGCTCAGCTCCTCCAAGGCGATACGGAAGTGCCGCTTCGGTGGTCCGTGCTCGATCGGCCCTGTGCCGGTCAGCTCGACGTATGCGGCGAAAGCGGCGTCACCGACCTGAAGACCACAACCAAGTCGGAGCCGGGGTGGTTCGAGCGGCACGCGCTGGGGATGGTCTATCACGCGCAACTCGCGTGGTACGCGGAGGGCGCTCGCCAGAACCAGCGCCCGGCAGAAGAGCTCCACATCGTGGCGGTGGAGATCAAACCGCCGTTCGCCGTGACGGGCTTTCGGTTGACGGACCGTGCGGTCGAAGAGGGCGAGAAGATGATCCGCCTTTGGATGGAGCGTCTTGCGGGGTGCGAGGCGGCCGACGAGTGGCCGGCCTACGTGCAGTCGATTGTCCCGCTCGATGTCGAGCGGTTCGAACTGACTTTCGAAGAGGTCGCGTGACCCGGCTCCTCCGATACCTCCGCCGGCGCTACTACGAGCTCCGGCTTCGATGGATGCTGCGGCACCTGCGCAGGGTGGTGCGGCGATGAAACAGAAAGGAGGTCGACGTGCGCCCACTCGCAGCAATGCACGAGCCGTGTGCACCGGTCGGGGCGTGAGTTCGAAAGCCCCAAGGGAGGCAGCGGTATCCCGACCTGAGATATTCACTATCTCCGTCCGGCGCGGTTCCGCGTCGGGCGGAGCCTTTACAAGCTTCGGCCGCCCAGCCGAGTGCACCGATGGTGCTTTACAGGGCAATGAGAACCGATGGGCTTCGGCCCTGAGCACGCGGGGTGGTGCCCGCCGAGGGCCGCCCCGACCTCGTAACAATACGGGGCACCTATCCGCGCGGGGCCCGACATGAATCGGTGGTGGGACCACGCCGTGGCTCGCGCGATCGGTAGCCGCATTCGTTCGGAGCGCCGCCGCGCCGGACTCACGCAGGCACAGCTCGCGGAGCGCATCGGGACGTATCGCCCGATTGTCGCGCGCGTCGAGAAGGGGCGGCACCGGCAATCTCTCCGGACTCTTCGGGCGTACGCGAGAGCTCTCGACGTGCCGGTCGCGTACCTCGCCGAGCCGTTGGACTACCTGCAGCGATGGGCCGGATGAACATCGAGCTGTTCGGTTGTAGCGGCGGAATGGCCGAGGGCTTTCGTCGTGCGGGCATCACTTTCGACCTGGTGATCGATAAAGACCCGAAGGCTTGCGACAGCTACGCGACGAACCTCGGCCACCGACCGATTCAGATGGACGTCCGGGACTTCGTTCGGATGCTCGAGCTCGGTTGGCGTGCCGGTCCGGTGCAGCTGCTCGTCGCGGACCCGCCCTGCACACCCTGGTCCACGGCCGGCGCGCGGAAGGGGCTCGCGGATGAACGCGACTGTCTGCGTGAGACCGTCGAAGTCATCCGCCTCCTTCGGCCGGCGACGTTTCTGATCGGCAACGTGCCCGGGCTCGAGACCGCGCCAAACATTCACGTTGTCCAGGAGACGATCGGATCGCTTGCGGCGGAGGGGTACTGCACTGCCGACTTTGCGAAGCTCGACGCAGCGAACTACGGCGTCCCCCAGCACAGAGTTAGGCCGTTCTGGTTCGGGCATCTTGAGGGCCCGTGCCTCCGGTGGCCGGCGCCGACGCATGGCCCGCCGACCGAGACCGGTCATCTGTTCGAGGAGGCCGCGCTCGCGCCATGGGTCACGTGCCGTGACGCGCTAAGCCACCTTCCTTCCGCGGAGATCGGACGCCCGGTCCGGCTTCGAAGGCGCGGAGGCAAAGGCTCAAGCGGTAAGCCCCGGGCCTCCGCGGTCGACGAGCCGGCGCACGTTGTGACGACGCGCCCGGGGCAGGGCGATGGGTCGGTCATCTACAACGCGAAGCATCCGCCATCCGACTTCGACCGACCATCGAACGTAATCCCGGCATCGCGTCCG
>JBCCZL010000630.1:0-5832 GCA_039187775.1 Myxococcota bacterium
CACGCGCCTCCAGCGCGGGCACCGCTCGCACCCGCGACCGGCCTTCGGCCTGCCTCCTCAAAATAACTCGGTTATTCCTCGTCGGCTCGCGGGCGCGACCGGCACCGTCGCGAAGCTGGATCCACCCACGGGCCTTTTGCAACAACCTGCTAGCGCTTCGCGTTCTCAACGCAGGGGTTTTCCTGCGAGCCGTGCACCTCCCAGATCGAATCGCATCAAAATCAGATCGAAATCGACCCTTTTCGAAAATCGCTTTGCGCAAGATGAATATTGATCAGCACCGGCTTGCCGTCTTTCCGGATCGCTTTGGCTTCGTCGATCGTCTCGTCGATCTTCGCCGGATCCGTGAGCAGCAAGCCCTTGCCACCGTAACCCTCGGCGACTTGATGATACGGCGTGCGAACGAGCGTCGTGCCGACATCGTCTCCGAGGAGCTCGACCTGGTCGCGCGCGATCTGAGCCCAGGACGCGTCGGTGCCCACCACCCCGATCGGCGCGAGGCCGTGGCGCGCGCAGGTGTCGAACTCGGCGATCGAGTACGCCGAAGAGCCATCGCCCCAGATGATCCACACCTCGGCGTCAGGCCGTACGCAGGCCGCACCGACCGCAAAGCCCCCGCCCACCCCCAGGGTTCCAAACACTCCGGGATCGAGCCAAGAGAGGGGCCGTCGCGGCTTCAGGATGTATGCGCCGGTGGCCACAAAGTCGCCGCCGTCGGCGACGATCACCGAATCGTCGTCGAGCTTAGGCTCGAGGCGCTGGAAGAAATGCACCGGATCGACGAGCTCTCCACCGTTGCTCGCCTGCGCTGCGATCTCCTTGTCGCGCGCCGCCTCACGCTCGCGAATCGCCGAGAACCAACTGGACCAGCGCCCCTCCCCGCTTGCCATTTCGGCGAGGCGGCGAAGGAATCGAGCGGGATGAAGCTGGATCGCGATGTCCGGCTTTCGGTTCTTCCGAAGCTCTTCGCTGCTTAAGTTGGCCGACACGAGGGTGGCCTTCTTGCTGATGCCCCGGCCGTACTTCATTCGGAAGTCGAACGGGAATCCGCACACGATCACGAGGTCGGCTTCCTTCAGGGACTTGCCGCGCTTGTGCCGGAACTGAATCTCGCTGGTGTTCCCAAGAAGGCCGCGCGCGCTGCCACCGAGCCAACACGGGATGCCCAGCTGCTCGACGGCCCGGGCGATCGCGTCGGCGTCGCGGCAGCCAACCATTGTCTGGTTCCCAATCACCAGCGCCGGCCGCTCGGCGAGCTGCACCGCCGCGGCGACCTCTTCGATCTGCGCGTCGACATCTTTGCCGATCGGAAGGCTCACGCTCGGAAGGTTGAGGTCGACGTGGGGGAGGTGGAACTGCTTGTAGAGGTGGCCCTTGAGGTACAGCTCCAGGGCTTTTCCACCGAGGCCCTTGGCGTTTTCCACGCCGCTCTCCGCGATGTACCAGCCCTTCACGACGCTCTCCGGGTAGAGAAGGTCCACGGGGACTTCGACGAAGACGGGGCCGGGAACGCCATCCTTCGCAACCTCCAGGGCCTTATGGACGGTCGGCGCGAGGGCGGGAACGGTGCTGACGCTCGCGGCCCATTTCACCGCGGTGTGGACAAGGCCCATTTGGTCGATGTCCTGAAGGGCGCCCCGACCCTTCAGCAGGGTCGCGGTGGCGCCGCCGAACACGAGGAGCGGGGTTTGCGCAAGCTGGGCATTCTTGATCGCGGTGAGCGCGTTGGTGACTCCGGGACCGGCGGTCACTGCGGCGACTCCAGGAATGCCCGTCATTCGGGCGACCGCGTCGGCGGCAAACACGGCGTTCGCTTCATCGCGGACGTCCACGATCCGCAGCCCGCGGGCTTTGGCGCCCACCAGGATCGGGGAAATGTGGCCACCGCACAGGGTGAATACGTGCTCGATGCCGTGGCGCACCAGCACCTCGCCCACATCGTCGCCGCCATGTCTCTCGGTCATTGTCGAACCCCTTGGAAAAAGGTGCCCGAGTGTGCAACGCCCACCGGAGAGAGAAAAGGTCTGTCTATTCCGGCCGCTCTTTTGCCGCGCGGCGCGTTCGGGACCCGTCCCGTCCGGTGTCTGGGCGGGACGCTTCCGGTGAATCGTTGCGGCGTTGCCCGTCAGCGGCTCTCCATGGGTTCGTTTTGCTGCGCGCCTGCAAGCACGAACGCCAGGAGCCCGGTGGCGATGATCACGGTTCCTACCCCGAGTCCGACCGCGAGAGCCCACCCGATCGCGTCTTCGGAGGCTTCTTCGGGTTCCGGCGGGAGAGGTTCTTCTGCAGTGAGGGTCGCCGGTTGGGCGGTCGCGAACGGATCGAGATAGAAGCGGTACTCCGTGCGCCGAAAGTCCACAAATGCACCGTGCGCGCGACCGGTGGTCTCCACGATGAGGTCGATCAGATACTGGGCATGCTCCTGTCGGACCCGGAAGCTGAGGCGGAGGTCTGGCGACCGCGGAGCTACGAACGTCACGGGTCCTGCAGTGACCCGCATCAACTCCGGGTCGAGCCAAAGGCGCTCGCTCTCAGGGTGTTCGTTGGCGTGGCCATCCTTTGGGTCGAAGAGCGCGGGGAGCTCGACGGTGGAACCGTGCGCCTCCTGGCCGTGTCCGGAGAGAGGAAACGCGAGAGTTCCCGCGATCACGAGCAGCGAAATGACGTGCTTCGTGATCGCATAGCCTGTGCGTTCCTTGGGTTCCTCGAACCCGCTGGAGTTTGGCCGGCTCGGGGGATGGCGAGGAACGGAAGGAGTGGGGTTCATGACTTGAAGATTCTGTCGATCGATTTTCGGCTCAGTGTGTTGTGGTGAGTCTCACGTCATGGTGGGAAGGAAACAGGCCTACTCGCTCCGATCGATCTTTCGCTGGAGGTGCCAAGCAAACCAACCGCGATAGCGCTGCTGAAGTTCGGGGTTTCGCCAGTCCTGTCCCGAGACGCGACCTCGACATTGCTTGGCGCCGCAGCAACAGTCGAGCGTTTCGTCCAGGTCGTCGGTGGTCGCCCAGTCGTGGGTCAGTTCCTCGCCGGCCTCGATGTCTCGCATGGCCACGAACACGATCTGGCCTTGAATCCCGATGTTGGGCTCGCAGCTGTGGTTCGAATAGATCATCGAACCGTCTCGTTCTTGAGGGTCGACGGGGGCGATGAAGAGATGCTCGTCGATCTGGATTTCGGCCGAACCCAAGCGTGCTTCGAGGGGTCGCCACTCGGTCTCGGTGAGGATGTAGCCACCCTTGACCACCACGACTTCTCCGGCGGCGATCGGTACACGCGCAAAAAGACCGAGCCCCTCGATGGAGCTCGGCCGAATTTCGGTCTTCGGAGAACGGTAGCTTAGCGCGGTTCGTGAGGGCTCGTGGCGCGTCATGCCCCGCGGAACGCGGGCTGGCTATCGATTATTCGTCGAACGCCGACTCATCGAGGTAGAGAACGACCCCAGCCGTTCCACCGAAGCCCACGACACTGCTGGTTTCGCTGAGCCCCACGTTTTCGACTTCCTCCATAAATCGAAGGTCGCCCGAAAGTGCATGGCGACTTCGGAGCCGAACGTCCGCAAAGAAGGCGATGAAGTCGTCGAACGCGAGCTCCAGGCCTAGTCCGGCGGAAAGGTCCGCGAAGAACATTCCAGGGCCGTCGTCGGGGCAGAGTTCATGATCCGACATCGAGCCGGAGGTCTCGTCCACCGCAATACCCCCGAAGCCGATTCCCGCACCTGCGACCGCGAAGAACTGCACGGGCGAGTCGGGATTGAGATAGAAGCGAAAGTCGGTGCCGATGTCGAAGCCGAGGAACCCACTGTCGGCGCCGCGAATGCCCCCGCCCGACATCCCCATCGTGAAGTCAAAGCCGATGTGACCGAGGCCTGGCCGAACGCGTGCGCCGAATCCTCCGCCTCCGAGGCTCAAGCCGTCGCTTCCAAAGCCCGTGCCCTGAATGACGAGTCCGAAGCCGAGTGGTGCCTCCTCGGGGGCCGTCGGTTCGGGAGTCGACAACGCGAGGTGGGTTTCGGAAGCGATGATTGCGCTCGATGTCTTTTGAATCGCCGGGGAGGGTTCGGCCGGGGAGGGTTCGGGCGTGGCGTCGGTCGACAGGTGGGCCAGCGATTCGGGAACCGGCTCGGAGTCGAAGAGCCATTCGATCTTGGATGGCTCAGGTTCGTCTTGGCCGAAGGCGAGACTCGGAACCAAGACCGCCGCGGCGCACGCGAGAACCGCACCGCCAAGCAAGGACCGAGGAACCACGCCGGATGGCCATCGAACGTGATGTGTTTTTTCCATGCGCAGCAAGGTTTTGGTGATGTTTCGTCGATACCGCAACAACAAACCGAAGCCTCCTTTCGAGCGATGGGTGGCACGAATCCGCGGTGTCGCGGGGGACCGTCGCGATCCGTGCGAGGGAGAGCGCGTGGTCGCGAGAGTGCGCCCTCTTGGGCCGATGGAGGTAAAGAACGTCACGACTTGAAGATTCGCCGGAGAGATTCTCGGCTCAGCCTTGCGTGGTGATTCTCACAGTCGCGGTCTTCAACTGATGGACCACGACGGGTCGAGTTTCCCCTCGCCCCATGCGCTTCCGGTCAGCGCATTCGGTTGTAGGCGTTGATCAGGTCGTTGTAGCCGTCGATGAGGGAGTCTGGACTTCCTTCGATCGTCGACCCGGTCGGAGTTCCCAAGCGAGACGCTTCAGAGGCGCTCACCTGGTTCCCGTCGCGGACATTTCTCATGAGCAGTTTGGCCGCGGCTACGAGATCGGTGACCGACGAAGCGAAGCGATCCCCATTGGAAGGCAGATCGGAGGGTCCGCTTTGCACGTGCCGATCGAGCTCATCCGCGTGAGTCTCAAACGACGTCACTGCGTCGCTCAGCTCTTCTGCGTCCACCCCCCCGTAGCGGAGTTCATCGTCAAGCTCGACTTTTCCGGCGAGGTCCGCGATGGTTTCTGCACTCAATCGGGCTCGCTCAATCAAAAAGCGGGTTCTTCGAGCCGGGTCGCTCTCGAGTGCAGCAATCCGCCGGTTGTCGATCTCGCGTTGGAGCTGCTGTACCTGCAGGCTCAAGCCCTGGTCGGCGGCACTAAAATCACTCCAGCGCTGCATCAGTTCCGGATGGAGCTCCCGTCCCCCCGCAAAGTCATCGTCTTTGTAGTTCTCTCGTTCGTAATAGACGTGCGCTTCGTTGACCTTGGGGATCACGGCGCTGAGCGCTGCGACGTACTGAGTGCCGGCGGTATGAAGTCCTTCATGGGCGGGAGGCATCGCGGCGGCGCGGGCAACCGCTTCGGTGCAGAGCGTGGCGTCCACCGTGAGTTCGTGGACCCCGAAGACATGTCGTTCCTCGCCGGTGGGGCCCGACTCCCCGCCGATCCAGCCGGTGTAGCTTTGTCGCGCGCGCGAGACGGACCTTGAGTGTCGATTCAAGCAGTGGCGTACGTACTCTCCGAGCTTTTCGCCCAGCTGTTGGTCGGCCTGTTCCTGTTCATTCACGACCGGCGCGGGCGCTTGGTCGGAATTGGCTGGGGTCGTGGCGGCGGGCACAGGCTCTGGTGCGTCGTTATCGCTACATCCGAGAGCCAGACACACCGTTAGCAGAGCGGCAGGGAATCGACAGTTCATGGCAACCTCTCATCTACGTCCTTCGCGAGGGTAGTGGATGTCACGGCAACGAGGACAGTGGTTCCTCGGTCGGTGGACCGGAAGGTCGCGCAGGAACTGACCGGGTCTCGTGGGCAAGATCCATCGCCGTCGTTGGATCGGGTCGTACGTTGATGAATCAGGGCTGGGGCATTAGCTGCCGAAGCGGAGGGCCAGTTCGCGATCGATGTTGGTCTGGC
>JBCCZL010000631.1:0-5827 GCA_039187775.1 Myxococcota bacterium
ATCGACGAAGCGCTCCGCAGAATCAGGATCGTTGGTCAGCAATCGGAGCGCCGCCGTCAAGTCGCCGGGCCGTTCGGGCGAATAGCTGATATCGACATTGCGCTGCGTCGCCGGAGGCAGGGAGAACGTCGCGTTGCCCACGCGGACGTTGGGTGGCGCCTCCACGCGGACCTCGAGGGGGGCGAGTCCTTGGTTTTCGACCCCAACGATGGCTCGTCCGGTCTCGCCGAGGTCCACCTGACCGAAGTCGACCCGATCCGTGGAAAACACCACGTCGGGCAGCGGGACGTCGATGGTCTGGGTGGGAAACACCACGTTCCGAACTTCGTCGGTAAACTCGAGGGGAATCTCGAGCAGCGGATAGTCCCGGCGGGTGCCCACGAAATCGAGATAGAGCGAGGGACGAATGTAGATCACGCCTCGCTGGGTCAGGGTCCCCTCGGGATGCACCTCGGTGCGAAGCGATCGTCCGTAGCCTTCGAGGCTCCGCGAGGGGAGGAGCACCTTTTCGAGCTCGGTGAGCAGCGGAGCCTTGCCCTCGAAGATCACTCGGTCGGTTTGATAGCTCGCTTCCATGTCGGCCTGCATGTTCAAGCTGATGCCCCCAGAGACCCCGGGGACGGAGATGAACCCGCCGAGCGCGTCGTAGCGAAGCACCCGCACGTTGTCGGTGGTGTCGCGAACGGTGACGGGCCGCTCGAGATCGCTCATCGGGGCCAGCGGCGGAAGAAGCAGCGGAGTGAACAGTCCTTCCGCGATCGCGCGAAGGTCTTCGGGAAAGCCGGGAACCGGAATGCTCCCCGTCCAGGTGTAGCGAATGCCCGCGATGGTCACGTCGAAGCGAAGCTCCACACGAAACTCGATTCCGTAGTTGATCGAGAGACGCCCGGCATCGTCGTCCCCTCGAAGCTGACCTTCGATCGCCGGCTGCCATCGATGAACCAGGTCGGTGTTCATTTCGACTTCGGTGCCTGCCCCCACGAAGAGGCCAATCCTCAGCTGAATCGGGCTCCCGCTCGGCACCCAGCCGGTGTCGATGGAGAGGGGAGACCCCGCTTCTTCGGAGTGAAACCACACCAGCGGCTCGACGTGGCACCCGCTCGCGTCGGCGCACGGATCTTGAGCCTCCGCGGTCCTCGGGATGGCGAGGAGGAGCAGCCACGCCACTATCCACCGAGGATGCGCATTGCCCGAAACAAATCGACGGCTGAACCACCCACGCACGATGTCCATCGTCGCAGTTCACCATGCCCTACGCAACGCCCCCAAACCGGCAGCCCAAGATTCCGCCGCCGGTGTGGTATGGCGGTTCCTGGAAATACCTTCTCCGCGGGCACGTTTGGTGGAACGAGGCCAGGAGAACCATGCGTGGAGACGCGATGATTCGATTCATAGCAGTAGGCAGCATCCTGTTCATCGCATGCGGCGGATCCCCTCGGCCAGCTCCTCAGACCAGAGACTGCCCGCCACCTTCAGCGCCCGAGGTCGCGGCACCCGAGGTCATGGAGAGCCCCCGATACTCGGCGGAGGCAACGATCGAGATCGAGTTTCAGGGAACCTGGTATCCGGGAACGGTGGTGCAGTGGCTTCGCGACGATCTCTACGAAGTGGGCTACGAAGGCTATGGGGACGATTGGAACCGGGTGGCCCGGGAAAGCCAGCTTCGCCCCCGCGCCGAAGAAGTTGCCCCTCCGGTCCCGCCTCCTGGCTTTGAAGTCACCGACGTCGCAAACCTCGCACCCCGCGACCCGGTGTTCGTCGAGTGGGGTGATGCGTGGTACCCCGCCACCGTGCGCCGGGTCGCCGACGGTCGAGCGTGGGTGCGCTACGACGGCTACGACAAGGAATGGGACGAGGAGGTCGACCGGACGAGGGTCCGAACGATGCGGCCCGCCGCAGGGCAAGAAACCACCCCGGCGGAACCTGCGCCTCCATCCAACTTTCCGCCGGACCCGCGCGGCTCGACTTGAGGATCGGTTGAGGAGACTCGGGTCGGCCGACATGCCCGCACCGGCACAGAGGCAGCCTTGAAGAGCAAGCACGCCGATGGGTACCGAGCCAGGAACGCCGCCCGGATATGACCGGCGGCGTCGCGAAGTCCACTCAGGCCCGTGCGTCGGAGCCTCCGTGCCGACAGGACGCGCGGATGAGCTGGCAACGAAAGCCATCGGATTGGCCTCCGCGACCGGCACAGGCATGGGCCAGCGCCCGCTTCGAATGGGGGGCGAGCTCGACCGAGAGCTTCGGGTCGACCGAAGCACCGGCGAACAACTCAGCCTCGAGCGGAGCCGGGTCGGCCTCCGGAGGAATCGCGAGATAGGCGCGAATCCGACTGTCGTCGCGTCGTTCTTCGGTCACCAGCGCGAGGGCGCGCGCAGCAAGATCCGTATCGCCTGCCGCGGCGAGGATCTCGGGATGCCAAAAGCACATGGGGGCGCCTCCTGCGACCACCCGTTCCGCGAGCTCCCTTGCACCCTTCCGATCTCCGGCCCGAAGGAGTCCCGCGGCGCGGCGAAGGCGCTTCTCGTCGCGATCGAACTTTCGCGCGTTGGACCCCGCCGCGAAGCCGAGGGGAGTTCGTTCCGGATGCATCGCTTTACGAAAGAGAAGCTCTCCTGACCGCCCGGCGCAAAGCTCCGCGTTCGCGACCGCAATGAGCACCGCCCCGCGCCGATGATTGGTCACTAGCCCGCATCGGTCTCGGAGTCGAGATACGTCGATGCCTCGGGGTTCTGTAGTGGGCTGGACTCCCCTCGATCGGCTGGACCGCCTCGCGTCGGCGTGGGCTGAGGGACCTTGGGTTAGGGTGCGTCTTGCACCACTTGCGGGCCCTCGGCCATGCAGGTTGCCCGGACCGGCCCGCATACCGATGCATCGAACTCGTGCTCGATGTCGCAGGCCATCTTTACCTCATCACAAATCCGCGTCCGAAGCGTTCGAACCATTTCATCTGGCTGCCGGGTTCGTTCCGCAAGCCGGAGAGCGCGACGGCACCGTTCGATGTTCTGCTCCTCCTGCATATCGATCGAGAGAGTTCGGCAGAGGGCCATATAGAGCGAGAGCGCCTCGTCGGGCGGCAGCGTCTCGGCGTAGCGAGTGCAGGAATCGGCGAAGCGAAGGTGGAATCGCGGGCACTGGAGGGTCCCCTCGGCGACCGTACCTTCGCACTCCCCTTCCCATGCGGGGCTCTCGAGGTCACAGATCGGAGCGGCAATCTCGACGGCCCGCCGTCGATCGGCCCGTGTTCCCGAGTCGAACAGGAGCAGCACAAAATCGTCGCAGTAGCGATTCTCCGGAGGCCCGGCTCCATGCTCGCAGGCCTTTTCGAACCACTGTCGCCGCGAACCGATCTGCACGTGGCGCTCTGCGGCTTTCGCGAGGATCGCACACGCGTGATGGTCTTGTGCGGCGCAGCCTGTCCGCATCCGTTCGATCGCGCGCCCCACGTCCGCATCATCCGGAGCTCCTACGCCGCGGAGGACCTGCGAACTCCACATTCGGCAGTGCCGTTCACTCAGCTCGCAGGCGCGGGTCGCGTAACGATGCGTCTTGGCGTCCGCTTCCGCGCGGGGGAGCCCTTCGAACACTGGAAAGCGCGCCACCGTCGACCCATTGAATGCCTGCGCGATGAGCTCGCACCCTTGCCCCGACTGAGAGAGACAAGCGCGAAACCAAAGCGGAACCAGATAACGCACGCCCTCCCCGTCGAACGCGCCCACACTCTCGGGAGTCGAGGCAAGGCATGCATCCCCGGTGCACATCCGAAACCGCTCCTCGTCCCCGCTCTGCATGACATCTGGAAACGCCTCCATGAACCGCTGGAAGTCCTCATGCACAAAACGGTTCGATTCGTCGACCGGAATCTCCACCTCAGGCAGGTCCGGAGGTATGAAATCTTTACCCGTCGGCGGAACCGGCGAACCCGACGCGTCAGAACAACCGGCAAGAACTCCAATCAGGACCAAGCCCCAAGAGGCCCCACGCGCCGCAAGCGAGGACCGAAGCGCGCTCGTTGCCGCGTTGCTCATGGTCCGATCATTTCGCGCTCGCCCTGACTCTGGCAAGCTCAACCTCCGCCGAAGGTGAGCGTACCGGAAGATCTGCGTCATCTCCCCAGACTGAGCCTCTTCCTGCGACGTCTCGGAATGTCTACCGCTCTTCCTCCCAGGCCGAGAAGCACTCTTCCCAGAAACTGAGTCCGCTGCCGTCAATGGATGGTTCGGAGCTCAGCAACTGACGCCGAAGCGAGCGGAGCTCTCTCCGGGTCCCGGGGCGTTCCGACCATTGTGCAACCGCCGCCAAAAACGCGAACATCCGAACGACCGAAGAGTTAACAAGCGGCAGTGGTTCCCATCACGGTCGATCTCAACCACCTCGCCCCCATCTCTTCGGATCGCCCAAACCGCGTCAGGTGTCGCGACCTGATAGATCCCCACAACGCCCAGTTCGGTGAGTTCGAGAGAGCACTCGTAGGCAACGAGCAGATGAAGCTCCTCAGGTTCCGGGAGCCCGACATTCTCCAACACCCGTGCCGCAGTGCTCGGCACCTTGGGTCCGAAAATCCAAGGTCGGCCAGATCTTGCTTCGAGGGCACCTCCTGCACCGCATTCATCCGCCGATTTCGTGCGCGAATGAGCTTCTTTCGAGACTTCGATGCCATATCTAGTTCGGAACGCACACGTCCAGGGAGGACGTACACAGGGCACATATCGGGGCGCAGGCGGGCCTAATCGACACGGTCGCACACTCCGTTCCCGACGGACACGGGGTTCCGGGATCGCATCGACCAGGGGAGCAGAACGGAGGCCCCACCGATCCCATGGGGTCACATGTAAAGGGCACGACCCAGCGACAATCCGCTTCCTCGCATTCGGTCCGGGACTCGAGGGCGACACAACCCGTGGGCTCGACGCCGGAGTCGTCGGGACTGGCCTCGTGCGAGAGGTAGCAGGCCGGTGCGCACGAAACGAGCAGCACGGCGATGAGGTGGTTGCAGCGAGCCCCTCGCATCAGCGAAGACTATTAGACTTGTCCGGTGCCTTCAGGCCAAGGTCCCAGCGGATCGCGATGTCGTCGCCGACGCCCCAGCCCGGTCCCAACGCGGCACCGAGGGTTTCCGGAAAATCCAAGGGCGGTCCGATCTTGTGTTGATATCTTGCCGAACCCCAGTGCCCGGCTCTGTCTGGGTTGCTCTGGGGCGGGTCAAAGACGATATCTGATGGTGCTTGAGCGTACGCGCTACGGTGCAACAATGGTGACCCACATGAAGAACCCGCCGCTCCCGTGGCGCAGGCAGCAACGCAAGAAACTCTCTGGAGTCCGCGAGCCGCATCGGTTCGACCCAGAGCCATTGGGGGACGCCACGCACTGCTGGCGAACGCTTCGCGATCGGTATCGAGCGCTCGATGCGGTGCGCGAAGTCGAAGTGGATGGGGAGGCGAGAGCGTTCTTCGACCAGCTTGAAGCGCAATACAAAAGTGATGTGGCATTCGCGCTCCCAGAGGAAGCCGAGCTCTTGCGGGCGCTGCTGGCGGTCCATCTAAGCCAGGACTCGACGGCAAGCTATCACGCGCACACGTGGCGAGAACTCATGGGGTTCTGGGTGGGGACCCTAGGAATCACAGAGACGTGGAGGCTGCGATCGACGGACGCAACATTTGCCGCTCGGAGCCGCTCCCATACTCCGGGAGTCTGGCCGAGCAAGGCGCGTATCGGGCTCGAGGTCGGGGCAGGTGACACGCCGTTTCGCATTGACCGCGAGCCCGGCAACGGCGCGAGCCGCGCGCTGCGCGAGGTTGTCTTTCAGATGAGCGAGGCAAAGTTCGAC
>JBCCZL010000632.1:0-5824 GCA_039187775.1 Myxococcota bacterium
GAGGAAGCGGCTGCGGAAGAGGTCACCGAAGAAGCGGCGGAAGAGGTGGCAGAAGAGACCTCCGAAGAGCCTGCGGTTGAAGAGCCGCCTGCCCCCACCGGCGACTACGCGACGCTCCTCGCCGAGGCGCAGGGCCTTCGAGGCCGCCGAGCCGAAGAAGCCTACCGGTCCGCCCTCGCGGCCAACCCAAATGGCCATGAGGCGCTTGCCGACCTCGGGTTCCTTCTGCTCAACCGAGGCCAGATGCAGGAAGCCGCCGAGCTTGCGGAGCGCGCAAGCGCGCTTAATCCGACGTCGTCCAAGGCGTGGATTACGCTTGGTGCGGCCCGTCAGACGCTCCGCGACCGGGAAGGCGCACAGGCCGCGTATCGAGCCTGCGTCGACCAGGGTCAGGGTCAGTACGTGGCGGACTGCCGACAGATGGTGCGCTGAGGCCCGCGCATTGGGCTCGCCGGCCCCACTGAACGGTGGGTCACGGGCGCATTGGTTTAAGGCGCTCCCGCTCGGCCGTGCGGGAACTAGCTCGAGAAAGGACACGCGATGGAAGCGGTAATTATCGATGCGCTACGAACACCGATCGGCAAGCACCGCGGCGGCCTGAGCCGCGTTCGGCCCGACGACCTCGCAGCCCACGCACTCGGTGCGATCCTCGAGCGAAACCCCACCACCAAGGCACCGCTCGAAGAGGTGATCCTCGGCGCAACCAACCAGGCCGGCGAAGACAATCGGAACATCGCGCGGATGGCCGCGCTCCTCACGGGCCTTCCCTACGAAGTTACCGGAGTGACCGTCAACCGGCTGTGCGGGTCCGGGCTCGAGGCGCTCATCCAGGTGGCTCGAGCGATCCGGGGTGGCGACGTGGAGGTCGCGGTGGCCGGCGGCGTCGAATCGATGAGCCGCGCGCCCTACGCGATGACCAAGGCCGAGGAAGCGTTTCCGCGTCGGGCGCCGAAGATCTACGACACGAGTCTCGGTTGGCGTTTTCCCAACCCTAAAATGGAGAAACGTTTCCCGCTCATCAGCATGGGCGAGACCGCGGAGAACGTCGCCGAGAAGTACGGGGTGTCACGCGAGGATCAGGACGCGTTTGCCCTCGCTAGCCATCGGAAAGCCGCGGCCGCATGGGATCAGGGGGCCTTTGAACGAGAGATAGTTCCGGTCACCGTGCCTCCGGCGAGTAAGCGCGCCAGCGAGACGGTGGTCCAACGCGACGAATCGATTCGACCGGACAGCACCATCGAAGCCCTCGCCAAGCTCCGGCCCGTGTTCCGCGAAGGAGGAAGCGTGACCGCGGGGAACTCTTCGCCGCTCAACGACGGCGCGGCCATGCTGCTGGTTACCTCGGACCGTTTCGCCAAAGAGCACGGGCTCAAGCCGTTGGCCCGGGTGGTCGCGACCGCCGTCGCGGGCGTCGAGCCGAACCTCATGGGCATCGGACCGATCCCGTCGAGCCAAAAGGCACTCAAGAAGGCGGGCATTGGCCCTCAGGATCTCGGTCTCGTCGAGCTCAACGAAGCCTTTGCCGCGCAGTCCCTCGCCTGTGTGCGTGAGCTCGGTCTCGATGCCGAGAAGGTCAATGTGAACGGTGGCGCGATCGCGCTCGGGCATCCGATCGGCTGCAGTGGGGCGCGGATCGTCGCCACCCTGGCTCATGCGATGGAGGCCCGGGACGTGCGCTATGGATTGGCGACGCTGTGCATCGGAGTCGGCCAGGGCCTGGCAGTGGTCCTGGAGCGGGGATGAACGACGTTTACATCCATCCGACGGCGGTGGTGGATGAGGGAGCCGAACTCGGACCGGGCACGAAGGTTTGGCATTTCGTTCACGTGTCCGCCAAGGCCAAGCTCGGCCGAGACTGCTCGCTTGGGCAAAACGTGTTCGTCGCGAATGGAGTGACCTTGGGCGATGGCGTCCGGGTCCAGAACAACGTGTCCATCTACACCGGCGTCGAAGTGGCCGATGGCGCATTCCTCGGTCCGAGCTGCGTGTTCACCAATGTCATCAATCCGCGGTCGTTCGTTTCGCGGAAGGACGAGTACAAAGACACGAAAGTGGGCAAAGGCGCGAGCGTCGGAGCCAACGCGACGATCGTCTGCGGCAACGACCTCGGTGACTACGCGTTCGTCGGCGCCGGCGCGGTCGTGACCCGCGACGTGCCCGCCTACGCGCTGATGATGGGAGTGCCCGCGCGCCGGGTCGGTTGGATGTGCCAGTGCGGGGTGCGCCTACCCGATCGGTCGCCAGACGGGGCCGAAGTGGTGTGCCAAGCCTGTGGCCGGCGCTACCGAATCACCGATGAACGCTGCGAGCCAATCGACAATGAGTGAACCGATTCCCCTTCTCGATCTTCATGCCCAGCATGAACCGATTCTTCCGGAGCTCCGCGACGCCATGGACCGGGTCGTCCGCTCGGGGCGCTTCATTCTCGGGCCGGAAGTCTCGAGCCTTGAAGCGGAGCTTGCAGACTATCTCGACGTGCCCCACGCCCTCGGGGTATCGAGCGGCACCGATGCGCTCCTCGTGGCGCTGATGGGCCTCGACATCGGTCCCGGTGATGAAGTCGTCACGACGCCCTATACGTTTTTTTCGACGGGCGGCTGCGTGAGTCGACTCGGCGCACGACCGGTGTTCGTCGATATCGATCCTCGAACCTACAACCTCGACCCGTCGCGCCTCGAAACGGCGATCGGCGCACGCACCAAGGCCATCATGGTGGTGCACCTCTTCGGGCAAAGCTGCGAGATGCCGGCGGTGCGTGCGGTCGCCGAAACGCATGGGCTGCCGATCATCGAAGACGCGGCCCAGGCGATCGGAGTGCGGACTCCTGAAGGAACGATTGGAAGCCTTGGCCGGGTGGGTTGCTTCAGCTTCTTCCCGTCGAAGAACCTCGGCGCGTTCGGCGATGGAGGGCTCGTCACCACCACCGACGCGGACCTCGCCGAAAAGATGCGGGTGCTTCGGGCCCACGGCGCGAAGCCGAAGTACTTTCATTCCCTCATCGGCGGCAACTTTCGCCTCGACGCCATCCAGGCCGCGGTGCTCCGCGTCAAACTTCCGCATCTCGATGGTTGGTCCGCGGCCCGGCGAGAAAATGCCGACCGATACACGGAGCTCTTTTCCGCTCGCGGGCTTCCAAGGGATGTCCTGGCGACGCCAGAGCGCGTCTACGATGGGCACATCTACAACCAGTACGTGATCCGAGTGAAGCGCCGCGACGAACTGCGGCAGCATCTTCGAGAACATCAGATTGGATGCGAGGTGTACTATCCCCGGCCACTTCACCTGCAGGAGTGCTTTTCCGACCTCGGCTATCCCGAGGGGAGCCTCCCCGAAGCGGAGGCCGCCGCCAAGGAAACGCTCGCGATCCCGGTGTATCCGGAGGTTGGCGAAGCGCGCCAGCGTCGAGTGGTCGACACCGTTTGCCAGTTCCTCGCCCCCTGAGGCGGCTGCGCTACTCCTCGGCGAGCAGCTCTTTCGCCATCGCGAGGAGTCGCGGCGGGTCCGGCTCGCCGCTGAGGTAGCGCGTCTTTTCCAACCGGCCCACGGTTTTGAGGGCTTCGTCCTCGAAGCGATGACAATGAAAGGGCACGGACACTTTGCCCGGCGATACCCGCGTCGCATTGACCCCAAGGGTGCCTCCCGCCTTGTCGATCGCGGGGGTGAGCACCTTGTAGGCATGGCCGATGTGGCCGGTGGACGGCTTGGGCTCTTCCGATGCGTCGTCGATGTTGATGATGTTCTCGAGCGTCACTGGAGGAGGAGGGTGACGACCCAGAGAAGAAAGCGCCGATACCAGGGGAGCTCAGGGACCGGCCGCGGGGCAGGGAGCGGTGGTGGGGTCGCCAAGGCTACCGCTTCGCGGGTGTCACCTTCCGCGCATTCGTCGAAAGACTCCGCTATCGGTTCTTCGCTGACGACCGGGGCCGCATCGCTGACTGCGAGCGTTTGGGCCTCGGGCACCTCGATCGCATAGGGTTGGGTGGGTTCTCGGCGGCTTGCCTCGAAGACGAGGTCGTCTCCCGGATTGGCGTCGAGGTCGATGCAGTCGCCGCTTTCTTGCGGCCTTGCCTCGCCGGCCGCCTCGCGCCCCACCGGAGCCTCGACCTCAACCGGCTCGGGGTATTCCACGTCGAGCATCAACTGGGGCACCGACCCGTGGACCTCGAGGGTCACATTGCGGATCCGCGCGTTTCGGCCGTTCGCGTCGGTGACGCCGCTGTCGAGCCGCAGGAACGGTAGCTCCTGCGTCAGGGTGAGCTGATAAAGGCCCCGATGGGCTACCCGCGCGGTAATCCGCGATCCCACATCCGGTAGAAAGAACCGAGCCTGCTCGTTCGATACCGTTTCCATGACTGCCTCCCTCACGAGAGCAAGGTGTGATCGACGCCTTCGCCCGGCGCCGACTTTGAGAAAGCCAGATGCGCGCCGAAAGGGGCAACTTTTTGGTAAGCAGAAGTCGTGAACAAAAACGCTACGCCCAGGCGTCTGCGAGTTCGCCCACCGCGCCGATGATCGGTGCAGCCTGGTAATTCGGATGGTGCCCGTAGCCGTCGATGAGGACAGCGCGGAGGCCCGCGGCCCGGGCGCCGTCGACGTCAACCGCGGGGACATCGCCCACATAGACCGAGGTTTCGGCGGTAGCGTTGAGTTGCTCGAGTGCGATCCTGAAGATGCGCTCGTCCGGCTTGTTCACGCCGACGCGTCCGGAATCGATGATCGTTTCGAAATACTTCGCGAGCCCGACCTTCTCGAGAAGCTCTACAATGGCGCCTTCCGAGTTGGAGATCACGCCGAGCTGAATGCCTGCGGTTTGAAGGGCCTCAAGCGCCTCTTCGGTTCCCGGGCGAACCTTGCGCCAAAGGTTGAGCTCGTCATGGCTTCGCCGAAGCTCGCCCACGAGCTCGGTGAGCCGATCCGGAGCGAGCTCGGCCTCGACGCCATGCCGGAGCAGGGCACCCGTCCACTCGAACCAGCCTTCATCGTGGCTGCCGCCATTGCGGAGGAACTTCTCATAGTGTCGCACCGCCTCAGGAATCGCGGCTTCGAGCTCGGGCCCTTCGGCGACGACGCCGTGCGCCTTCAGCACTTCCGCGGCGGCGTCGGCATGAAAAAAGACCAGCGTGTTGCCGGCGTCGAGGAGGAGGGTTGCGGGGGCCGGCCCGAGCTCGGTCACGGGCGACTAGAGGAGGTCGAGAAGGCGCTTCGCGCGGCTCGTGGCTTCGTCCATGAGCTGCTTCGCCTGGTCGTCCGGGAGGTGGAGTCGGTCCTTCAGCTTGTTGAGCACCTCCACCTCGTCGTCGGTCTGCTTGCCGTCGATATAGGTGAGGATCACCGCGTGTTGGATCAGCATCTGGCGGTCGTGAAATGAAAGGTCGCCGAGGGGGATATCCTCGATCTGTCGGGGCGTTTTGGCGTACTCGCGGATCCCGGCGGCATCCGAGCCGTCGAGCTGAAACGCAGCGATGAGGGCCTCAATGACTTCTTCCTCTTCCTTATCCATCTGCCCGTCGGCCCAGGCGACGGCGACGAGGGACTTCACCATGGCTTCCTGATGCGCTTCCATCGGCACTCTCCTCCCGCGCGACTTTAGCCCCAATCCCACCGCTCGGCGACAGGGAAGGCGCGTTTTTGCTTCACTTGCCCGGTCGGGGACGTTTTCGCGCGAAACCACCGAGGTCGCTTCCGGGGTTGAGGGTCTTGGCAACGGATTCGAGGCTACGGATCGGGTGGAGGAAGTGCGCGACCGGTCACGGCGTGACCGCGAGGTGCCCTTTTCGGCTCGGGGTTCTCCCAGTCGTCCCCGCCGGTTGCTAGCCATCGACAC
>JBCCZL010000633.1:0-5823 GCA_039187775.1 Myxococcota bacterium
ACGTATTCGGATTCGAAGGACACCGACGGACTGACCATCAGCATGTGGATGTCGGAGCCGGGGAGGCCATTCGAGAGGGCGCGGAACGGGGCGGTAAACAAGGACCCGAGCGAGCTTGCGTCGCCGCCGAAGCTAAACGCGAGGCTGCTCGTCAACGGATTGCCACCGGTAAAGCTCAGCCCGCCGGTGAGTCGGGCGCGAGGGCCGGCATCGTTTGGTTCGACGAAGTCGAAGCCATAGCGGAGCATCACCCCCTGGCCCTGGTTAAACCCGGTGAGGAGAAGTGGGTCGCGAACGTAGGGGTCCATTCCGAAGTTATCGAGGACGTTGTCGGAGATGTAGTCGACGCTTGCCGGATCGCGGAAGATGCCACCGGTGAGCGATAGGCCCCACTGTTCGATGCGAAGGTAGTTCTCCCGCGGCTGGAGCGAGGCGGTTCCTTCCCACACGCCAGTGCCCACCGGGCCGTTCCGGGCGAGGCTGTATCCGATGTTTCGCTCGAACACGCTTCGGAAGGTGAGGAATCCGAAGAGCTCTCCCTCGAGACCAAAGCGGGCAAGGGCGAGGGTACTCAGTCGAAACGCAAGGTCGGTCGCCCCTTCGCGGGCGGTGGGAAAATAGCCGACCATCGTCGCCGAGAGCTGGATGACCGGTTTGATGAAGTCTTCCCCGTCTTCCCAGAACGTGAACGTCGGTGTGGGGGCCTCGGAGGTCTCAAGGGTTCGAATCGTTGCGTCCCGATTGTCTTCGATCGTTGGCTCCGGCGGAGGCTCGGGAACTTCGGGTGGCGGCGGGGGCGCGACGGGCGGGGGAGGTTCTTGCGCCGGTTCGGAGACGGGAGGAGGCGAATCGTCGGACTCGGACTCCGGCGTTTCGACCTCCGAGGTGCCTTCGGTATCAGCCTCCGTCGACCCCTCGTCGGTGGGAAGCACGTCGGATTCAGCCTCGACAGGTGCGTCCTGAGCGAGCGTTGAAGAAGAGAGGCCACCCAGCCACAGGCCCACAAGCACAGCACAGCGGATTCCCCGGTCCATCATCGTCCCTTTCATGAAAACGAGCGCCACCGAATGGGTGGCGCTCCGTTCACACATTCTCGATGTGCGTCTTACCGGTCAGTCGGCGAGCTTGTCGAGGATCAGCTGAATCCCGGTTGCTGATCGTGCGCTGCCGAAGTGCGATGCAAAGAAGCCTGCCGCCCCAGTAAAGAAGTAGCCGGACGGGTCGAAGTCTGTGAGTTCGATGAGCTCGTTGTCGACGCAGCCTTCCAGATCGAGGCTTGAGGAAGCCTCCGACACGAACTCGTCCTGGAGCATCCCGCCCGGAAGGTCGCGCATCGTCACCGTGGTGTACTGGACGGTATTGCCCCCGCACTGGTCTTCCATCCCGTACGCGAAGCTCCCGTCCGCGCATGGCGTGGCGAAGTAGTCGCTCGGTCCGTTCAGGCGACGAGAAAAGTAGGTCGGAACGAAGTTCTCTCGATCACCCATCTCGCACGTCACGGTACCGGCCATTTGCATCGGCTTCGCCTGACAAAGGGCCATTCCCGCCGCGACCCCGTGGTTCGCGCCGGACAAGAGGACCAGATCGCGCGTTCTTGAGAACGGATTCACCGCGTTCGCGTCCGCCCGATGCTCGTTGTAGAGCCGCCGCATGGCGTCACGAATCACAGTCGTACCCAGGGAGTGCCCGATCACCGAGATCTGCCGGTCTGGGTTCTCGGTAAGCACTGCTCGGATCAGCGCCTGGAGCATGGGCACCGTCCAGCCATGGTCAATGTTGTTGAAGGCGTTGCCCGTCATCGAATCTGGGTTGTGGTCAGTCACGTTGACGGAGACGAGATCCACTCGTGCATCGAAGCTGATTACCCGGTACCCGTCGGCGAGCAGCCGCGTGACCAGACTGACCTGTGTGTCGTTGGCGACGTTGAAGGAAAACATGCTCGACGTTTGCCGCTCGGTGCCGGAGAGATCCGCGTTGAAGTACTCCTCGAAGCTTGGGACGCCCGACGAGTTTCCATGCACCAAGATCACGATTGGCTTCGTCGCGTCCTCTGCCGCCTGGGTGTATTCCTTTGCGGCGCATGGATAGCCGTTGATCGAGGCGGGGACACCCGCCGGAACGGTCGCCATGTTGTCGGCTACGAACGGTTCAGAGTTGCCGTCGTAAGCGGCACGAGGCTGGCAGCCTGGGTGATTGGCGAGGTCGTCGCGGTAGCGGCCGGCGAAGTCGGCCTCGAGCGCTTGGTCACCGCCCTGGCGCAACATTTCGGGGGCATCGTCGACGGGCCAGCCGGCGAGCTGGTCCATCACCATCGCTCGCCGGGCTTCGAGGGCCATCGTGCACGCCGAGGGAGTCTCGCCGCCGTCGCCTTGTCCCGCGTCCCCGTCTGGAGTCACCATGCCATCCATGCCCGCATCCGGGGTGGCATCTGGGTTGTCCATCGAGTCGTCGTCGTCACCGCAGCCGCTGGCGAGGGCCAGGACCATTCCCAATCGAAGTAAGTTTTTCATCGTTGTCTTCCCCTGGATCTGATTTCGCTAGTCAGGTTCGGCTCTCTTGCAAACCCGCTCTGCGGGTCGGCGGTTGGATTGCTCGAGGGGTGAGTCCGCAAAGAGCGGCCACCCGGTTTGTGAGCGGTAGGACTTCCCCTTCCGATGTCCCTATCCCGGGCCGTGATCGCAGCCTAGACGAATGTTTCACCCATGCAACGGCGAGACGTCGTCGAGGTTAACTCTGCTGCGCTGCAGCGAGGCATTCGCGCAAAGCCTGCGTCTTCCAGTTCGGCCGAAACGAATGCAATGCACCGGCCAGAGGAGCTCAACCGTGGTCGCCGTCCTCGGTTTCCGCTACTTCAGGCGTCGCGCGTTTTTGCAGCGCAATAACCACGCCCGCCCCGACGATGAGCAACGACACGAGTGCTCCGCTGGTCGCGGAGACCGCGGGGTTGAGGAACGCGGTCTGGCGAAGGCCGGGCTCGACCGCCATTCCTGCGGCGGTGAGCTCCGCCGCCCGCGCCTCATCGACGAACTCGTAGCAGTACGCGAAATAGTGGCCGAAGTGCACGATTGGCCCGACCACCGCCCCCGCGAACGCCGCGCCCTTCGGAACGTTCTTGAAAAAGATCCCGAGGGTGACCGGCGCCATCGATGCGGCGACCAATCCGTACACTCCCAGCTGGGCAAAGATGCCGACAAAGGTGGGTGGATCGACCGCGATGATCAGGGAGATCACCGCCATGCCGACCAGGATGATCCGGCTTGCCCAGAGGGCGAGCTTGGCCCGCTCTTCGTCGGTCTTTTTGGGAAGGAGCGTTTGGCCGAGCACCCCGTTGAAGAGGTCGCTTCCCGCGATCGTCGATGCGCTCACGAGAATGCTGTCCATGGTGCTCATCCCCGCCGCGAGCAGCGCCACGCTGATCAGCACTGCGACGATGGGATGAAAGGCTTGCGCAATGTAGACCGCCATCACCGCGTCCTGCGCCCCGTCGTACTCCGGCATGGTGATCCGCGCGTAGAGTCCGGCGACGAGGATCAGCGCGAAGATGCCTCCGATGATCGTGTAGACCAGGAGGTACATGTTCACGTCTTTATCGCTCTTGAGGTAGAGCGACTTCATCAAGATGTGAGGCTGACAGACGAGCCCGATGCCGACGATGAAGCCACAAAAGAACACCGTGTAGTAGTCGTTGAAGAGCACGCTCTTTGGGTTCACCGCGGTGACCAGATTCGCGTCCTCGGCCGCAAGCTTCGCGAAGAAGCCGGTCTCTTCTCCAAAGAGGTAGAGCCCGCTGCCGAAGATTGCGAGGGCGACGAGGACCATGATCGAACCTTGAAACGCATTGGTGAACGCGTGGGCGTAGGTTCCTCCGACAAGGATGTAGCTAAATACGAACCCCACCACGAGAAACACCGAAGGGACGTACGACATCCCGAGGGTCACGCCCATCACGAGGGCCGAGCCTTTGATGATCAGGACGACGAAGCTGATCGCGAGCGCAAGGTTGAGAAGGGCGAAGTAGGTCCGCATCCAGACGCTGTCGAAGCGAGCGCCGATCCAGTGAGGAAGGGTGAGTGCTTCGGTCCGGGTCCCCACCCGACGAAACCCTTTCGACAGCACGATGATGCCGAGGGTGACCCCGCCCGCCGTCGCGACGCCAAAATGGAGTAGGGCGGCGACCCCGTCCTTCCATACGAAACCTGGGTTGATGACGAAGGTGGCGGTCGACGCGACCGAGGCGGCAAGCGTGATCCCCACGAGAACTGGGCCCATGTCGCCGTTGCCGATCGCAAAGCTCCGGAGATCCTTCGTCTTGAGCATTCCGACGATCGCGAGACCGGTAGTGATGACGATGTAGAGAACGAAGATCGTCCAGGCGAGGCCGCGGTACTCCTCCATTATCGCGGGTTCCGAACGAGGGTAGTGGTCATCAAGAGTTTGCGCGGCAGAGGCATGGCGTGGACGGACCGGCCGTCATATGGCGGCGCGACCGGACGCGACCAACGCTTCGCTTGCCCGGAGCGCGAGACCCGCCTGGTTGTAACCTACTCCTGAGCCCACGAGGACTATTAGGTCGTGGGGCTTGATCTTCCCGGCCTCGAGCGCGTCATGAAGAGCCATCGGGATGCACGCGCTGCCGGTGTACCCGAAGCGGTCCATGATCATATGCGCCTTCTCGAGCGGTTCCTCGATGCGCGCCATCACCTTTTCGATCTGGCGTTTTCGCACCTGGGTGAAGATGTAGCAGTCGACGTCGCTCGTGCGAAACCCGCCGTCCTCGCAGAGCTTGTGCACGATCGCCGGCCAGCCCTCTTCGTTGACCTCGGGCGGATACTTTTCGTACATCCGAACCTGGTGCCGGCCCGCGTCGATCGCCGCTTTGTTGATCGGTTCTGCGGTCCCGCCGGCGAGGATCGCCCAGCTCTCGGCGTGGGCTCCGTCGGCGCGAAACGTCACGTTGAGCACCCCGGGTTCCTCGGATGGCCGGAGCACTGCGGCGCCCGCGCCATCGCCGTAGAAGAACATCATTGGGTCCGCGGGGTCCGCTAGCTTGTGCATCATGTACGCCCCGATGACGAGGGCGTGGTTGATCGTCGGGTTGGTGGCGATGAGGCCCGCAGCCACCGAAGTCGCGGTGGGAAAAGACGCGCAGGCGCAACCCACATCGAAGGTGCCGGCGTTCTTCGTTCCGAGCTTGTGCTGAACGACGGTCGATGTCGCCGGGGTGATGTAGTCAGGAGAGTCGGTGCCCACCACGACGAGGTCGATGTCCTTCGGTTCGAGGCCGGCTCGTTCGATCGCCATCTCTCCGGCGCGCGCCGCCAGATCGGAGGTCGCCCAGTCGTCGGGAGCATAGAACCGTCGCGCGATCCCGCTCTTTCCCTCGACCCGGTCAATGAACTCCGGATGGCTGTCTTTCCATCGTTCGCGGAGCGTCGCGTTGGGGATCTCGATCTCCGGGACGTAGAACCCGGTGCTTACCAAGGTGGCGTGTCGCATGAATCGCTCTCCTCTTAGCCCGCCGCGTCGAGCGTTGCGGGCGCCGCGATGAACGCCTCGATCGCCCGGGCCACGGGTGCCGGTCGTTCGAAGTGAACCATATGCCCCGCGCCAGCGACCATCGTCAGCGTGCCCGGAAGGCGCCGCCGGGACGATTCGGCGAGTCGCTTGGTGGTGAGGCGCGGGTGGAGAAGCCGGTTGGGGATCAGTCGATCCGCCGCCCCGAAGAGAACCGCCGTGGGAACCCGAAGCTCTGGCCAGCGATCGTGAATCGGCTCGTCGAGCATCGCGGGCACCGACGCCTTGAAGGGGGCGGCAGAGCGATCG
>JBCCZL010000634.1:0-5814 GCA_039187775.1 Myxococcota bacterium
CAGAGGACCCGCAGGGGGCCGGCTATTATCTTCAGGTCGGCGGTGGAGATGTGGTGGTCACGCCGATCATGAGTCGACAGTGGACCATCGGCCTTGGCGTCGTCGCTTTCGGCCTTCTCCTCTTTATCCTGTTCTTCGAAAAGGACACCCTGTCCTCCGGCGAGCTCAATCCGCGTCGGGGGCGGGTGTTCGAACGCTTTGTCCGCGATCGGGTCACCGAGCTCACCATCGAGCGGGGCGAGGAGCGACTTGTGCTTCGCCGAGAGGTCGACGAAGAAATCGAGGATGAGTTCTTGCCCTGGACTCTGACGAGTCCGGTCACCTCGGACACCGACTACGACGCGGTCGATTCGCTTCTCGCGACCATGGAGTGGGCCGAAGACCGGCGTCGCCTCGAGGACGTGAGCCCAGCCGACCTTCAGCAGTTTGGGATCGCCGACTCGGAACTCCGAGGAAGCTTTCAGGTTGCCAGTGAACGGGTCGAGTTCGCATTTGGCGCAGAGGACCCGCAGGGGGCCGGCTATTATCTTCAGGTCGGCGGTGGAGATGTGGTGGTCGTCGGGCAAGACCTGTACGAGGCCTTCGACCACTCTGCGGCGCACTTTCGTACACGGGAGCTCTTTCCCAATATCGGGCTCGCTCGGGCCCGAAGCCTCTCGGTCGAGCGCGCGGAGCCAAACGGGAGCGGGTCGAGCTTTTCCGTCGGCCGCGAGCTACCGGGGCGCTGGACCTTGAATAGTGAAGGCAACGGATTCGCATCCAAACCGGCGGTGCGTTCGATCTTCGACGCGCTACGCGACCTTCGCATCGAGAGTTATCCGGACACCGGCGAACTCGGCGAACCGAGCATTTCGGTGCGATTTGCGATCCCGGAGGACGACGGCGAGGAGCGGTTTCGCTTCCGTGTGGGGGACGCTTGTGACGACGAGGAGCATCGCCTTGCCCAGGTGAACAACGGTGATTTGGTGTGCGTCGAGAACGAGGGTCTCGACCGACTCCGTTTGACCGCGGATGACCTCCGAGAGCGGCGCCTACTCGTGACCGAGCGGAGCGAGCTCGCCGAAGCGGTGTTCGTGGCAAACGGGGGGGAACTCCGGGTCGTCCGCACCGAGGATGGATTCTCGGTCGGCGAGGAAGCGGCCGATCCCGACGCGCTCGCGAGCGTGCTCGCGTCCCTTCGCGAAGTCGAGGTGGCGGACTTTCTTCCCACCGAGGACCTGGCGAGCTTTGGAATCGGAAGCGGCCCCTCGATCCGGATCGTCCGGCGCGACGATGGGAGCGAAGAGGTACGCTTCGGGCGCCTCGAAGGAACGCAGGTATACGCGCAGCGGGTGGGTGAAAACGCGGTGGTCCAGGTGCCCGCCGCCGCCCTCGACCGCATTCCGAGCGGCAGCTTTCAGCTCCGATCTCGAGATATCCTCGACCTCGCGGCCTCGGACATCGTGGGGCTCCACATCGTGCGGCAAGGTGTGGAAGAGCGGGTGGAGCGCACGGAGGGCGAACTCCGGGTGGTCGCGCCGGTGGATGCGCTCGCGGATCGGATTCGCGCGCCCGCGGCGATCGACGCGCTTCGCGAACTGACGGCGGAGTCGTTCATTGCGCTTTCTCCGGCTCCGGAACACGGCCTCGCGACCTCGACGCTGTCGGTCACGGTTCGCTATCACCGCCCGTCCGAGGACCACGCGGGCCACGACCACGACCACGACCACGATGACCACCCTCCCGAGGAGCTCACGATCCGTTTTGGAAACCCTCGGGGCCCGAGCGTGATCGCGCAGGCGGATGATGGGCCGATCGCTCTTGTGCCGGCGAGCGTGCTCGAAGCGATCGCGCAGCCGCTGGTATCACGGTCGGCACTGGAAAGCCGCCGCTCCGAGGTCGAAGGACTGACCATCGAGCGTGAGGGTCGGTCGGTCTCGATTCGCCGCGAGGATGGGGTGTTCCTTCGGGACGGCCAGACGATTTCGCAGGCGGAGGAACGGGACCTTATCGAAGGGCTTGGCCGGCTGAGCGCTCGTCGCGTCGAATCGTACGGCCCGCCTTCGGCGGGGTTTGGCTTTGAACCCCCGCGCGCGGTGCTCACGATTGCGCGGTCGCCGGCGATGGACCCAGCGACCCTCGAACTGGAAGTGGGCTCCGAGGTCCGCGAGGGCGAGGACGTGCTCGCCTACGTGAGACGCCGAGACATGCCGGCGACATTTGTGGTGTCGGCGGATCTTCTTCGCCCGTTTCTCGAGTGATTTCCCCATCCACAAAGCGAGCTCTGCGTGGTACCGTCGCGCCCGCTGTGAGTTCGAGGGAATTTGGCCCTCATGCTGGAGCGGAAGCCATGAAGACTCTCATCGCGACCCTTGCGGGTCTGGCCGTCCTTGCCGTCGCAGGCTGTGGCGCGGAGCCTGCCGCCGATATCACCGTCGAGCGCCTTCCGGAGGTCCGCCCCAATCTCCCGCAGGTCCCCACACTCCCCCCCCCACCGCATCCGGTCACCTACGGCGACAGTAGCTACAGCGTCTACGGCCTTCGGGCGCGGCTCCGCAACACGATCGACAACGAGCACGGGGTCACGGGCTACATCGTAGAGATCTACACCCCGCCGGAGTGTCCAGAGGGAGAGCGCTGTCCCCTTCCCGCGGCGCCGCATATGTGGATCGCCGACACTCCGAACGAGACCGAGCAGGGCAACCGGCTCACCGTCGTGGGCTACGCCGACAACCAGGCGATGATCGATGAGGCGATCGAGCTCCACGAACGCGGCCGCTACGAGCCGCCGGCGCCGGAAACCGGGCTCCTTCCGATCCCCGTGGACTTTGCCGTCGGAGCGAAGATCAAGCTCAACGGTCGGTTCACCCGAGTGTCGGGGAGCGGGTTCAATATCAGTGACGGTCTTCTCGAGTACCGGGGTCACGAGATTGTGGAGCCTCCGGCGGGAAGCGCTGAAGAAACCTGACGCAGGCCGCGGCGGCGTGGCTCGAAGGGCAGGGTGCACAGCACGACTTTGTGGCGTGGGCCGCTCCCTTTGGAGAGGACTGGAAGGCGCTGTGGGATGGATGCCCGCGCGGCGACTGGCTTCTCGCGCTCGCCGCACGAGCTGAGGTCGAAAGCCAGAAGATCGCGGCCGCCGCAGTGGCGGTCGCCGAAGAGGTTCGAGAATACACCGAGCACCCATCGGTGCTCGAGGGATTGACGGCCCTTCGAGCCGGCCATCCGAGCGAGCTCCCGTCGCCTGCCGACCCCATCGAAGACGCCGCGCTTCGCGCGCTCCACGCGGCGGCGCTGGCACAGACCGACCCCGCCGCGGCGGCGGGCGTCGCTGCGGCACTCGCTCACCTCGCCGCCGTCGACGCGGGGGATTGCGCCATGATGTCTGCAGTGGCCTACGCCCACCACCGAGCGGCGACGGTGGTTCGAACGATCATCGGGGTCGACGACCTCGCGATCTGAGGCCCTCCGCGGCTGGAGCCCGCAATCGCCTTCCCCTTGAGCTCAACAATAGGGGACATTTCCGGGCCGCCCGGACGCACGAGCTCGCCCACCTCCCCCTTCCGATCGGCTTCGGGGAGGGAGGTCAGCTCTACGGCGTACAGCGGTTGGGGCGCGCCGCCGCCTGGGCCGCGGCCTGCCGAACACTTGCCGGGGCCGTTTCGGCCTGCGCCCGGCGCACCATCGCCTCCGCGTCCTCGGCGCCCACCCGCACGATCGCCTCGATCGCCAGTGCCGCCATCTCCACATCTGGGGCCCACGCGTTCGGCCGGATGCCCCGGCGGACGACCTCGGCGAGCGCTTCCCCGAGTTCGGGGACGCAGACCTCCCGCGCGTACCCGATCGCCGCCTCGATCACCCGTGGCCACTCGTCCGCGTCGGCGAGGCGCTCGGCGATCCGCGGCGCGATGGTCCCGTCGCGAAGCAAGGTAAGCTTCTCGACCGCAGCGGCCCGAACGAGCATCGAATCGTCGGCGAGACCCCGGCGGGCGAGGCGCCGTGCCGAGTCTCCATCGAGGTGGGTGATCGCGGCCGCTCGCACCATCGGCCAACGGTCCGTTCGCCCGAGTTCTGCGACCTGGGGGATGCTCCCCAACGACTCGATCGCTGCGACACGGACGCGGGGATAGTCGTCTTGGAGCGCCGCTCGAATCGCGGGGCTCTCCGGGGCATGGATTCGAAGCGCCTCGATGGCGGCGCTCCGAAGCATCCACTCCTCCGCATTTTCGACCAGGGCTTCCAGCCAGTCGTGGAGGCTCGGGTCCGCGTCGGCGCGTTTTGCGGCGATGGCGAATCGGTACCGGTCTTCGAAGTCCTGAGCCTCCCCGATGCCCCCGAAGGCCCCTGGAATCGTTGCCTCCCCGCTGATCGCGAGCGCGAAGGCGGCTCGTGAGGCGATCGGGGGAGCGCTTTCGAGCCACTCCAAAGCCGCGGGCCGCGCATCCGGCGCTCGTCCGAGCATCGAACCGATCGCCCGTCGGAGGCCGGCGCGAGCGGGTCCGCCGGGGAGGCCAAGGGCGCCAAGAAGGGGCATGGGATCGGTCTGGGTTCGAGCGTATGCCTTGGCGGCGAGGTCTCCCCCGAGGGTTGGCTGGGTGAGGAGGGCCGCGAGTTCCCGCCACGCTTCCGCGGTGACGAGTGCGTCGATCGCTGCGCTCGCCACCTCCGGGTCATCGTCCGCGGCCGCGATGGCGAGCCCAGCGATCGCCTGTTCATGGGCCTGCTGGCGCGCAAATATCTGGATCGCCCGGCGCTTGCCGACGCTGTCGAGGGTGGGATAGGCCTCGATCACAGCGTCGATCGCCGCGGGCCCGAGGCTCTCAAGAAGATGGGCCGCCGACCCGGCTCGGCTTCCGCCCTGAACCAGCGATTCCACCAGCCGAGGCAGTCCTTCTCCGTAGTCGAGCTCGGTATAAAGTTCGACTTCGGACAGACCAACCCGATCCCCGTCTCCGCCGTCGAGTACGACTGAGAGACAGCTCCAGGTCCGTGGTTCCGAAAGAATCACCCACACTCTTCCACGCTCACGCCCCAGCGGCTCGGGAATGGTGACCTGAAGCGGTGGCCCGTCCGACCCCACGAGCCAGAGGTGGGACGGAGGGGTCAGAGGAGCCTGTGGCAAAGTGAGCGCCACCGCACGCACGCCATACCCTTCACCATCGAAGCGGAGCGTGGCGAACTCCCATCGTCCGGCGCCGCCCCAACCCTCCGCCCATGCGGTGCTTGGATCCCGATCCACGAGGGCGGTGGGGGGAAGGGCGGTCGAGGGTTCGTCGACCGGGTGGTCGTAGCGACTGGAGGCCGCGGCCGCGGAAAGACCGCGGAGCAGGGGCGGCCCCTCGGGTCCTCCGGTCGCCTGGGCCACCGCTCGATCGGGGGTGTCGTTCGAGACACGTCGAAGGGTCACGGGACGGAGGGCGAAGCTCGAAGGATCCACCGCGCGCGGCGTAAGAAGTGCTGGGTTCCCACCACACACGCGAACTGGTTCGTACGTGATACCAGTTACGATATCGTCGGCGCCGTCTCCGGTTCTGTCACCAACTTCGATGACCGCCGACACGCGCTCGCCGGGATCGCCATGGGGATCGGAACGCCCTGAAGCGAGAACCGCCGGAGCCCCTCGCGCGACGGAGAGAAGCGCATATCCATGGCCGGCTCCCTCCAGGCGAACTACGGCAACGCTTCCCCGCCCGATGGAGACGATCTCGACTTCCGCCGACGTGACTTCTTGAACCGGGGAAGCGACGCGGCTTCGCCGCCCGCCGATCGAGGCCTCGATCGCATCGGACGAGACCCGAATCGACACCGAAACGGGCGGACGGCCGATCGAGACCG
>JBCCZL010000635.1:0-5803 GCA_039187775.1 Myxococcota bacterium
CTGCGAGTCGCGGATTGGAAGCCCGACCACGAAGCGCGTGGCGAGGGTCAGTCCGTGGTTGCCCAGCCATCTCGGAAGCGGCATGAGTTTTCGGGCATGGGGAAACGAGAGTCGGTCCCCTTGGCAGTAGTCGGCATGGCCTTCGAGGATCGGGCGAAGGATCCGCGGAAGGTCCTCGGGATCCATCTGGTTGTCCCCGGCCATGACCACGGCGACGTCGGCGCGGGCTCGAAACGCCGCTCGATATCCCGTCGCGACCGCTTTTCCGACCCCGTGCTGCGTTTCGTGGCGGACGAGCCGTACCCGCGTTCCCGCGGCCTGGGCGACCGCGCCGGTGCGGTCTGAACTCGCATCGTCCACCACGACCACCAAGTCGACGTACTCAGGAATCCGAGCCAGGGTCGGGCCGAGGAGTCGCTCTTCGTTGTGTGCGGGGACCACGACGGCCACCTGCTTTCCGAGTAACACTAGCGCTTGAGTAGCAAACTCGTGCGTGGGGGACCAGGGAGTCGCGCGCCTTTGAACGGTGTGAGAAATGCCGGCATCCAAGGGAATAGGAGCGGTGCAGACGATATGTTGGCCTCGCTCCTCCGTTCGTGGTTGGGTTAGGCAGGCGGTCAGGCCGCTGGAGGTCGCAAAAAGACATGTGCGGGATTGTTGGATACATCGGCAGGCAGGAGTGTGCGGAGATTCTCCTGGATGGGCTTCGCCGGCTTGAGTACCGCGGCTACGATTCTGCGGGCCTCGCGGTACGCGATGGGGAGACGATTCGAGTCACCCGAGCGGTGGGCAAACTTCGAAACCTCGAGCGGGCGCTCGAAGACGCGCCGCTCCCTGGAACCCTCGGCATCGGCCACACGCGGTGGGCGACCCACGGTCGGCCATCGGAGGTGAACGCCCATCCTCACGTAGCCGGTGATGTGGCGCTCGTTCACAACGGCATCATTGAAAACCACCTGTCGGTGCGATCTCGGATCGAAGAGCAGGGCCAGACCATTCAAAGCGATACCGATACGGAGATCATTGCGCATCTCGTGAGCCTGAAGATGCGGGACGGCAACGATCTGACCAACGCGGTTCGTTTGGCGCTCGCGGAAGTGGAAGGCGCGTACGCGATCGCGGTGCTGTCTGCCAAGGAGCCCGATCGGATCGTGGTCGCGAAGAACTCGTCACCGCTTGTGGTGGGGATGGGCGACGGCGAGATGTTCTGTGGAAGCGACATCCCCGCGCTCCTCCCCTACACGCGCGACATGCTGTTCCTCGAAGACGGGGAGCTCGCGGTGATCACGCGCGATGGCGTGGAACTGTCGTCGGTAAGCGGCGAGCCCCGGGAGCGGGCCCCCCAGCGGATCGACTGGTCGCCCGTGATGGCCGAGAAGGCGGGTTACAAACACTTCATGCTGAAGGAGATCTTCGAGCAGCCGCGGGCCATGGAAGACACGATGCGTGGCCGGCTCGACCGGGAGGCGGGAGACATCGATAGCACCGAAATCGGCCTGAGCGACGAGGACGCGAAGGCGATCTCTCGGATCTATCTCTTAGCGTGTGGCACGAGCTATCACGCGGCGCTGACCGGTCGCTATTACCTGGAGCGACTCGCCCGAGTGCCCGCGGTGGTCGAGCTGGCGAGTGAGTTTCGGGTCCGAGAGCCCATCGTCGGCCCTGGAGATCTCGTGATCGCAGTGAGCCAGTCGGGCGAGACCCTAGACACGCTCGAAGCGGCGCGGTTGGCCAAGGCCCAGGGGGCCAAGGTGCTCTCGATCGCGAACGTGATCGGAAGCGCGATTCCGCGGATGAGCGACGCCACGTTTTATACGCACGCGGGACCGGAGATCGGCGTCGCGTCGACCAAGTGCTTCACTACGCAGCTCCTGAATCTCCTGATGTTTTCCGTGTGGTTCGGTCATCGGCGGGGCGTGCTCGATGCGGAGCGCACGCGAGGTCTCGTCGAGGGGTTGGCTCGGCTGCCGAGCTTGATGAATGAAGTGCTTCTCGGAACGCGTCAGCTGGTCGCGAATATGGCCCGCCGCTACGGGCACGCCCGCGATGTGCTGTTCCTCGGCCGCGGGCTGAACTTTCCCATGGCCCTCGAGGGCGCGCTGAAGCTCAAAGAGATCTCTTACGTGCACGCCGAAGGCTACGCGGCTGGCGAAATGAAGCACGGCCCGATCGCGCTGATCGATGCGGAGGTGCCGGTCCTGGTGCTCGCCCCGAGGGACGAAACCTACGAAAAGGCGATCGGCAACCTTCAGGAAGCCAAGGCGCGGGAAGCCAAAGTCATCGCCATTGTCAGCGCGGGGGACGAAGAGGCCGCGTCGTTGAGCCACGACCTCATCGAGGTGCCCCATGTGGAAAGCGTGTTCACGCCATTCCTCACCGTCCTCCCGCTTCAGCTGTACTCCTATTACGTGGCCGACTTCAAAGGCACCGACGTGGACCAGCCACGAAATCTCGCCAAGACCGTCACCGTAGAGTAATCCCGCATCGGAGCATGGAGACGCGGAGCTACTGGGTCAGGTGGGTGTGAATCCAGCCCGACACATTGGGATACATCGTTTCGTTGTCCACGAGCTCGGGAGGTGCCCACGTCGCAGTGTAGTGGGAATCCCCATTCGCTTGGTGTCCCTGTGCGATCCCGACCACGTACCGGGTACCGGCGTAGGTCCAGTAGAGCGGGCCTCCCGAGTCTCCGGGGAGAACGAGGATGCCTTCCCGTACGCTCATCATCCCGGGTCGACCTCCCCACGGGTATTCGACGTCGGTGCCGTCCGCCGCCTGCCGCCGTTTGGGTAGCGATGGGTTTGACGCGAAGAGGTGGCCGTCCTGGGCACCCAGGGCCCAGCCGCTGGGTACGCTCGCAGTGTACGTCCAGGACCACGCGGTTCGCACATCGTTGCGGTAGATCCACTGCCGGTTGCGGAGGGTATAAAGATAGTTGCCGTCGCCCGCCATAGAGTCGGGCACGTAGCTGAGCGTTGTTTCGAGCCGCCAGGCTCCCCAGAACCCGCTCCTTGAATACAGCCTTCGGCTGTCGGTGGCGATATAGACCCGACCGTTGACGTAGGCCGCAGCGACCGGCCGCTCCCCCGGGAGGAGGGCATCACTGAGCCGACCGCTTCCCGTGACCTCGGTCCAGCTTCGAACCCCAGCGGAGTTCTCCTGCCAAGTGTAGAGCTCCCGCCCGGCCACGCCGAAGGCGAACGTTTCGGCGATCGCGGCCACGCTGGTGAGCGGTTCTCCCGGGGATCCGAGGCTTACGGGCGAGCCCGCTGGATTCATCGGGAGGCGCTGGAGCGAGCCGTTGATGCCCACCATGAAGATCGGACCCTCGACTTCGCCCGCCGCCGGATTCGGCGGACGCGGCGGGAGGGCAACGGAGATATCGAAGGCCGGCGTATTGTCCCGAATCGACGAGAAGCTAAGCGATCCGCGTCGGAGGATCTGGTTCCTCGGATCGGTGCGAATCGTGTTGCCCCACCCGGCGCCGGTGACCCTCTCGTCGCGCCAAAACGCCGAGAGGTTGCCATGCGTCGGCGGATCGAGAAGAACCTGCGTGGGCAACGCAAGACTCGCCGGAACGGGCGTTTCGAGAAACAACATGCGCGCATCGGCGTGGGTGGGTTTGGCGCCGGAAGCGATCCGGAACGCGGTGCGCGATCCCCACTCCGCTCCCACGAACACGTTGCGAGGTCGGTCCGGGGCGTAACGGCGAAGCGGATGCTCCCAGTCTTCGCGATGCTCGTCGCGCCACGTTCCCCGATCGAAGTGCCGGACCTGGCCATAGACCTTCATCGAGTGAAGGTCGTCTTCGACCGAGGCGAGGCCATCGCTGTCGAACTCGCCGCGATCGCTCCATGAGCCAGAAGACGATCGGCGATAAAGACGATCCCCACTCACGGCAAAAAGCTGGCCGTCTGACCATTCGAGATGGTCGACGCGGAAGCTCACCTGCTCCACTACCGACAAGGAGCCGCCGCCGATCGGCCAGGCATAGATGCGGAACCCCGCTCGGTACGGAGCCGCGAAGTAGAGGTCGCCGGAGCGATACGTCAGCGTCGTGACGCCGAAGACGCTGGCACCCACCACCCGCCATCCGGAGCCGTCGTATTCGTGAATGTGTCCGTTGCGCGTAATCGCCCAGAGGGTGGAGTTGTGGGAGGTCATCCCCACCATGTCCGCAGGAGGGACGATCGCAATCGGCTCGAACGCGCCCCAGCGCGCGCGGTCAAACACCTGACCCCCCTGGTCCGCGCGAAGGACCCGGTGTTCATCGGCCGCGAGGCCGACCGCATCGGTCTCGGGGGCGGCTGCGGCGAGTCGCTGCCAGGGCTGCTCGTAGGGCGTCGCGAGCCGCATTTCGAGAGACGCTTGGCCCGGGGTGAGGCTTTCTCGCCATCCGAAGAGACGACCATCGTCCGCGGCGAGCGCGACGATGTTCTGCGCGGGCCCGACATCGGTCCAGCTCGTGGAGGCTTCGCGGGCGAAAAGGCGGCCTCCCTGCGCCATATAGAAGCGGGTGATCCGGGTTCCCTCGATGACGTAGCTATCCACCGCGAAGGCCTCGGCGCCCGACGCGCCAGAGCCGAGGTTCGACCATGGGCTATCGAGCAACCCGGACACCGCGCGGCGGAGGAGCCGGCCCGACCCATCGATCCCGTAGACCCCGTCCGGCGCCGCCCCGATGTGAGTGAGGTTCGTGGCGTTCGAGAACAGGACAAACGGGCTGCCAGAAACCCGGAGGTAAATCTGACTGCCGGCGAGGGCGTAGGTCCGGCCGTTGGACGCAGCGAGGTCGCGAGTTCCGAGTGGGGCAGCCGGTGGCGTCGCCGTCCACGGCTGCTGAAGTCCACCGAGCGGACGGCACCAGATTTCGCGCCGCGTGGGGTCGCCCAAACACATCTGCTCCCCGAAAGCGAAGCCGTCCTTATTATCCGTCTGCTCCAGGAAGTCTCCCGGCGCGTTGCCGAAGGTGCAGTGGCCGGCGGTGAGGACCTTGGTTGGCGAAATCAACGTCCCGGTACAGTTCCCATCAGAGACGGTGGCGTTTTCAACCGGTTGATCGAGGTCGTCGTACCCCGCCCGAATTGCGGAGGCCTGGCGCCCTGCGGGTTCGACGTCCACCGCGCAGGCCGAGAGGAGAATTGCGAGCCCAACTGCTGAGGGTTTGGTCTTCATGCGCCGCGGCCTCGCAAGTGTGATGCCGTCCAAGTCTCTCGAAGATCGGCTTCTCTATCGTCGCGCGGAGTTCCCTTGGGCGGAAGTGGGTTTCCTTAAAGGGAACTCGGGCTAGAGCTCATGTAGATGAGCTCTAGCGCTCGGGTGGGTGACGCGACGGATATCCGGCGGTCTTCGCGGACGATCAGCGAGCGACTAGAAAGGCCGACACCACCTCGACCATGGGGCCTTCGCCCGAGATGGTCACCCGGTAGCCGGTTGGTGTGGGAGCGGGGTCCACCCGCAGGGCGGCGCAGCAGCGGGCTTCCTGGGCCGCGATTCGCTCGAGGATTTGCCGGAGTTCAGCCTTGTCGCCATGGAGTTCGAGCTCGAACTTGGCGTGGGAGATCCGCCCGCGGAAACGCTGACGGAGCGTCTGAAACTCTCGGAGCGCGGCTCGCTGTTCGGGTCGCGGGAGTCGACACGCTGGCGCGATCTCCTCGAGGTCGGGGCCTTGGGCTTCGATGGCGGGTTTGGGTGGTCGTTCTTCTTCCATGATACAAGGCGTACAACTTCAAGTTCGCTTGAAGTCAAAGAAAAACCCTACATCCTTCGCTATGTCCTTGATCACCATCGGTCAGCTTGCCGC
>JBCCZL010000636.1:0-5796 GCA_039187775.1 Myxococcota bacterium
AGCGCGATGGCAAATGCGGGCCAGTAAAACTCCTGGAGATGATTCGAGAGCTCTTCCAGGTCCGCAAAGAGGGTCATCCCGCTGAAGACGAGGACCGCAAGCACGGTGACGATAGCGATATTGCGCCCAAGGCGCCTCGGGGGTGGGTTGGCCGACTCGCTCACTCACGACCGCCGTCGACGCAGAAGAAACCAAAGGACCGCGATGGCCACGGCGGCTCCTGCGGTCACGATGCCCAAGGTCACCGGGACCCACGACGCAACGGGAAGCGGACCGCGGCGTAGCGCTTCCTCGGGGTGGCGAACCCGATAGCGCCGGCCGGTCTCCGGGTCGATCACCGTCTCGTCCGACCGCGCGTCTTCGGGTGGCTCCGACTCCGACGATGCCTCGACCTCCGATGGCTCTCCTTCGGTGGATGCGGGTCCTTGCGCCCGAGCCAGGGTCGGGGGGAGCGCGAGCAGGAGAGTGCCCCAGAGGACCAGCGGCACGATTCGCAGGGGAGGGACGGGGCAAGGCGCCAACATTCGGGCCAGGCTGCCACGGCAGGGATCGACGCGCCAGAAGGAGGCGATTGACCAATCGCCGACCAGGGCCCTACGCTGCGTTGCCGCCCATGTGCGGGCCGCGTTTTTCTTTTCTTGCATCCGGACGACGCCTTCTTTCGATCGCTTCTTCTCCATGGCGGACCTCTCTTCGCGCGATCCACGTTTGACGACCCAGACCGGCGGTAGCGCGTCGGGGGAGGACTTCCTTTATCACCTCTACCGGGGGAGCGAGCTCCTCATGCAGGATCGGGTGGTCGAGGCCAAAGAGGAGCTCGAGCGTGCGCTCGCCCTCCAGCCCCAGGACGCCAAAGGCCAAGACCTTCTCGCGGGGGTCTATTTTCGGTTGGGTGTGTATCCGCGGGCGATCGAGATCTGGCAAGCGTTGGTCGAGACCTATTCGCGAGACGCAACCCTCCGCGTCAACCTCGCGCTGGCGTTGCTCAAGACCGGTCAGCCCACCCAGGCGATGGAACATATCCACGTCGCGCTGCAGGTCAGCCCGGATCACGAGCGCGCTTGGGGATACCTTGGCCTGACCCATTGGCGCCTCGGCAACTTCCAGGATGCGCGGGACGCATTTCTGCGAGGGGGCCAGGGGGCGATGGCGCGCCGAATGGAAGCGGTGCTTGGCGCAGACGCAGAGCCCGCGGCGGGATCCAAGCCGGGGGCGGACGAGTTTGCGAGCGACCGTGCGGCCATGCGGTCGGCCGCAGAGCAGGCAATTCAGCGGTTCGAGGCCGAGCAGGTCACATTGGAGCCCGCGAACCGCGAGTCGAAGATCACGGGGAGCTGGAGAGTGGCCGAACCGGGGGAGGAGCAGGTCCCCCACATTCCGCCGCCCTTTCGCCAGCTTCCGGTCACCGCTGCGCCGAGGCTCGACGCGGTGCTGGAGTCTTGGTCCGTGTCCCTTCCCGAGGAGGTTCCGCTTGCGGTGGGAGCCGACGGCGCACTTCATCTCTACACGCGGGGCGACATCTACGCGCGCCTGTCGGGACTTCGGGCGGTCCGCGGGGCCCTTCGGACCACCCCGGTCCAGCGGCGAGCCCGAGGGCGGGAGCTCGACGAGATCCTTGGGGTCGACGATCCCATCTTTCTTTGGCGTGGCCCGGTGTCGGCGGTGATCCATCCGCCGAAGGGCCGGAGCTACCACGCGGTCAGCCTGGATGATGACGTGCTCTACGTGTTGGAGGAGTCGGTGGCTGCATTCGATGACCGACTCGGCTTCGAGAGCGGCCGGCTTCCGCTCCGCACCGGACCGCTCGTGATGCTTCAGCTCTACGGAAGCGGCACCGTCGTCCTCGCCCTCGAGAAACGGCCGGCGGCGCTCCGGGTTTCTGAAGGAGAAGAGGTGCACGTGGTGCCATCGGCGCTGGTTGGCTGGACCGGTCGACTCCTTCCCCGAGGAAAGAAGGCCGGGGGAACCGAGCCGTACTCGATTGCAACGCCTCCGCTATCGTTTCGTGGCGACGGCGTAGTCCTCGTAAACTGATGGCGAAGGCTCCGCGGCGGCCCCGAGGGATTCGGGAAGATGCTCTCAATCTTCCGAACCTGCTCACGTTCCTGCGGATCATCCTGATCCCGGTCGTGATCTGGCTTCTCGGCGAAGGGAGCCCCCGGGCGAACTTCTGGGCGGCGATCGTTTATATCGTGTCGGCGGTGACCGATGCGGTCGATGGCTGGCTCGCCCGACGCAACAATCTGGTGAGTGTACTCGGGAAGTTTCTCGATCCCCTCGCCGACAAGCTCCTGGTGATGGCGACGCTTACCTGGCTCGTCTACATGGGCCGACTTCCAACCCTTGGGGTCATCGCGGTGATCGTGATGATCGGTCGCGAGCTCTCGGTCACTGCGCTCCGCACCATCGCGATGAGCGAGGGGGTAGTGATCGCGGCCCAGCAGGGAGGTAAGGAGAAGACCGCGCTCCAGATGGTCGCGATTCTCCTGCTCATCCTGCACCATCCCTACGACATCAACTTTCTCTTTGTCGAGCTTCGTACCGACCTCAACCAGGTGGGTCTCGTCCTGCTCTACCTGAGCCTGGTCCTCGCGGTCACCAGTGGCGGCGAGTACTTCCGGCTCTTCGTGGAGGCGGTCGAAGCGAAAGCCCAGCGTCTCCAAGGCCAACGGGAGCCAGACGACGGCTAGCTGGTCCGCGTAGCTATGGCGTGATGCAGAGCTGGCGCTCCGCCCAGTCGACGCCCCCGCGAAGATCGCGGAGCACGAAATAGAACCGCACAAGGGTTCCTGCGGGGTCGATGGTGGCTTCGTCCGGCGGTGTCCATTCGAAGTTCGGCTCGAGACTGACGTCTTCGATCACCGAGAACTGCCGTTCCATCTCTCCCGCGGTGGTGAAATGCGATATCTGCAGCGCTTCCCGGTCCTGTTCCGGACGCGGAGGATCGTCCACCAAGACGGTGAAGAACTCGCGGTCCTCGTCAGGGAAGCCGGTGAAGCCGATGATCGCGTCGCCTTGGGCGCGGGGACGAGCCGGTTGTCCAGTGCAGCCTTCGGTGCCCGGGAGCGGCCACACCGAGCCGTCGAGGAGAATCTGTTGATCTGCCCAACGCGGCGTTCGGTTTGCATCGTCACCAAAGTCGATCGTTGCGGTGGCTACGAACGGTTCCCCCGGGGTTGCCGGGTTTGTGCACAGGTTCTCGGGGAGCGCCGAAGGATCGGCTAGCGCAGCAAGGTCCGGTTCCCCTTCCCCGCACAGGACGCCAAGAAGCACGATCTCCCGAACGCCGGCAAGGCCCCCCGTCGGTACGACGACCGTCAGTTCGGGCGGTCCGGGGCTCGGGGTCACTGACGAGTCGAGGGCGAGCACGTCTCCGGCGCATCGCCCCACCCCACCGGTCGCGTCGCCCGCGGTGGCGCACGCTGTCATTGCCCAGGATACCGATGCAGGACCTCCGGGACCGGCGGCAAAGACCTCGAAGCGAAGGGTCTCACCGGGGCGAGGGCGGGACCGGGCCTCATCACCCACCACCTCCGCGCGAACGCCGAGAACCCGTGTGTCGACGACTCGAAACCCCGGACGGAAGTCGTCGCTACAGCCGCTCACCACCCCCACCAGCGCAACCGCAAGCAGTACCCTCATAGTTCACCTCGCACGCCCAAGGACGGGATAATCGGCAGCCCCGAGACGACGCTCTGCTCCGAGAAGTCGAAGCTGTAGCTGATGCCTTCTTGATTCTGTCGGTTGTAGACGTTCTGCACGTCGAGGTAGAGCGCGAACTTCCAGTCGTCAAACACCCACTGCTTTTCGACCCGAAGGTCGAGCCGATGAAAGAGCGAGTCCCGCGCACTGTTCTGCTGTCCGAAGATCGGCAGGTAGAGATCGCTGTCCGCGTCGTAGAGACCTCGCCCGATCGGGGTGGTTGGGTTACCGCTCGCTAGGCGAAAGGTTCCGCTCACTTCCCATCCCGCAGGGAGCCGGTAGCCGAGGGCGAGATTCAGCACGTGGGGTTGATCAAAATCGAAGAGGCGGCGCGCTTCTCCCCGGTCGATTCGTTCGCTGCGGGAAAGGGTGTAGCTCAGGAAGCCAAAGAGCCCGTTGCCCTGCGGCTGGATGCGGGCCGAGACCTCCATCCCGTAGATGTCCCCAGTGCCGTCGTTGGTAAAGCGTGGTTCGAGACCGTCCGAGGTCTGCACTACCCGATCGTAAAGTCGCTTGTAGAACCCCTCGATGTCGACCGAAATCTGATCGGTGATGTCCCAGGCAAAACCGGCGCCTACATGGAGGGCCCGAATCGGCTCGAGGTCGCGATTGCCGATGCCACGGGAAGACTCGTTGGCCTCTGGTGGCTGGGTGAACATGCCCGCGCCTCCCTTGATCCGAAAGCTGTCGCTGAGCTCGAGCGTGGCGGCGATCCGGGGATCGACGGTGAGCGCATCGATGCCCCCGTCGTCGCCAAAGGAGTCGAAGCGGTCGACGCGTACTCCCGGGATGATGCGCATGGAGTCGATGGGCCGAAGCTCGGCCTCGAGAAAGACCGCCGGCCGAAAGTAGACCAGGTTGGCGGTGACGCCGACCAGGTCCTGGGCGGATCCAGGAACATCCCCGCCCGGTCCTCCGCCGATGTTGCCTTCCCCCTGTCCGGGGTCGACGCCGCGGTAGGTAATGTCGAAGGGGGTGAGCGCGATGTCGAGCCCGGTGCGAAGCTGAATCGCGTCGCTCAGTCGAAAGTCCCACTCCGCCCGAGCGTTGATCTCCCAGAGGTCGTTATCAAAGCTCGCGTTTTGTCCGATATCGAACTCAACGTGGGTCGGTCCTGCGGAGAGGAGCACGCGGTGAGTGACGTCGTCGGAGTACCGATGCCGCCACGAGGTATCGAAGCGGTGAAACCAGGTCCGGACGTTGAGGTTGCCGCGAAACGCGGGATCCCCATCGCCAGGGTCTTCGAAGAGAAACCGAATCTCGTCGCTCGAGCCGTAGGCGCGCACCCGAATCCGATCGTTCGGAGTGGGGTTCCAGGTGAGGTATGTCTGGTAGTCCCAGTAGACGGGTGCGGCCACGACGTCGAAGGCATCGTCCGGGATCACGGCGTCGAAGAAGATGTCCGCGTAGCTTCGCCGGGCGGCTGCGGCAAACGCGAGCTCGTCGGTAATCGGCGCTTCGATCAGGATCGACGCGTCGAGAAGGTTCAGGTCGGCGACCCCTCGAAATCGGTCCACCGCGGGGTCTCGACCGCTGACTTCGACGACTCCGCCGATCTTCCGACCGTAGCGAACGGTGAAGTTGCTCGGGTAGAAGTCGATCTGGTCGATGAGCCGACCGTTCATAAAGCTCGTCAGTCCTCCGAAGTGATACAGGAGGGGAATCGGCGTGCCGTCGAGGTAGACCTGGCTGTCGTTCGGAGCGCTCCCCCGAATGATGAGGAGTCCGGCGCCGGCGGGAGGCCGGGCGACGCCCGGGAGGATCTCGATAGTTCGAAGCGGGTCCCCGCGAGTGCCCGCGACCCGAGTGAGTTCTTCCCGGCGAATCGTGCGTCGGGTGAGCGAGCGCGGAGGAGGATCGACGAGTGCTTCGGCCCCGAAACTGATCTCCTCTTCTTCGGCGGCCGCGGCGGAGGCGAGCAGTGATTCCGGCGCGACTTCCTCTTCCTCCACTTCTTCGACGATTTCTTCGACCATCTCTTCGATGATCTCCGGCGGCGGAGCGGGTGGCGGTGGGGTAAATACGTAGCGGTAGCCAATGCGGGCGGCGAGCGGTTCGCCGTCACGGCGAGCCGGATCGAAGCGGAAACGTTGG
>JBCCZL010000637.1:0-5790 GCA_039187775.1 Myxococcota bacterium
CCCGGGAAGCGGAGCGACGGTTGAGCTCGCCTCGATTCCGGAAGGCGTCTCCTTGGGGATCATGCCCATCAGCAATCACGTGATGCTGGTCGGGGATTGCCCAGCGGACAAGATCGATCAGCTTCCGACCTTCAGTATCGGTGGTTATCCGGGCCATCCTACCCGGAATGACCCATTTGGGATCTACACCCGGAAAGAAGGGGAGGACCCTGGCGTGCCGGCTGACTCATGGACCGATATCGAAACCACCAGACTGATTCGCGAGGCGCGGGGGGATTTCTATCTCCGGTTCGATGGCCGCCCCATCAAGGTCGGCGACGAGGTGGTCGAGCTGGAGTTCGTCACGGAGTAGGCGCCGGGCAGGTGCGCGGCGAGAAACGCCGAGTGACCAGATCGTGGCGAACGTCGTACTGGATCTCACTCCGACCAAGGGAGATGGACAGATGACCTTCTGGAACGGCAAGAGCGTCGCGATCACGGGCGCGGGCTCGGGGATCGGGAAGTCGCTCGCGACGGTGCTCGCGAATCGGGGAGCGCAGGTCTGGCTGAGCGACGTGAACGCCGACGCTGCGGAGAAGGCGGCGCGCGAGATCGGCAACGGGGCGCGCTTCGCGGGACTCGACGTGACCGATGCGGAGGCCGTCGCCGATCACATCCACGGGATCGCGGCCGAGCACGGCCGGATCGACGCCGTCTTCAACAACGCGGGAATCGGCGTCGGCGGCGATCTGTCGGAGCTCAACCTCGCGCATTTCACCCGCTCCCTCGACGTGAACGTGATGGGGGTCGTCCACGGCATCCTGGCGGCCTTCCCGCTGATGAAGGCGCAGGGAAGCGGGATCCTCGCGAATACCGCCTCCGCCGCCGGCCTGCTCAGTCTCCCGCTCATGGCGCCCTACACCATGAGCAAGCATGCGGTCGTCGGGCTCAGCAACGCGCTTCGATTCGAGGCCGCAGAGCACAACGTACAGATGAACGTGCTCTGTCCGACCGCGATCGAGACACCGCTGCTCGACACCGAGGTCGCGCAGGAGATGGGCGCGGAATGGCGCCCGGACATCCGCGCCTACCTGACGCAGATCGGTGGGGCGCCCCATCCGGTCGACCGGTTCGTGGCGTATGCCCTCGAGCAGGTCGAACGGAACAAGGGCGTGATCGTGGCCCCGTTCGGCGCGCGGGTGCGGATGCGCCTTGCCCGGCTCTTTCCCGGCGCCGTCGAGCGCCTCACGCGCTCGACCTATCGAGCGATGCTGGCGACGCGACCGTCGCGCCCCTCGTGAGGTGATCGAGGCGTCCGCCGCCGTCCGCCTCGCCTCTTGAACCCCGATTGATGCGAGCACGGACGAGGATCTGTTCCGCCCCAGCCAACGAGCTTCGGCCGCGATAAGCCCCTGAAAAGAAGGACTCAATGGCGGTGGTAGGAGTCGGGTGCGAACGCATCTCTGCAGTCCAATCCCTGTTCTGAAGGGAAAGAACAGGGAATGCCAGCCTTTCCGGGCATCTAAGAGGCCAGCTCAGCAGACGTTGCAGAAGAGAGCCGGTCGGTCGGCAACGAAATCCCTGCGAACAGCAGCAGGGAATCTTGTCCGCCGAACAGGGAACTCCAGAATCGGAACAGGGAATCGAGACTCCCTGCCTCCAATCGACGATCGAGTCTGGTCTGGATCGTCGCGGGCGGCAGACCGGAACACCAAGCGATTTCGACACCGACGATACGTCTCGAGCTGACGATTATTCGCTGCCGGGGCACCTCAGCCCCTTCCGCGGGAGTTTCGATTCGGGTGAGCCTGAATCCATCGATCCCCGGGTTGGCGGTACCTCTGCTTGGCGAAGATGCCGGATAGAAGACGAGAAGCAGCCGAGCCGATCGGGGAAGAGTGTGTCGAAGGCCCCGCGTGCGTCCCGCTCAGACGTGAAAATCGGCGATGTCGACCGTCTCGAGGCCACCCAATCATGAAATCAGGCGCCGTTCGTCGGTCTTGAGGTAGGAGCCAGTCCGTCTTGAGGTTCAACGCAGCACGCGGTCTCGACCGCGCTTTCCTCGTCGTCTTCGTGGTCGCATCGGGGGCGGCTGCCGCGGGTGCGGCCCCGGCCTTCCGCGTGATCGATGTTCCGCCTGTCCCCGATCCCCGCTTCCTGACGATCGCCGCAGTCGCGCGAGATTCCGGATTCGCAGATCCCGTGATCGTTGGCGGCTACTTCGACGCGTCGATCGGCGACCGGCTCGCTTTTCGGTGGCGTGCCTCAGAGGGCCTGACGGCGATCGATCTGCGCGCGTCGGGTCTGGAACGGACTGGTGCGAATCATGTCTCCGAAGATGGGCGTGTCGTGATCGGCGGGGGCCGGTCGGGCCCCTTCGCTTCGCAGCCGTTCATTTGGACGATCGACGGCGGTGGGCGGACCTTCGGACCGACGCCATTGCTCGCGGAGAGTACGTTTGACCACGTCTCAGGAGACGGTCGCGTTGCATTCGGGACGGGCCGTGGTCGCGACGGTCTGGTCTTTCTGCGCTCCAGCGAGCAAGAGGAACGTGAGGTGATTCCAACTCCGTGGCCGTCCGGAGCTGACGTGGAACTCGTGGGTGGGATCAGCGCTACGACGCCCGACGGATCCGTCGCGGTCGGAAGTTTCGCGGTCGGTGAGGAGGGGGCCAATCTGATTCCCGTCGTCTGGTCGGAAGCGGCGGGATATCGCGAGATTCCGGTTCCAGGTACTGCCAGCGAAGTCAGCATACGAGCGCTCTCCGAATCGGGCTCCACGGCCGCGGGGTCTTATCGGCACGAAGACGCAACCTTCTGGAGTGCGATGCTCCTCGACTTGAACGGTGAACTCAGAGCACTCGAAGACGCGGGGGATACGGCCGCTGCTTATGCGCTTTCGGGAGATGCGAGTGTGGTCGCTGGCTTCTATCGATCTGGTGGGGCGAATCGCGCGTCGGTCTGGCTCGCTTCGAACGAGTACCGCTTGACCGATGTCGCCGATCACCTCGCGGCTCTCGGCGTCGAACTGCGAGACTTCTCGCCTGAAATCGTCCGCTCGATCTCCAGCGACGGTCGCACGCTCTTCGGCACCGGAAGCGACTCTTCCGGTACCGAGCGGTGGTTTGCCGCCGTCATCCCGGAACCTTCGGTCGGCCTACTCTTGGGACTCGGGTTGGCTTTTCTCTCCAAGTTTCGTAGGGCGAGACTCTCCTGACCGCCCGAAATCCGGCTCGACCCTCTTGCGTCTTCCCGATGTTTGTCCGCCTCTATTCTATTGAGCTTTTCCGATCCCGGAATCGTGCGATCAACCGGCGAAGGTAGTCCGGTGGGGAGCGAGAATTCAGTCTCGTACTGGGTGCCAAACCCGTTCTCAATGCGCATCGCGATGCCGCAGCAGCTCAGACTCGTCATCATCGCTCTTCCAGTGGACAAGAAATTCAAGCGGGCATCTCGCCACCACCGATACCCAGGGAACTGACAAGTACGCCCCGCTTGTGCAGCTCAGGCCCCACCGGGGCGAACCAGGAACTCGCGCGCCGAGGGCTCGCCTCGTTCTCGCGCAGGGACGTCCGGATCGATCGCGCGGCGATCGCGCGCGCTTCGGAGGGTGGTCGCGAGTCCGAGGAGACGGACTAGCCAAGCCTGGAGGATCGAGGGCTGAAGGGGCTCGGTGTCGAGCGAGGGTGTGCGCGCTGTCGGCGTCCCGAACTCATGCTCGGCGCGTGCAGGCGGTCCTCGAGTTCGCTTTCGATGTGCATCGCAGCATGACCAGCCCGATTCCCAGCAAGACCGCCGTTCCCGGCTCCGGAATCGGCACCAGGCCGAACTCCTGACGAAATCCGCCGAGCGCCGCCGGCCCGCCCCGCAACTCGCCGAGGGTCCTCGCATCCTCTGCGATCTCCGTCCAGGCCGAGACGGTCACGCGAACGCGCTCGTGGCCGTCGAAGAGGGCAACTCGCTCGTCCGGTGTCGAGGTGCCGAACCGCGAGGCGAATCCGGTGAACGAAGAGAGCGATTCACCGCCCACGGTCTCGACGAGCACGCCGTAGTAGAGGTTCGTTCCCCAGGTGGCGGCCGTGCAGAGCTGTCCTGTTAAGAAGCAGCTTTGGTCCGTGGCCTGGACCTCGAAGTGGGATGCGCCGATGGCGTAGCCCGCCGCCGCCGAGGCGATCTCGAAGCTCATCTCGAACGCGTGCGTTTGAAACTCCTGGTTGCTCCCAGCGCTCCACAGGAGGCCTCCGTTCGGATTCCAGAAGAGGAACGGGCTGTACGGTTCGCTACTCAGGTTGAACTCGGGAGGGATCACGTTCTGAAAGTTCAGGATCCAGCCGTTCCACATCGCGGCCCGCGTGTCTCCCCAATCGCCCGCGCCGCGGAGGATCGTCGTCCCCTCGAACGTGACCCCCAACGCGTCGCGGGCCGCTCCGAAGCCGACGGCCGCGCTGAGCGACCGGAGCGCGTCGAGGTCGGTGCCGGCGGTCGGGGTAAAGACGGTCTCGCTCCGTCGAAGGTTCGAGATCGTGATCCCGTCCTGGGTGAAGCTCCCGCCGGGCGCCGCCACCGCTTCCACGTCGAGGTTCGTCGGCAGGAAGTTGTAGCCCGGTTGGATGACCGCGGCCTCTTCGATCGTGAGCCCCGATTCCGAAACCCACGCGTAGAGCGCACCGCCCTCCGCGTCCTCGACGTAGATTCCGTTTCGCGTGGTGCGGATCTCCGCGACCGCCGCTCGCCAGCCGTCTTCGCGCATCAGGTGGCCGACCGCGCACGCCGTGTCGACATCATCCACGAAGAAAGGCACGGGTTTGCCCCCGATGGTCTCGTTCCGCGGAAAGACGCCTGCGGCTGCATAGCGCGCGAGGACGTCTCGCTGTCGGTGCCGGGCGGCACGCAGGCGTTCGCGGGTCGCCGCGTGCGCTTCGGAGGACGCACCGGTTTCGCCGAGGCGCTCCAGGAGACGCGCGGTCGCGACGTCCAGACTCTCGCGCTCGTTCTCGTCCAGCCACGAGAGGACGTAGGCGAAGTGGTCCTGGAGGAGCTTCGTCGCGCGCTGCTCGTCGAGTGCGCCGTCAACCGCGACGCCGAGCGCGCGGACCTTGCCCGCACTCCGCACGCGCGGGTCCTCGGGCCAGACGAAGTCCGCGAAGGGCACCGGAGCGGCGCCGACGCCGAGTTCCGGCCCTGTGGCCACGGGCGGCTTCGCGCACGCGACCCCCAGGGCCGCGAAGAGCACGAGCAGGAGCGAATTTCGGCGGGCGGAGTGAGCGCGCATGGGACTCCCCTGTGCGCTCCCCAGGGCAGGTTGGACACTAGCATGCCCGGCCGTTCGCTTCGGAAAAAACTGGGCCGTGCGTAGGGGCGGTGCGCGACGGTCGACGGATCAGGCGCGCCGGGAGGTGATCACTCCGACTCTCCCGCCCCTTCGTGATAGAAGACCGTGTGCGGATAGGCGGTTCGAGCCGCGTTTCCGGCACGACCGATACCCAGGGAACTGACAAGTAGGCCCCGCCGGAGCGCGTCGGCCCTTCCGGGGGCCCGAGCTATGCCGCGGGGTGGGGGCGCGGAAGCGCGTCCGAGGCGAGACGACGACGAAACGTGAGTCCTGATCAGAGCCAGCTCGCGATCAGCAGAAAGGCCGCCCAATCGGCCGGATGAGCATACTCGGCCTGCCGCAGCATCGAGACCTGCGCCGCGCGAAGCGCCGCAGCGCGACTCCGATCCGGTCGCGCGAGTTCCTGGTAGAAACGCGCGATCAGTCGGGACGAAGCCTCGTCCGGCCGACTCCTTGGTGCAGTCGTAGTTCACGTAGCCG
>JBCCZL010000638.1:0-5786 GCA_039187775.1 Myxococcota bacterium
CCGCAGCTTCGCTCTCGACGGTCGGACCTCTGCCTTTGGCGTTGTCTTTTCGTGCCGCGATCCCCGGCGTGTCGGGAAGCCCCTCTTCCTCGAGAATGCCTCGCAGCGGTCGCTCGGTGCTCGCTTTGGCTACCGCCTCCTCGCGCGATTCGCTCAAATACCATGCCGACTTTCGGTAGAACGCCACCGCCCGGACGACAAAGATCTTCAGGATCGCAGCTCCGGGAAGCGCTAGGAGAACCCCAAGAAACCCGAAGAGTTCGCCTCCGGCCATCAATGCAAGAAGCACCCAAACCGCGCTCAGCCCCACTTTGTCGCCCACGATCTTCGGCGTGATGACAAAGCTCTCGAGGAGCTGGATCGCGGTATAGACCACGACGACCCACACCACCTGGCTCCAGCCGTTAAAATCAATGGCGCACATCAGGAGGGCGAGGCCCAACGCGAGCGCCCCACCGACGTAAGGAATAAACGAGAGGAGGCCCGCAAGGATGCCGATCAGCACCGCGAGTTTGATGCCCACGATCGAATATCCGACGGCGTAGAGGACCGCCAAGATGAGCATCACCGTGACCTGGCCGCGGATGAACTGGCTCATCACTTCGTCGACTTCGAGGGTGATATCCACCACGAACGGACGGACCCGAAGCGGAATCAGATCCCGGACCGTCGCAGTGATTCGGTCGAAGTCGTAGAGGAAGTAGAACGCGAGGACCGGCACCATCACCCCGCCGACCACCGCTCCCACTGCGGAGACGGTGCTCCCCACTGTCCACTCCACCACCGCGGTGATCGGACCGAGGGCTTTGCCGGCCACATCCCCGCTGACCGCTTCGCTGTCCCGAAGCTGTGCGATGATGTCGCTGAGCGACGCAGACGGTTCGATCCCCAACGAAGCCAACACGGGTGCGATCTGCTGCCGAAGCCGCTCGAGCTTTGGCGGAAGCGTTTCGGCAAACTCGTTGATGTCGGAGATGACCCCGGGGACGGTCACGAGAAGGAAGAGCCCCACGGCGATGAACGCCGACGTGAGCACGATGACAATCCCGGCCGCGCGGGGCAGCTTCAGCCGCTCGAATCGATCGACGATGGGATCGAGGAGATACGCGATGAGGAAGGCAAAGAAGACCGGAGTCAGCACCGATCGAAGGAGATAGAGGAGATAACCCACCGCCGCGGTGATGACGATCGCCACCAACCACCGGGGGAACATGGGCCGCCTCGGTGTCTCCTCCATGGCGCGGTTTTATCAGCCGCCGACGAGCTTGTTGAGGTCTCGGGCGCTTTTTGCAGATTGCTGCAGCAACTCAGCGTATAAAAATGGGCATGCGCCGCATCGACTTTTATGTCCAGCACCTCGTGCGCCACAATGCCCAGGAGATCGAACTCTGCTCGGGCAAGCCGGTGCGTTTCGTGTTCGCCTCCGGAGACAAAACCAGCAGTTCTCCGATCGAGCACGCGCAGATCAGTCAGCTCGTGCAGGAGGCCGCGCCGGTCACCGCCATGGAAGCGCTGCGCCGCGATGGCGTGGTGTCGTTCAAGGATGCCGCCGCAGGCGTCAAGGTACTCGTCACCGTGGAGGCCTCTTCGAAGTCCGACTGGCGGGTGTCGCTCGTCCCCGTCGGCTCCCAGACCGCGATTCCTCAAGCGCGGACGGGTGCACGGCCGCCCGCGGTTCCCGCTGCTCCGCCCGCGCCGCGCCCATCGGCGGCGAGTCCCGCGCGGTCTTCCGCCGCAAGTCCTGCGCGTCGCATCGCGGTTCCCCTCGATCCTGCGCAGGAAGCGATGCCTGAAGCGGTGTTCGAACGCCCCCTCGGCGGCATGATGGCCGGCGAAGAAGGCACCGGGTCGGTGCCGATCCAGCGGCCCGCGTCACCGGTCGAGAGTGCGCGGGCTCCGCAGAAGAAGCAGTCCGTGCCGCCGCCTTCGATCCAGTCGGTTCCCGGCGAGCCCGCCATCAATCGCTACCTTCGTGAGATGGTCCGCCTCGGGGCGAGCGACCTTCACCTGTCGAGCACCGTCGAACCGATGATCCGCCTCGACGGTGAGATGCGCGCTCTCGAGGGACGGGGCCCAATGCAGCCGGAAGAGCTTCAAACGATGCTCATGGAGATCGCGCCGGAACGGAACGTCACCGAGTTCGAAGAGACCTGGGACACCGACTTCGCCCACACCATCGAAGGCCTGGCTCGATTCCGGGCCAACATCTTCATCGACCGAAAGGGGCCGGGCGCGGTCTTTCGACAGATCCCGTTCGAGATTCTCACGGTAGAACAGCTCGGACTTCCCCAGGGCGTGGTGGACCTGTGCTGGCTCAGCAAGGGCCTCGTGCTCGTTACGGGACCGACGGGCAGTGGCAAGTCGACCACGCTCGCATCGCTGATCGACTTCATCAACGAAAACCGAACCGACCACATCATCACCATCGAAGATCCCATCGAGTTCGTTCACGACAACAAGAACTGCCTCCTCAATCAACGCGAGGTCGGAACCCATACCAAAACCTTCAAGGCGGCACTCCGAGCGGCGCTCCGCGAGGACCCGGACATCGTGCTCGTCGGCGAGATGCGCGACCTCGAGACAATCGCGATCGCGATCGAAACCGCGGAGACCGGCCACCTCGTGTTCGGGACGCTCCACACCACCAGCGCGAAGAGCACGGTTGACCGGATCATCGACCAGTTTCCCGCGGACCAGCAGGAGCAGATCCGGGTGATGCTCTCGGAGTCCCTTCGCGGAGTGATCGCGCAGGTCCTCTGCAAGAAGAACGGCGGAGGCCGCGTCGCGGGCTACGAGGTCATGATCACCAATCCGGCGGTGTCGAACCTCATTCGGGAGGGAAAGACCTATCAGCTCACGAGCGTGATGCAGACGGGGAAGAATCTCGGAATGCAAACCATGAACGACCACCTCCTCGCCCACGTGAAGTCAGGGCTTGTCGACGCTGAGGAGGCCTACATCAAGTCGAACGACAAGCAGCAGTTCAAGGAAATGCTTCAGCGAAACAACGTGTCGCTGAATCTCGGATAGCGGATGTGCGCGACGCACCGAGAGCTCCTACGTTTCCTCACGATGTGAGGCCGCAGCAGCGATCGATCTTCACGTTCAATCGACAATTCGTCAGCCAACTGGTGTCCATCCGAGGGGTGTGACACCATGAATCCGAAGTGGTGCAGTGTTAGTGGACGAGGGAACAGCACCCGCAGGACCCATGACGCAGGTCGTGCGGGAAGCGCTGGAGGGGATCGCAGCCCCACCGGTGCGGGCGCGCATTCTCGAGCGCGCGCTGTACGTCGCTGGGCTGGACCACGTTCCGGAGGATGGGGCGACGCTTCTACGCTTTGTGGAAGACCATCTCGCTCCCTCGGCGGCGGCCGCGGTCGGAGAAGAAACCGCAGACCAGCTCGTTGGCCAGCTGATGCCGATCATCATGCTGGCGGACAACACCAACGCCCCGCTTGGAAAGGAGATCAGCCAGGTCCGGCGGACGGTAGGCGCGGACGGTGCCACCCCGTGGATGGACGCCACGCTCGCGATGGGGGAAAGCGACCCGCCCGACTCGACGCCTCCTCCGTTCGTGCAGCGTGAGGACGCGGGCGACTATGATGCGCTCGACGAAGATCTAAGCGCGCTTGACGGAGACATGGAAGCGCTGTCCGTCGACATCGAGCTCGCCTTTCAGAGCGCGTTTCCCAAAGAGAACGCCAGCGACGTCGCTTTCGCCGCGGAAGAACTCGACATCATCATCGACGACTCGGTTGCGGCAAGCGACGCACCCGCGACCCCTGCGCCGCTCGCAACCCCAGAATCAGCGCCGGCGCCGGCCGTGGAATGGCCGGACGAGGAAGATCTGCCTTACGAGCATCTCGCGATCTCGGACGCGCACACCGGCGGCGTCATCCATACTGAAACCCGCCGACCGGCGGCGACGGCCCAGCCCGTGACCGAGCCGTCGGCGGAGAAGCCCTTCCCTTACGCGATTCCCCGACCCGGTCAGCCGCTCGGGGGGACCGCTCCCTCCCTCATCGCGAGTCACGCCGCCGCGCCAGCCTCTGCGCTCAAACCGGCCACGCCGAACGACGATGGCCCCGCGTGGGCGCACGCCAAGGGCTCCGCGTGGGGGGATCTTCCGAACCGTCCGCGCCGGCAGCGCTCCGACGCAACCGTACAAGTCACCCTTCCCATCCCCGAGGAGGCCCGTCGCTCGGACCCGGTGGTTAAGTTCTCCGGCGACACCTCAGGCATCCGAACTTCGTCGCAGCGTTCGGCGGTGGTGGTGATCGCCTCACGGGACGGTGAGGTAGTGGACGCCCTCGACCGCGAGCTAAACGGTCGTGCTCGTCTACGCTCGGTGGACGACTCGCTCGCCCTTTTCGACTTGCTTGCCGAACCCAACAATGGTGTGGGCCTGGTGATCCTCGATTGCCGGTCCCCTTCGGTACAGCCCGCGACTGTTGCGGCGATGGCGCCTGACCTTCCTCCCAACGCCCGCGTACTGCTGTGGGGAGGTCAGGTCGATCCTGCGATGCTCGAGCTCTTCTCGTCGGATGCGTCTCGGTGGACCACCGTCGAGCCGGACGCCGACGCGGCCGCGGTGGCTCAGGCCTGCGTTTACTTGCTGTAGCCCGCCACCCGAAGTCCCCGCAAGACCGTGCGGCGGTGAAGCCATCGCTCCCCTATCTATCCACGCGGGGTTTGCGCGTTGGGGGTTGCGGGCCGGCGATCAGCTTCGGGTTGAACCGTTCGAGTCGTGTTGTCATCACCGTGATCGCTTGAGGATTTTGGTCGACGAGCACCGCGCTCCGTCCCTCTCGGAGCGCCGCCTCTCCAAAGGTCCCGCTTCCCGCAAAGAAGTCGAGCACACGATCGCCAGGATTGGAATGAACGCGCACGATCCGCGACAGGATCGGCAGCGGCTTTTGGGTTGGATAACCGGTCCGCTCCTTGCCGGTCGGGCTCACGATGGTGTGCCACCAACTGTCGGTGGGCGTCTTGCCCCGCGCGGCCTTTTCCTTGCCGACCAGCCCGGGAGCCATGTACGGGATGCGATCGATATCGTCGTAGCGGAAGGTGTAGTTCTTGGGGTCCTTGGCGTACCACAAGATGTTGTCGTGCTTCGGCGACCACCGCCGCTTCGACCGCGCCCCATAGTCGTAGCTCCAGATGATCTCGTTTTGAAACGACTCCCGTCCAAAGAGGGAGTCGAGGAACACTTTCACGTAGTGAACTTCGCGAAAGTCGATGTGGACGAACAGGCTGCCCGACGGACGAAGAAGACGCCGCGCGGCTTCGAGACGCGGTGCAAGAAAGCCCACATAGTCCGAAAACCGATCGTCAAACGCCTGGGTTCCGATCTCGATGGTCCGGTAACGATGTCCGCCAAACCCCTTTCGTTTGGCCTCCGGGTCGCGCTCCACGCGGGTCCGTCGACGGGACTGCCGCTTGCCAGTATTGAACGGTGGATCGATATAGATGAGGTCAAAACTCTCATCCTCGAATCCTTCCAGGACCGGCAGGTTGTCGCCGTGGTAGATCTCCAGGGTCGCCATGCAGCCTCGCGATGCCGGCCAGTGATAGTTCGCGCGGCTTGAAATCGCCAGCATCGCAAAAGTTCGCCATGCGTCCCCGTCCCCCACTGCTCATCGCCTTTCCTTCCGAAGAGGAAAAGGAGCCCTCGAGCTCCACGGTGCCTCGGAGCGAAGCCCAAGCCGGCCGCCGACCGAGCTTTCCCGCCCCCTGGGCTACTCGGTTGCTCCTCGTGTCACTGGCGGTCGGGTGGGTGATTC
>JBCCZL010000639.1:0-5762 GCA_039187775.1 Myxococcota bacterium
ACATGGTCGCCGAGGCCGACCGGCTCGTAACCTTCCGATTCGAGTGCGGTCACCTCCTTGGCGGCGAGCCCTCCTTCTGGGCCTACCACGAGCCAGGCTTCGTCCGAGGAGCCAGCGCGATCCGATCCGCGGCCCGCCCCCGGGACAAGCACCCAGCGGACGGCCCGCGCCGGCGCCGCTGCGGCCTGGATCAGCGGCGCTGGCGCCACGAGGGTGGGCACGACGCTCCGCCCCGACTGCCGAGCCGCTTCTGCCGCAAACCGCCGAAGCCGCTCCACTCGACGGAGCGCCTTGTCAGCGGCGGGGCGAGGCACCGCCTGAAGCGTCTCGGCGAGCCGAATCTCCGCCACTCCGAGCTCCGTACACATTCGAACGATGGCGTCGAGCTTGGCTCCTTTGGCAAGCGCCTGCACAAGGACCACGCGGAGCCCCTCGGTCCGTTGTACCGCCGGCTCCGCGCGGCACAGCACCTCCCCTTCCGACACTGCACCGATCGTGGCGAGCGCGATCCGGCCACGACCGTCGAAGAGCTCGACTGCGTCGCCCACCCCAAGCCGGAGCACCCGCACGTGATGCGCAGCGGAATCAGCCAACCGAACGGTTCCCCCATCAAGGGGAAGGTCCGGGATGAGAAGGCGGCGCTTCACCGTTCGGGAGCTCGTAACACGGGCGCGAGCCACTCGTTCTCAAAGGGCAAGAGAATGCAGACGAGCGGCGCAAAGGCGTCGCAGATCTCGGTTTCCTGGCCGCGGAGGACACCACTCAAAATCAGAATCCCTCCGGGCGCCACTCGCTTCCGGATGGCATCCGCGAGAGGAGTCAGAACTCGAGCCTCGATATTGGCAACCACCAGCGGAAACTCCCCTTGAACGTCGTCCACCGGCGTATTGTCCACCGTCACCCGCTCGGCCACTCGGTTGTTCTCTGCGTTCCCGCGGGCAACCGGTAGGGCGTCGTCATCGTTGTCGATGGCCAGCGCTTCGGCGCCGAGGAGAGCCGCGGCGACGGCCAGGATGCCGCTACCGCACCCGACGTCCAACACTCGCTGCCCGGGAACCACCCATCGATCGAGCTCCCGGAGACAGAGGCGGGTGGTTTCATGGATTCCGCTCCCGAACGCACGGCCCGGGTCGATCGTGATCACGACGTCTTGCGGGAGCGGAGCGTATGGCTCCCAGCTCGGTTTCACCACGAGCCGCGCGCCCACGCGGGTGGGATGAAAGTAGTCCCGCCAGGCGTCTCGCCACGCGTCGCCGACCACGAACTCGATCCGCGCGTTGAAGCGCTGCGCGAAGTGCGCTCGGGCGGATTCGGCAGCCGGAAGCTCTTCGAAATAAGCGACCAGGGTCACGCCGACTTCGGGACCGGCGATCGTGCTGGCGTCCCGCTCTTCGATGCCCTGAGCACCCCAGTCCCAAAGCTCTGCGCTGATGTTCTCCGATTCCTCGCTCGGCACATCGACGTGCAGGTAGGGGTAGCGCGGAGTCACTGGATATTGATGATGAACGTTCCCTGAGTGGTGGCCGGCGGGTCGTCCGAGGAGGCGTTGGCAATGAGGATCCCGGCAGTGACCGCCCCTGCCACCAGGACCGCCGCCCCCACCCAGAACCACCACTGAGTGAACACCGAGCTCGACTCCTCGGGGACAGCCACCCGCAGCGGCGCAGCCACATCGCCGCGCGCCGCGACGGGAAGACCGCTGCCATCGAGACCCTCGAAGTAGTATTCGACAAGAGGCGGGGCCACCGCGTCCCCGGGGATCGTCGCACGAAAGGCATTGCCGGCTCGCACCGCGGTAACCCGCTGAAACACGTCCTCGCTTCCCCGCCGGTAGGCAAGGACGAGCTCCTGAACCCGCGCTCCCTGATCTTCGATGCTCGCCTCGAGTTCGATCGGGTCGCCCGCTTCGCCCTGCGGAGGGCTCCGGTGACGGATCTGCACCGGGGCCGGCGGCGGAAGACCGGGCCGACCGTCTGCCTCCCAGCGCTCCCGCACCCCCGCGAAAAAGGTGCGCATCCGCGGCGAAAGTGCGGAATCCGGTTCGAAGGCGGGGTCGACCGCGAGAAGACCTCGGTAGGCCCCTTCGGCCTCCGCTTCGCGGCCGAGCGCAAGGTACGTGAACGCGAGAAGCGCGTAGATCGTCGACTTGTCCTCGCGCGAGTTATCGGCGCGAATCAGCGCCGCCGAAAGCGTCTGGAGCGCCTCCTCGTAGCGAAGCTCCTCGTACTGCTGCTGACCCTGCTGGACGAGGGGGTTTGATCGCTGAGCCAGGGCGCTCGCAGGAGCGACACTCCCGACGAGCGAAAGAATGAGGGCGACCCGAAACACCGCCCGACGATACGCCAATCAGCCGCCGGAGACGAGTCTCAGGACGAGGTAGGCGATGAGAAGCGCGCCCCAGACGATCGGCCAGACCCGGTAGCCGGCTTTCCACGCCATCGCAGGAGTGAGGAAGGGAATGAGCGCGGCCCCCTTCCACCGAGGTTCCAGATCCTCGGCTCGGAGCGTGACGAAGAGGACGATCCCGTGCACCACGAGGAACGAAGCTCCGATGACCACGAGCGAGAGAAGCAGCCATGTCTCAGCGACCACGGTGCGTTTCTCAGGGCCGTCGCGGCAAAACGCGAAAAGCGCCGACGCAGCGGCGAGCCGGATTCCGGGGACGGCGGTGCATGATCGCAGGCATCATTTCACGGACGAACAAGCTCCGCCAAGTTCGAATATACTTCGCGCTTGCCTGATCAAACGATACGTATTGGCCTGCTTGGTGCCGGAGTCGTCGGCGAGGGAATCGTCCGCCTCCTTCGGGACAACGCCACATCGATCGAGCGCCGTCTAGGAGCCCCGCTGGAGGTGGCTCGAATTGTTGCCAAGGACCCATCCAAGAAACGAAACATCGACCCTGCGCTTCTCTCGTTCGATGCGCGCGATGTGCTCGACGATGAAAGTGTCGACGTTGTAGTCGAGGTGATCGGTGGCCTCAACCCGGCCCACGAGTACGTGAGGACCGCGATCGAACGAAAGAAACAGGTGGTCACCGCGAACAAGGCCCTCCTCGCGGAGCATGGCCATGACCTTATCGGCCTCGCAGAGGCAAAGGGAGTCGACCTCTACTTCGAGGCCGCCGTCGCCGGCGGCATTCCGATCATCCGACTGCTTCGCGAGGCGCTCTCCGCGGATCGGGTCACCTCGCTCTATGGGATCGTCAACGGCACCAGCAACTACATCCTCAGCCGAATGGCGGAGGACAAGCTGGGCTTTGCCGAGGCGCTGAAGGAAGCCCAGGCGGCGGGCTACGCGGAAGCGGATCCCACCCTGGACGTCACGGGCGGTGATGCGGCCCACAAGCTTACGATCCTCGCGGCGCTCGCGTTTGGCGCTCGCGTCGATCCGGCGCAGCTTCCAACCGACGGCATCGAAAAGATCTCCGCCGTCGACATCGACTACGTCGATCGCTTCGGCTACGTCATCAAGCCGCTGGCGGTGGGCCGGCTCCTCGACTCGGGGGCCCTCGACCTTCGGGTGCATCCGGCGTTGGTCCCCAAGGGCACGGTCCTCGCCAGCATTGGCGGCGCGCTCAATGTGGTGCTCGTCCACGGAGCGATGGTGGGTCCCTGCATGACCTCGGGACTGGGCGCGGGCGCTGCGCCCACCGCGATGAGCGTGGTCAGCGATATCGTCGACGTCGCGCGGAACCTCCTCGCCAACGCAAGAGGCCGGGTGCCGAGTCGCGCGTTTCTTGGGGAGAACATCGACGTCCCCAAGCTGGCCCGGCCGGGCAATGATCGCGCCCGGTTCTACCTTCGTTTTCTCGTTCGCGATCGGCCCGGCATCCTCGCGCGGATCGCGGGGGTGCTTGGTGCCTTCGATGTGTCTATCGAACAGATGGTCCAGGACGGCCTCGGCGTGGGCGACGCACCGGTCGCGGTGGTCATGCTCACCCACGACACCCTCGAACGGAACCTCAAGCAGGCACTTCGGGAAATCCGGTCGCTCCACGACGTCACCGAACCCGCATGCGCGCTCCGGATCGAATCCGGCCACACCTAGGGGTATCCGAACGCGGATCAGCTCGCAATGGCGGCGGGGGTCGACACGCGCGAGAGCGCCTTGAGGATCGACCCGGGGATCGCGTTCAACGACTGGGTTTCGTCGACCGCGCCCAGCTCGAGCGCTCGCCGGGGCATGCCATACACCACCGAGCTTGCTTCGTCCTGGGCCAGCGTGGTGCCTCCTCGACGACGGAGCGCCACCAACCCGAACGCCCCATCCGACCCCATCCCGGTGAGCAACACCCCGATCCCATCCCGTCCAGCCGATTCCGCCACAGATTGGAACAGAAGATCGATCGACGGAGCGGCTCGGCCCTGCGGATCTTCAACGTGAACCTGGTACGCCCCACCGGCCGGCTTCACGGTCACATTCGAATCGCCCGGAGCCACCAGCGCCGTTCCCGGCAGAAGAAGCTCGCCATGCTTGGCCACATGAACCGAGATCTCCGAGACGCGGTCGAGGCGCGAAGCGAAGCCCTCGACAAACGCCGCGGGCATGTGCTGCGCGATGACGATTCCCGGGCTGCCCGCGGGAAGACGCGAAACGATCCGACGGATCGCCGGCGGTCCACCGGTCGAGGCCCCGATCGCGATGATCCGATGATGCGCACGGACCGAGAGTCGCGCCTGGGCCCGAAGGCCGACCGCAGTGGGATGGCGAACCCGCGCGCGGCTCGCGCCCCGCACCTCATCGATCAGTGCCTCGGCCATCGAACCGTTGGCTTCTTCGCTTGCCACCGCGGGCTTGGAAACGACCGCGGTCGCGCCGAGCATCATCGCCTGGCTGGCCTTGTCTCCGCCAATACCCGTCGGGCACGTCAACGCGACCGACGCGGTCGGCATGTTCCGCATCATGCGTTCCAGAAACCGAAGACCTCCGTGCCGGGGCAGGTCCAGGTCCAGCACCACCACGTCCGGCCTGAGCTCGCGGAGCTTTTCGCTAGCCGTGGCGTCGTCCGGCGCGCTTGCCACGATCTCGATATCGTCGACCGGACCGAGATGCAGTCGAAGAAGGCGTCGAGTGGTGGTGCACTCCACGACCACCAAGACGCGAATCACGCCGCAAGCTCTTCGTCGGCCGCATAGATCGAGACGCGAAGGGCCCCGGCGCTCAGCGGGACCGTGACCACCGCAACTTCGTCGGCTACCGGCGAAAGACTGAACCCCCCCTCGACCTCGGCATCGAAGATCTCGACGGATGCCGTCGACGCAACCAGCGGGACGAAATGCGCACAAAGGGAGTGTCCGAGCTCCGCCACCGCAGAACGCTGCTCATCTTCGCTTGCACCATCATCGGCGATCGCGTCGGTCAGTTCGCCGATGACATCTCCATGCAGCGACACGGTCATCGAGCCGGTGACCGCCCCCCGAAAGCCGACCGTCACTCGAAACTCGACCTCGTCGACCTCCAGGTCATCATCGTCATCGTCCACTGAAAGGCAGCAGAGCTCCTCTAGGACTTTGAAGGTCGCCTCGCGCAGTGCTTCGTCTATCCGCATGTCGAAACCTCACCGGCCACGGTGGCCAGAAGGCGCCCCGCGGGACGCCCGGTGCCCCTCGAAAAGGAGAAGGGCAGAGGCGAGTTCAAACGTCGGCACGGGCAGTTTTTTAAGGCGGCTCGCAATTAACAAGCAATCTCCAACCGATGGGCGCAGACAACGGGAGGCGCCCGGCCCCGCGGGGGGCCCCAAGGCAGAGACAGAGGCAGAG
>JBCCZL010000640.1:0-5732 GCA_039187775.1 Myxococcota bacterium
GGGCCGGGCGCGGCAAAGCCCTCGAAGACCTGCTTTTCCTGGTCGCCCTGAAAGTCGCTCGACGTTCCGCTGAAGATCGGCGCGCCATCCAGCCGGAGGGCCATGCGGGCGAGCGTGTTGTCGCCGCTCGCCCGGTTCTGCACGACCACCCGGACCTTGGTCTGGAACAGCTGCTGGCCGAGCACCGCGACGCGGGAACGAACTTGAACAAGTTCGTCCATGATCGATGTGAACTGCTCTCGAAGCGGGCCAAGGTCGGGGCCAAACGCAAACGGGTCTTCGTCCGGCGCGGCTTCCGGTTCCGGATCGACGGCGGCAGCGGGTTCGACCACTTCGCCGTCGGTCTCCGGATCGCCCTCCACCGGCTCGTCCTCCGCGAGGAGGACCTCGGATTCTTCGTCCTCCGCGTCCTCGGCCTCTTGCTCCTGTTCCTGTTCCTGCGCTTGCTCCTGCTGCTGACGCTGACGCCGATCGCGGCGGCGGCGACGCTGTGCGTCGGCGATGTCGACAAAGATCGACAGGAGAAGGGTGGCCACCACGAGGGCACCGAGAAAAGAACCGACCTTGCGCGTGGTCATCGGAGACTCCTTAGAAACCAAACGGAATGAACATCGAAAGCCCGAGCGTTGCGGCGATGTTGTTCACGATCACCGATTCACCGAGCACCTCCTGCTGGAGCACCTGATCCCGAACATCGATTCGGAAAGCGAACCAGTCGGTGAGATAGAACTTGAACCCGAGTCCTCCGCTGAAGGTCAGGCCGCGGGCGGTCTGGTTGTCGGTGATGCCTCCGCCGAGGGACAGGTAGAAGTCAAAGCGGGTGATCCCGCTTCCGAACCAGCGGAGCTTTCCGTAGGCGATCGACCAAAGGACATGCGCTTGATAGATGTAGACCGGTGCACCTTCGCGGAGGAGCTCGAAACCGCGGTCGTTTTCGATGATCCGCACGATGTCTGAGTCGGCGCGGGTATACGCAAAGCTCGCCTCGAGGGCGAGTTCCTCACTCACATGGAAGGTGTACGCACCCTGAAGTAGATAGTCGGAGCTCAGGAGGTCCGCGCTGTAGACGCCGCCCATGAAACTGAGCTCGTGACGAAGCGCTTTCTGAAAGAGCCGTTCCTGCACGCCCCGGTAGCGACGACGGGCATTGAGCTCATCGCGGATCGCTTCGTCGATGCACTGCGCCTCCGCGACCTCGGGAGCCGCAAGCTCCATCGTGGGAACCAACGCCACGACGAGACCCAACATCGCCACGCGCAACCCGAGCGGTGTTGCCCTCGGAGAGAGCGACGTTTCCCTCGGAGAGAGCGGAGTCTTCCGAAGGAACGGTGGCGTTTCCCTCAGCGAGAGGTGTTCCGAGGCGGCGTGGTCTCGCGGCGAGGCGGCTCCAGGAGACGTGGAACGCGCACGGCAAGTAGGGGACCGCATCGCTCTTGGGTACCAGCGCGTCGTCGCAAGTGTCAACGATTACGGAGCCCTCCCCACTGTGCACCGCGAGAGTCAAGTTCCGATTCGGTTTTCTCGATCAAAAGCTCGCACCAACGCCCACGTGTAGTCCCCAGATTCCGCCCTCATCGAACGCAAATCCGGAGGGTCGATCGAGGTTCATCACGAGCCGTACCTCCGTAAACGTGGGACCCAGGAGTGCACGGACGAACGGCTCGATCGCCACCTGCGCGTTGTCTCCGGGCACTGTGGGAACCCACACGCCCCGCACCCGAAGCCCGAGCCGAAGCCATCGGCTAAACGTGTAAAAGCCCTCGAGCTTGAGCTGGGTCGCGAATTCTGCCGCGTCGCGGTCGCCGCTTGTGTCGATGAGCACCGCCGTCGCGAGCTCCACCCCGATCCGAAGCGGGAAACGAAACGCGTAGTCGAGTCGGGCCGACGGCAGAACGATCGCCATGGTGTCCTCCGCGAAGAGCCACGCGTTCCAGTTCCCTCGCATCGCGGCGGCGACTCGAAGACCGAGCGAACCCACGCTGTCGCCGAAGTCGGGGTCAGAACGACGGAACGCGAGGGGCACGGTGAGCCCCCCTCCGACCCGCAACATGAGCCGATCCCCCAGCGGAAACGCATAGGCAGCGAGCGCGTAGGGGTTTCCGATTTCGAACTGATTTCCCTCGAGCGAGCCGGCACCGGCCGCCTCGGCTGAGGCATAGGCCGCGCCCCATAGCAAACCCAGCTGAAGCCGTTCGCCAATCCGCGCAAACCCACCGACGAGGGGGGAGATCACGGTGGTACGAAGCTGGGTGGGGGCAGTCTCGGACGGCGTCCCGCCGTAGCCGCCAACTTCCGCAAACACCACCACGTCCTGTGCTTCGGACGCAGCCGGGCCGAACCCGACGGCACCGGCCGCTAGGAGACAGAAGATACGATGCATAAGCCTTCCCTCGTCGAAGCCGCGCAGTTGCGCGGTGCGGGCTACGGACGGCTCAACAGAGGTAACGTTCTCCGGTGTCGCACAAAATTGTGACAACCCTCTCACCCGCAGGAAGGGTCTTCGCGATTTCGAGTGCGGCAAACGTATTGGCGCCGGCGGAAGGACCGACGAGGAGTCCCTCTTCTTTGGAAAGGCGCCGCATCATTCGTTCGGCCGCAAGATCCGACACCGGCAAGACCTCGTCGAGAAGCTCTCGGTTCAGCACCGCGGGCACAAATCCCGCCCCGAGACCCTGAATGCCGTGAAGGCCTGGCTTTCCTCCCGACAGCACCGGGCTCGCTTTGGGTTCGACCGCGACGATCCGAATGTTTGGGTCGTGCGCCTTGAGCACGCGGGCGACGCCGGTGATCGTGCCGCCGGTGCCCACTCCGGCAACGAACGCACTCACCTTGCCGGCGGTGGCCCGAAGGATCTCGTGGCCCGTGGTCTCCGCGTGGACCTCGGGATTGGCCGGATTTTGAAACTGCCGCGTCATCCACGCGCCAGGCGTATCTCGGAGGATCTGCTCCGCCCGCTCGACCGCCCCCGCCATGCCCTCTTGCGCGGACGTGAGCACCACTTCGGCGCCGTAGGAACGAAGGATGTAGCTCCGGGCGTTGCTCATGTCCTCCGGCATGACGAGCACGCACCGATACCCTCGAACCGCGGCGATCATCGCGAGACTGATCCCGGTGTTCCCGCTGGTGGCTTCGACGATGGTGGCGCCTTCCTTCAAATCTCCGGACGATTCGGCGGCCTTGACCATCGCCAGAGCGGGTCGGTCTTTCACGCTGCCCGCAGGATTCTTGCCTTCGAGCTTGCCGCAGATCTCCGCGTGGCCGTTCGGTGAGAGCTTGGTGAGGCGCACCAAGGGAGTGCGACCTACGAGGTCCAGCACGCCATCATAGATCCGGTCGTCCATTCGCGAAGGGTACTCGCCTTGCCCCCGACGTCGAAGTGCCGACGCAGCCTATCCTTCCGAGACAGAGTCCTCCTGAGCTGGACAACCAGGCAAAGTACCGAAGCGAAGGAACCCCGCCGGAGCGCGGTTGTCCAACCGGCCGTGATGGAACGTCACGACGCGCAATGGCTTGGGGCGTGGCTTCTGGGATTCACTGGGATCCTCGCGGTATTCTGCGCGCAGCCCGCCGACGCATGCTCTCTTTCCCGAGAGGTCTTTCGACCCGAGCTCCGGCGCGCCAGCCAGGCTGCCGCGACATGCGGACTCCCGCTTGGATCATACCGAATCAAGATCACGATTGGCATCGATGGGCGGGTGGAAGCCCTCGAACTCCGGGACTGGCCCGACCCCATGCGGCAGGGCGAGGAACGATGCCTCTTTCGCACGTTTGCACAGCTTAAGTTTCCTCCCGCCGCGCCGACCCGCCCCCGCACTCGTCGAGTGAGAGGCGAGCCGCGCTCACATCTGCCGCCGCGTCGAGGGCCGTGCGCGGCAGGGGCCATCCATGTCGTCTGGCCTTTCGAGCTGGTCAACTAGTGGATCTAGTTGCCAGAGCCTGGCGAAGAATCCGAGGGTGCGCAGAGCACGACGGTGACCTCGGTGGGCGTGCTGGCTTCGACCATCGCCGTGACCGTGGTGTCGCACTCGAAGTTCACGCGAACGCCGTAGGCACCGGGCGAAAGGTCCACGAACTGGAACGAACCGTCCGAGCCGCTTGTCGTCATGGCAACCATCCCATCGTTTTGCCAAAGCTCCACTGGCGCACCGTTCGCGGGACTCGCATCCGCCCAGGTCACGCGACCGTTGATCTGCCCGCCGGTGGGCTGAACGTCGGGAGCGATCACGAGCGCCAGCGGGGCAAAGCGGTTGATCGATACCGAGACGCCACCCGATGCCGGCGAGTGCTCGACAATGTTCCACTGTGCCTCACCTTCGACCGTGACCAACTGTCGCACCGAAGCCCGCTCCGGCTCCGAGGTCGAAAGGGTCACCTCGGCCGCGCGCTCGAGGAGCGCGCCTTCGGGCTCGAGGACCAGAACGTTGGGCTGCACGTTCTCGAGCGCGGGATATCCCGCGGCCGGAGCGAGGGACAGCGAGACCACGGTATCCATGAGGAGGGACCCGGCGGGAAGCGTCACCCGATTCGACTGGACGGACACCGTTCCTCCGGTGTCGGCCGGGATGAGTTGGCCCGATGAACCTGTCCCGCGTTCATTCGAGCAGGCCGCCACCGCGAGCAGCGTGGAAACAAAGCAAGTCATCCGAAACATACAGTCCTCCTGCGACGCAAATCGCATCGTCCGTTAGGCACCGGGATGTGCACACTGCGGCACAACCCGAGCGCACGCTGCCCGGGGCACAGCAACGCATATGCCAACAAATCGGTCCCTCTCCATGAAGTTTGCGCGAACGGATCCGTGCGTCTATCCGGATCGCTAGAGCGCCGTTGTCCGTGACATCTGCACAGTTGCTGCTCCAGGTCCCGCCATCCGTGTGAAGAATCGATTGTCTCGAAGCTCGCCTGGTGTAAGCTGAGGGAGATCCAACTTTGACGCCTGGGGGGGTCATGGCAGATAGCCAGCTCGAAAAAGATGTAGGTCCCGACGGTGAAGTGGTTTGGCGATCCCACCGCGGCACGGTTCGCATCCGACGCCCCGCCCGCGACGTCGTCGTATTCGTGGAAGAGCGTTATCTCGATGCAGGGTTCGCGGCGATCATCGACGACGCGTGCAACGAAGCCGTGAGGGAAGCAAAGCGAATCCACATTTTTGTCGATGCGTTTAATCTCGATGGTTACGTCCCGGAAGTTCGCACCGGAGCCACCGAATGGCTAAAGCGAAACAAGGATCACGTCATCCGGCAGCACATGCTCGTGCGGTCCAAGATCACGAAGATGGGCCTCTCCGTAGCCAGCTTGGCGTTGGGAGGGGTGCTCATGGGTCACGCCAGCCGAGCCACGTTCGACAACGAACTTCGCAAGTGTCTTCGCCCGGGTCACGCCGTCCGGGTCTAAGCCGAAGCAAGGCCGCCCAACTCGCGCCATCTCCCCCTCGATCGTAGCGGGTTTGCCCGTACGACAGGACTCGGCCGCCCTTGCGACACTGTGACGAAGCCTACACGGATCGATTCGACGGCACGACAACCCTGCCCGTCGCGCTAGCCCGCATCGGTCACCAGAGGTGATGGATCGCATTCGAAAGTGCTGGATTCCCGCGGACCTCGGACGGGAAGACGCCGCAGCCGTACTCGACGTACCGCGAGGACGGATGGAGGGAGAAGGCCGGGGAGAAGGCCCGGGAGAAGGCCGGGGGAATGCAGTGCTTTCGGGCGCGAGACACGCCGACGGGTGAC
>JBCCZL010000641.1:0-5722 GCA_039187775.1 Myxococcota bacterium
CGTGCGAATCGGGGCGCGGGTCTCTTGCTGGTCGTGCACCGCGTGATAGATCTCGACGGTCGTGGTCTGCACCTCATCGGTCAGGGGGAGCGGTGCGGTCCACAGGCTCGATGCGAAATCCGCGTTCGAGAGGCCGGCGATGTAGAGCTTGCCTTCGTGGACTTCGAGGTCGGTGAACGTGAGATTGCGGCCTTCGAATGTGTCGTAGAAGTCGAAGTCCTCGGCGGGGGTCGCCGGGATCCGGAGCTCGGTTCCCGTATCGGTTGGATCGAGGAGGCGCGCGTCGCCGCCCTGGTTGATCACCACCACTGCGGAAGCAAAGGTGTCGCCGGTGACTCGACCGACGGCGAGGTATGCCTCCTTGGTCGTCGGATGGATCGCGAGGTCACGCACTCGGACATTGGGAGTCGTGGTGCCGAGGAGCTCCGCGATCTTCCCGTCAATGTCCCGAAGATTATACGCGGCCTGGGCCTGCGGGTTGGTGGCCGACGGCGGCGTGATGGCGTGGACTTTGCCCGTGCCCGAATCGCCGATCAACAGGGTCCCATCGCCAGCAAACGCGAGGGTAGTGATGGATTGAAACGATGTTTCGAGTTCGGCCGTCGGCGTTTCCTCCTCCGGGGTGGGCGTTTCCTCTTCGGTTGGAGTTTCCTCGGTGGAGTCGTTCTTCTCGGGACAGCCAGTGAGCAGGCCGAGAGCGGCTCCCGCGACGAGGATGGTTCCGGGGGTGTACTTGCAGCGCATCGTGTTCTTCTCCTGAGCGACGAAAGTAGTCCGCTCGTTCTTGGGTCAAAAGTCAAAGCGGGCGGAGGTGTGGACTCGAATGCCTGAGCCCTTGTCGCCGGCCAGGGTCTCCCGCGTTGCATAGAGCACGTCCATTCCGAACGTGGCGCCGTCGACTGGGCTCCAGAATAGATTGACCGCATAGAAGCCTCCGCGCTTGAACGTCTCCCCCGCCGCAGAGGACGGGAGGTCGAAATCGATGAGGCTTGCGGTCACCGTCGACCGCCAGCGGTCGGTCCACCAATGCTGGTATGCGAGATATCCCCCGATCACCCGCACCGGATCGATGGTCCCGTTCATATCGACGATCCCGTCGAGACCCGCACCGGCGAAGCCTCCGTAATACCGAGCGATGCCTTCTCCATATTGGAACTGGAACGCGAGGTTCGCATCCTCGCCGAGGAACGGAAGAGGCAGCCGGCCCGAGACATTGACGCCTCCGGCGAAGCGCTCGTCGGACTGGGTCTCCAAGCGACGGAACAGTCCGGCCACGCGGAAGCGAAGCCAGGAGTAGTCCATCAGGACGTGGCCGCTGAAGTCGGGGACCGTGTCTGATGCGAGGACCTCGTCGGGCCCAAAGAAGTCCCCTTCGGGGTTTTCTATCGAGATCCCCACGCGCCATTCATCGACGATGTTGCGGGCCCAACGAGCGCTGGCCTGTCGAGCCGTCGGTGCGGCGAATGGGCCGCCGAGGCTGCTGTTTTCGGGAAGTGACGCGACGTCCGCGAACATCGACCACCATTGGCCGAAGTAGAAGTCTCCCAGTTGAGCGATCGCGTGGCGAAGTCGGAATTGGTAGTTCGAGAGAAGTTCGTTACCGCTTCCGAAGAAGTCCGCCTCGATGAAGGTTCGAAAGGGACCGACATCCGTGTCGCGCCGCACGTCGAAGTTGATGCGACTGTTTCGCGCGCTTAGCCCGGTTTGTCGGCTTTCGTCGTCCGGGGAACCGTCGAGGGGAATGGTCCGCGGCGATACGACGTCGGCAAAGCCCACGCTGTCGAAGTCAAAGAAGGCCTCCACGAGTACGAGGCCGCCGATTCGGGCAGAGACCCCCGTGTCGGGAATGCGAATCGATCCGGGAAAGTCGCCGTGCGTCACGATCGTCGCGTCGTCGGGGAATCGACCGATAGGATGGCGCTCGGCGAGCAGGCTCGCGGCGTCTTCACCGGTTTCCTCATCGGTTGCTTCCTCCGACGAGGACGTCGTCGCCGCGCTCCGAAGTGCCTCGAGCTCCCGTTCCTGGTTTGTCACCCGCTCCGATAGCGCGAGAAGCTCCTGACGGAGGGCAGCCAGCTCGCCCGGCTCCCCAGCACTGCCGTTGTCCGCATCGTCAGCAGCGTCGGTCGTGTCGGTGTCGTCGGCATCGTTTGAATCGGCATCATTCGAATCGGCCTCTCCGGTGTCGTCGGTCGGTTCTTCCGGCGCACCATCTTCTTCGGCCTCCGCCCCCGTGTTGCTTCCTGCGTTCGGCGGTTGTGCCTGCACGACTGCATGGCTGAGCGAGGCCAAAACGGTGACGAACCCCGAGATCGCGACGAGCCCCGTTCGAACCGCCAACGCGCCAGAGAAATCACGACGGGGAGTGAAGGCGTGAAGACGGAATAGGCGAGGAGGGAGTGGCCGAAGAGGGAATGGGCGAAGATGGCGATGCATTGCGCGCTCGCGGCCGACCCTCGCACGGAGGGGCAAAATCGAATACGTCAGGAAAAGCGCATGTCGTGCGCGGATTTGCAGCGCTCGAGGTCAAGCCTCAGTGGCGGGTCGGACCACGCGCGATGTGAGCTCTGTTGCATCGTTGCGCATGGCGATGTCGCATCCTGGGTCTTGTGAGGCCGAGAGGGCGGTGTGAAATCAGCGCTTCGACGAAGGAGATCCCATGAGCGCAAAGACCGAGCTGAAGGCGAAGCTGAACGACACCCTTGAAAAAGCGAAAGACCGCGTGGCGGCCGCTCGCAACACTGTCACAGAAGCCGCCGAGTCGGTGCATACCGATCTCGAAATGAGCGTGAACGCGGCAAAGGACGGCTTTGAAGAACGACGCGACCACGCTCGGGCGAAGAAGGAGGAACACCAAGCCCGGGTTGCTCGGTTCAAGGCCGAGAAAAAGGCGGAAAGTGCGCTGGAGCGGGCCGAAGAGGCGGAGGCCTACGCCCAAGCGTGCGCCGACTATGCCCTGGTGGTGATCGAAGAAGCGGAAATCGCGGCGCTCGAAGCGTTCCACGCGCGCTCGGAAGCCGAAGCGCTTCTGCCGTAGCCTCCGCATCAGGGGACCTGTGACACGGATGGACACCAGCTGCCCAGGTCCCCATCTTGTCGCTTTTCTGCAGCAAACCTACACCCTCATTGGGAGATGACGCACTGGACGGAGATCCGAACCGCCTACCAGGTGGCTCGCCTTGGAACGGTGAGTGCCGCTGCGCAATACCTCGGAGTTCACCGAGCCACCGTCGTTCGCCACATCGATGCGCTTGAAGCGGCCTTCGGAGAAAAAGTCTTTCATCGCCACACCAAAGGCTACGCGCCCACCGAGCTCGGTCTCGGACTGATGCGGGTTGCCGAGGCAACAGAACGCCAGTTCAATCAACTCATCGGCCGAGCGAAGGGGCGAGAAAAAGAGCTGTCCGGCGAGTTCATTATCACCTCGGTCGATGCCGCGGCACCAGTTCTCATGCCGGTGCTGAGTGCGTTTCTTTCGGCACACCCCAACCTGATTCTCCGCTATCTCTCGAGCCGGCAGGTGGTGCGGCTCGAGTACGGGGAGGCGCACGCGGCGCTGCGGGTCGGTGCCCGACCCGATCACCCGGATCAGGTTGTGAAACTGTTCTCCGAACTGTCGCTCGGGCTGTTTGCGAGCCAGAGCTACCTCACGAAGCACGGGGTCCCGGCATCCTCGGATGAGTACCGCCACCATTTCTTTCTCGACCTCGACCCCGATAACCGGTGCGCCCCATGCGACGAATGGATTCGCGCGCACGTGCCCGACGAACGGATTTCCTTTCGAAGCACGAGCTCGAACGTGCTGGAGCAGGCGCTTCTTGCCGGCTTGGGAATCGGGCTTTTTCCGCTCCTGCAGGCCCAGCGTTACGACGAGCTCGTCGAAGTGCACGTCCCCGACCCGGCATGGACGCTACCCATCTGGTTGGTCACCCACGTCGACCTTCATCGGAGCGCGAAGGTCCGCGCCTTTAGTACATTCCTCAAGAATCAGGGATACCTCAACGGCGCGGCGGGCACGGCGGCCAGTCCAGTGTCGCCAGACGCGGCTAGGCTCGGATGATCGCCGGTGGAATCGAACCCATTCGCCCCGCCTGATAGTCCTCGACCGCCTCGCGCAGCTCGGCCTCTGTGTTCATCACAAACGGGCCCATCCACGCGATCGGCTCGCGAAGCGGTTGACCCCCGAGGAGGAGAAGCTGGCTGTCTTCTTCGGCTTGGAGAGCGACCGACGTGCCGGTACCGAGGACCGCGAGCTGGCCTTCGGTAATGGATTCATCGGCCACCGTGGTCGACCCCTCGAAGATATAGGCCGCGAGTGAATGATCGGAGGGGATCGGAAGCTCGACCCGCGCTCCCGCGCGAAGCTGCCAGTGGTGATAAAGGATCGGCGTGTGCGTCGAAGTCACGGCCTCACGGCCGAGCCCCTCTCCGGCGATCACGCGAACCGTCGCCAGGCCGTCGTCACTCGTCACCTCGGGGATCGACGCCGCGGGGATCTCTTGATAGCGCGGTGCGATCCGCTTGTCCTTCTTGGGTAGATTGACCCAGAGCTGAAAGCCGTGCACCCGGCCGCCCTCGCGCTGGATGCGCTTCGAAGGCATCTCGCGGTGAACCACCCCCGCACCCGCGGTCATCCACTGGACGTCGCCAGGGCCGATCGTTCCCGCGTTCCCCGCACTGTCCGCGTGGGCTCCTTCGCCCTCCAGGATATAGGTCACGGTTTCGAACCCCCGGTGAGGGTGGTCCGGTGCTCCCACGGCCTTGCCAGGGGCGTAGTCGATCGGGCCCAGTTCATCGAGAAGCAGGAGCGGATCGAGAGTCTCGATGCCCTTCGAAGGAAATGGTCGCCGAACGATAAAGCCGCCCCCTTCGCGCTGACGATGGGCGGTAATGATCTGCGTAACGCGTCGTTGGGTCATGGGCCTAGGGTAACCACCGGCGAATGGACCGCTCGTGATCTCAGCGGACAGCTTCTGTCCGGACCTCACGGCCCTAGTCGGGAGCGTCGCTCCGAAGCCCTCGAACGAGGAGGACGATCGTTCGGGTTAGCGTTTGCTCAAAGTCGACGCAGGCGTCCGCGAGTTCGGGCCGTTTGAGCGCCTCCTGCACCGCGGGAGGCGGGTGGCCCGCGGGCCAAAGAGCCACAAGCTGAAAATAGGCGGCCCGAAGGAGTTCGATCACCTGAGGCGGGCTCAGATCTGGCAACGCCCGATGAACCGCGCCGATAAGCTCACCCATCCCGGCGAGCATCTGGAGCTTGAATCGAGCGACGACTTCCACCGAGACATTGCGTTCGAGCACGGTCGAGAGAACCGAGACCAGCCGGGCAAAGACCGGGTGCTCGACGGTGGTCTCCGTGAACGCGCGGGCGACGCCGGCTTCATCGCCGAGGCGGTCGAGTCGGTCCAAGCGTTGAATCACGCTCGTGGACCACGCCGACGCCGCCTCGAGGGCGAGATGAAGAAAGAGCTCCTCCCGGCTTTCGAAGTAGCGATACACGTTGGCTTTGGAGACATTCGCTTCGCGAGCGATCGCATTCAGGCTGATCTCGTCGATCGGCTGGGTGGCAAGAAGCCGCGCTGCCGCTTCGAGCAGCGTCGATCGCCGCTGCGACTTCTGAGCCTCGCACCGTGCACGTTTACAGACCAGCGACAAAAAAGAACCCATGGTCTCCAAAATAGGTACATCAGTGAACTTTCACAAGAAAATAAATAAATATGAA
>JBCCZL010000642.1:0-5718 GCA_039187775.1 Myxococcota bacterium
GACCTCTCGGAGAGCCGCTGGCGCTTCGGGGGAGCCCGGATTCCCAGACGCCGGGGGTACTCAGTTGGCGAGCGCAGCCCCACCCGATACCGTCCTCTCTGGAGGGGAAATTTCTCGGAGGAACCAAACGACCTAGACCTTAAACCCAGACGCCCCCGTCCCGTGATCACGATCCCCGGATCAGGTGATCACAATGCCGCGAGATGGGCGTTCACATTGAGCGAAATACGCAGTCGTGCCCTTCGGGGTCTGAAGACGAAGGCGCCACCTTCGAAGACGGGGGCCGAGGGTATGTCTGCCGAAGCGGACAGGGCGTCCCCGACGCGGTGACCACCCTTCAGGTTCGCGCAGACGCCGGCGACCCCAACGCCCAGGAGCTCCTCGACTGTATTGGAGAGTCATCCACGGTGCGCTGGGTCTCCCTTGGCTCCCGGCCGCTATGCCTCTGGGAGAACTCCGAAGGCGCGGCGTGCGTCGGCGCGAGAGAGGCCGGGCTCCGGTGTCCCGTGTTCAAAGACACCTTCCAAAGCTGCCAGGCCCAGCTTGTCCCCGCCATGGCGGCAGCGACCGCTGCGGTCGGTGGAACGCTGACGGCGTTTGAAGTGGACGACAATCTCGGCGTGTTTGCGGACACGATTCACGCCGAGGATGCGACCACCACCAACCCTCCGGGCGGACCAGAAGCCGAGCGGGACACCGCCGGTCCCCCGTGCAGCAAGCTGCGTACCCTTCGCGCGGCGAACTCCAGTCAACAGCAACGCGAAGATGCCCGAGCTGAGCTGCTCAACGATCCGTGGATGTCGAAGATCGGCATCACGCGGGAGGCCGAGCAACTGGAGTGGGAGGTCCTTCCCTACGACTACAGCATCCTCAGTAGAAACGGCCAGCCCTGGGCATGGACGGGGAACCCACTTCGCGATTCGATTCCCACGGGTCAGTGGCCCTGCGGGAGTCCGATCGATGGCAACCTCGCGAGTGGAGCCACGCCACTCGAAGAATGCGTTGGCGACCCAGGATTTGGGACTGCGATGGCGGGCCCGCTTGGTTGCAGCTTCACCAATGATTGCTCTGTGGTTGGCGGGGCCCCGGGATTCCTCGACCGGGTTCGAATGAACCAACGTATGGGACGCGCGGCTCTCGCCCTCCGACTCATCACCGCATCCGGTCTCGAAGGAATGAGACTGCCAGTGAATGTCGTACGCATCGATGACGACACGGTCGACGCCTTCTTCATGCAGGGCAGCCTCACCGATACGACCTTTGGTTTGCCGACCGGCTACAGAGACGGGGCTGGATTGCTGCTGCCGGGGGGAGTGTTCAATGGAATCGTGTCGACCGAAGTTCGGTCATTGGATCGGACGGGCAGAGATGAGAGCACCACTGTCGAGGGCTCCGGCTATTGTGTGGACGTCACGGGAGGCACTCCTGCGTGCGTGAACGATGAGGGGGGCTGTTCTCAAGCGAACATGGGCTACCTCCACACCTACCTGAATGATGATGCCTTCTACGGGAACGCAACCTGTTCGAGCAATTGCCTTACGAACAACGACAGCTCCTGCAACTCGGATGGCTGTTTCCGAGTTTTCTCTCCGTGCGTCGTCGGAGGGCTTGAAGCGGGCCAAAACAAACGTCGAGCCCCGTTTCTAGCAGCGCAGTTTGGCCGAGAAGAAGCGCGGCCCCCGGCAAACGCGCTTCAGTGGCTCATCACCAACTTCTGGCCCGGAGTGGGTGCCGAGGGCCCCCGCGACGTGAGCCAGAGCATCATCCGAGAGACGTTTGACCACTTCGTAGCAAATGGCGCCTCAAGCGAAGTCATCCCAAGATTTGACGAGGCCGCGCAAGGCGGCGCCTACTGGAACACTAAGACAAGCATCCGAGTACTCAACGAGCTCACCTACGGGGACGTGATGGATGGTCTCGAGCTCGCGTGTGCAAGCACCGAAGCAAACTATGGACCTGGGACGTCTCCTGGCGTGGGCGGAGTGAGCAACGATCCCTGCAGTCCCGAGCGTCTCGCGGGCCTCGAAGCCAGCGGTCAGAAGGACCTTGCTCAGTTCGAAGACTATCTCCGCTGCTCGGCGGATCTGATCGAGACCAACGCGGAGCGGCTTGTTGTTCGAAACGTCCCGTCGGAGGTGGTGGAGTCCGTGGAAAGCGAGTTCGGATCCGCAACCCTTCCCGTACTCGAAGGGCAGCGAGGGATCTTCGCGGGGCAGATGACTGCGGACATGATCGCGCTACGTACGTACCGCCTCCAGCTTGCCAACGTTCTCCGCGAGTTTTCCGGCGAGACGAATGTCCTTAGGAACGCATTGCAGCGAATTGGGATTCAGCGCGAGCAACTGAAGGTCAATCTCTCGCGAGAGATATCCAACCAGGTGACTGCATGTATAGCCGCTGCGAGCCCTTCAATCTCGGTGGGGGTTCCACCCGGCGGCAGTCACAACCCTGGAGCCGCTCTCGCGACCTGTGCGAACACCGCCATTCAAATCGGCTTGGCCGTGAAGCAGCTGCAGCTCTCGCTGCGAAGTAGCGCACTTGACGAGTCTGACGCCTTCATCACCTTCTCAACAGCGTTCCAAGGCCATCAGCGGACGCTCGGTGAGATCGAAGTCCAGCTGGTGGCCGCCGGTCACCGCCTTCAGTCGGGCACCGCTCAGCTCGAGGCCATACGCCAAGAAGGCCTCCGTGCGCTTGGCCAGGCGATGCTGTTCAGTAGCGACGCATCGGGACGACAACTGCGCGTCAACACCCTCGTTCGCCGCCGCTTCCTGACGACCCAGGCGCGTTACGAACGGGCGAAGGAGCACGCGATTCGCATGTCCTATCTTGCGAAGCTCGCGCTAGAACAGCGACTTGGCGTCCGGCTTTCCGATCTCCGGGACGAACTCACCTTGGTAGAAGCTCCCGCCAGCTGGGAAGCCTCGGTCTGTACCATGAGCGGCCTTGATTTCAGTCGCATCCGCGACGGGAACGACCCCGACTTCGAAAACTACTCCGACCAGTACATCGGGGACTACGTCGATCGCCTCCATCGCACGGCGGAGAGCTATCGCCTTGATTTCCCCTTCCATGAAGGTTCCGACACTGCCGTCGTGTCCATGCGCGACGTGCTTCTGGATGTTCGTGACAGCTGCGATGAAGGCGTCGAGGTTCCAAACCTCCTTGCCAACTCCGCAGACCTCTCGCGGTCATCGTGGGCCCTCGAAGGCTGCCCGGAGGTGTTGGTCGGGCAAGATTCCGAAGGGGTCGACGTCAACCAAGTGCAGAACTGCGTCCAGCTGGACCGCGCTGCGGACCGTTCCGACGAGCTCGGTACGCCGAGCGCTCCCCAGCTCGGTTTTGCCCAGCCGTGGCGCCTCCGCTTCGGGCCTCCCGATGCGATGGGTTCCTACGCGATCTCTGCAGGCAAGGATACTCGGCTCACTCAGACCGTTGCGGTGGAGCCTGGGACCTATTTGCTGTCTTGGTACGGAACAGAGGTGACAGGATCCCCGTTGGCCCCCGCAGATGCCGTGGCGGTATGGGTTGACGGTGCCCCAGCGACTCTGTCCGTGGTCACCGAGGCGATCGACGGCTCTCCGATGTGCGATCCATCAATGGAAGAGTGGTGCCGATTCTACTCCGTAGTTTCCGTTCCAAGATTTGCGGAGGTGGCGATATCCATGGTTCCAAACCTGGCCGACCCCGGCACCGTATCCGGTGATGTCATCGTCGGGCCCCAAACCGTGGACCTGGGAGGCTTTCAGTTCGAAGACGTGAGTTGGCTTCTTCGCGGCACGGGTCTGATGTCCTCCGAAGTCAAACCGACCGCGTTCATCGCCACCGACTTCAACGCGCGCTCGTCGGTGCCCGTGTGCTCTGATATCGATGGCGACGTGTTCCGGAGCGGCTGGCGTTACGACTGTGAGCGTCTCTGCCCCTCCGGTTTCCGAACCGACTGCCCCGAGGAAGACGCCGAGTTCTTCTGTTTCTGGGAACGCGCCTTCCAAGTGAATTCCGAAGACCTCCTCGGTCAGAGTCGCCTCGTTGCCACCGGCTTCGCGGTCGGAAACTACAACTACCGTGTCGACCGGCTCGGCATCAACGTGGTGGGGACGAATGTTCGGGACTGCTCCCGCAGCAACTTCCCAAGCGAGTGCTACGCCTCCGGGTTTGTCAACTACAGCATCGAGCATCTTGGGCCGTACATTGTGCAAAACCATCAAGGCGAGGAGTATTCGGCTCCCCTCTTCACCGGGCTGATCGAGTACGCCCGAGGGCTCTCAGCCGAACGGTACCTCACCAACCCGCTCTCCGGTGCGGACCAGTCGCTCATCGAGCCTTACATGCGAAGCGAGTTTCGCGGCCGGCCGATGACCGGCGACTACGTCGTGCGCATTTGGGACGACGGCTTCGTGGACTTCAACGCAGTAGAGGACATCCAGATCCTAGCGGACTACCGCTACTGGACGCGCTTCGAGTAGGCGGAGATGCGCAGGGTCGCCGAGATGGCGGCGGCGTGTGGGATGCTGTTGGTGGGGTGTGGCTCGCCGCTGCCGGCGTCTCCGGATGCCGCCGCGCCGCCCGGGGAGGCGGGGATGCCGGAGGCAGGGATGCCGGAGGCGGGGTCGCCGGACGCGTCGGTGGTGGATGCTGCCGTCGTCCCGGACGCCACGCCGGACGCGGCGGAGGATGGCTGCGTGTGTCCGCCCCCGTCGCCGTGCCACGTCTTGGAAGAGGGCGCGTCGTGCGAAGGCGGGGACTTCTGCGGCGAAGTGCCGGTGGCGGACGGGACGGCCTGCGATGCGGGGCCAGGAATGGAGCTCGGCGACGCGCTCTGCGTCCTTGGAGTGTGCACGATGCCAGGCTGCGGCAACGGGTACCGGGAAGCGGACGAGCTCTGCGACGATGGCAATCTCGTGGACGGCGACGCCTGCTCGTCGACGTGCTTGCCGGAGACGCTCGCGGTCGTGTCCACCCCCGATGAAGTCGCGCTCCAGCCCGGCCAAGGCGGCGGGGTGGTGGGCGAAGACGGGCTCGGCCGGCTTCTTTTTGTATGGACGGAGCGTCCGTTTTCGGGCCGGTCGGTGGTGCGGGCGCAGCGGGCGGACCGGGGCGGCGTGCTTGTCGGGATGCCCATGGATGTGGCGACCGACCTTGCGGCGGACCCGCATCCGCAGGTGGTGGGCCTCGCCACGACGCCAAGCGGAATGGGGGGCGGCTTTGTCGTGGCGTGGGAAGCGACCCGCGCGGGGGCGCCGACGGTTCGGCATCGCCAGGTGGCCGCGGACGGGACGCTTGGCGCGGTCCAGACGAGCGCCGACACGGTCCCCACCGCGACGGGGTACCGCCGTCCCGCGGTGGCGCGTCTTTCGGACGGGTATGTGATCGGATGGACGGTGGTCACCGCGCCGACGGGCGCGAACGACCTTCGCGCGCAGCGCTTCGGCCCGTCGGGGGCCCGGCGCGGCCCCGCGTTTTCGCTTCCGGCGCGCGCCGAGGGACAGGTTGGCCCGCTCCGCCTCGCGTCGGAAGGCGACGGGTTCGTCGCGGTGTGGGGGGAGCGCCGCTTTGTCCTCGGGACGAATGAGCGTCTCTATGCACGCCGCTTTTCGCTCGGGACGCCGCAGGATGGGCGCGACCTTCTCGTCGCGGAGGACGGAAGCGACCCGGCGGTCGCGCGCATCGAGGATGGCTACGCCGTCGCGTTCCTGATGGCGGGCCAAGCGGTCGCCC
>JBCCZL010000643.1:0-5664 GCA_039187775.1 Myxococcota bacterium
CCAGGCTCCGTCGCCACCCATGCTCCCGGCGCCAGCAGTGCCACAGTTTCTCGAGCGCGTGTCGAACCCCGTTGCATCGACCGGTGGGGTCGATCCCGAATCCCACGCGTCGATCAAACAGAACGCTCCGGAGGAGTTTCAAGCTGTAAGTTACCGCGCGGTGCGACCCGAAGACTATCGCGAAGCCGCGGAGCGATTGCCGTGGGTCCAGCGCGCGGGGGCGACATTCCGCTGGACCGGGAGCTGGCTGTCCGCCTTCGTGACCGCGGACCCCAAGGGGGCGGTGACGCTCGTCGACGAACAGAAGGATGCGCTGCAAGCGCAAGAGGATCGGTTTCGACAGACCGGGCGCGAGGTCATCGTTCGATCGCCTCGTTACGCCGACATCGACCTAGTGATCACCCTATGCCTTGAGCCGACGAGCTACCGCGGTGAGGCGATCGCGCGGGTGCATTCGGTGCTCACCGGTCCACCGCGCGCCGATGAGCCGCTGCCGTTTTTCCATCCCGACCGGTTCAGCTTCGGCACCCTCCTTGACCGGAGCGAGCTCGAAGGCGCGATCCAGCAGGTGCCCGGTATTCGAGCAGTGGAGAACATCATGATTCGTCGACGAGGTTGGTTCGGCTGGCGCCTCTTCGATGAATCCCACTACGACCCCGGCGACGACGTCGTGGTCCGGCTGATGAACGACCGATCCGCCCCAGAGCAGGGCTCGCTCCGCATTGAAACCGACGGGGGAGCATAGTGAACTGTCCCTGCGACGACCGCGAGTTTCCTGACACGCTCGCCATCGATGCCGGTCTCGACTCGCTCCCGCGACAGATCGCGGGGTTTTCGGAGTTCCGTGCCGCCATGCTGGCCGAGATCCCGGAGAAGAGTTCGCTCCTTGGCTGGAGCGGACGCGATGAAGCGGACTACGGCGTGATGCTGCTCGAGCTGTGGGCCTACATCTGCGATCTTCGCGCGTTCTACGACAAGGTCCACGCCGACGAAGCCTACTTGCGCACCGCACGTCTCCGAAGCTCCGTACGAAGACTCGCCGGGCTCCTCGGCTACGTCCCGAGACCAGCGGTGGCCGCATCGGTACGGCTCGGGTTGCTCGCCGACGCCCGGGCCGGAGCGTCCATCCCGCAAGGCACCGCCTTCCGGTCGGGGGCGTTTGACGGCCAGCCACCCCAGGTCTTTGAGCTGGACGCGACGGCGGAGATTCACTCGAGCATCAATCGCTTCACCGTCGCCAAGGTCGGTCCGACGAAGTTCGACAAGCCCGTGGATTCGATGCTCCTAAAGCCCGGGACGGTCACCGTGCATCCGGGAGACGTGGTGCTCATCGGAGTGGAGCTCGGGCGATTCCTCGTGCAGTTCATCCAGCAGGCCGTATTTGCGGCGACCTCGTCATCCAACCCGAACCTCGCGGTGGCTTCGTTCGACCCCGCCCTGCTCCAAATCGCACCCGCGTTTCCCTGGCAGCCGGTGCCGGAGCCCTTCCCGGCAGCCGCAGAGCCCGCCGGGCCTCCCATGTTCCGACGCACCGTGACTGCTCGTCGGAACGTGACCGGCGAGGACGGCAACCGCTACGTCGAAGTGTCTTTCGATCAGCCGTTCACCGCCGACTGGCCGATCGGCCCGAAGAACACGCGCATCCTGCGGCCGACGCGGAGCGCACGGGTTCGGCTCTTCGGTGTGGGTCAGAACCCGGCCGTGGAGGCGACCCACACCCTTGTCCTCGACGGGGTCTACCGAGACCTCAACGGTGGAGACCCGGTGATCCTCACCTACGGAACGCAGAGTCGATGGCGAAAGGTCGTCGCACGCTTCGAGACGCTCGATACCGTGGCGCCCGGTGGGTCCTTCACCGTCAACGGTCAGTCGGTGACCACTCCGCCGGTGAAGTCCGAATTCAGCGCCGTCAAGCTGCACGGCTTTCTTCCACCGTCGTGGACCGATCTCAAGCGCATCCAAGTGCACTACGGGTTTCGGAGCGCGGGCGAGCCGGTGCTGCCTCTTCGGCCACTCCTCACGCCCTCCGATCCGCTCCGGGTTGGACGAGTCCGGGTGGGGCCGGCGTCCTCGGTGAATCCCAAGCGCTTTCTGTTGCGCGACGACGAAGCGCGGGGGGTCGAGATCGGAGGGACGCTCGATACGGTGGGGGGCGAGATTCAGAAAAACCCCGACGACGAATGGGCGCCCGACCTTTTGCATCCGGTGCAGGCGTTCGGAAACGTTGTCGATGCGACCCGTGGAGAGACGGTCGCTCGGGAGATTCTCGGCAGCGGCAATGCGGCGGTGAGCTTTCAGCGGTTCAAGCTGAAGAAGGGCCCACTGACCTACGTGAACTCCCCCACCGCCGAGAACGACTCCTGCATCGAGAGCACCCTTCGCGTGTGGGTCTCCGGGGTCGCGTGGAAAGAAGTGCGGACGTTCTACGGCCAAGGCCCCAATGCGCAGGTGTTCGTCGTTCGACAGGACGACGAGGACGCGAGCTGGGTGCTCTTCGGCAACGGCCTTCGGGGAGCCCGCCCGCCGACTGGCGTCGACAACATCCTCGCGGCCTATCGTTTCGGCGCAGGAAGCGCGAGCCCGCCCGCCGGCTCGATTCGGCAAATCGTCAAAGGCGTCAAAGGCCTCCGTGGTCTCGCCAACCCGGTGGCAGCCGCCGGGGGCGCCGACCGAGAGTCGGGGGAGGACATGCGTCGGGCGGTCCCTCGAACCGCGCTGCTCCTGGGTCGGGCGGTCTCCATTCTGGACCTGGAAGCCGCCGCATCACGAGTGCCGGACGTCATTGCCGCCAAAGCCGAATGGCGGTGGGACGGGGTTCGCCAACGTCCGGTGGCCAAGGTGTTCTATATCGGCGGAGGGGGCCTCGATCCGATCATCACGCAGCGACTTCGCGCGATCGCCGATCCTTCGACTCCAATCGATGTCGTCCCAGCCACAAAGAAGCCGCTCGTCATGCATCTGGATGTGGAGGTGGATCCGCGGTTCATGCCCGACGCGGTCAGCGAGGCGGTCGAGGCCACGCTCACTTCTCCGTACTCGCCCCTTGTACCGGCAAGAATCGGTATCGGTGCGCCGCTCTACCGGAGCGTGCTGTATGCCGAGGTGATGAAGGTGGAAGGAGCGATCGGCGTGCGGAGCGTTCACCTGAACAGCCAGCCGTTCACGAGCTGGGCTGTGGCCTCGAACGCGGGCGAGTACTACGACGTCGCACTGACCGTATCCGGGAGTCCGAGCCATGGCTGACCCTCAGGACGGCTTCGAGCGCTACTACGCGGAGAAAATCTGGGAGCTCATCCCGCCGATCTATCGGCATGAGGACGGTATCGCAGAAGCACCAGGGGTCCTGCGCGCGCTTGTGGAGATCCTCGCGACGCAGGCCGCGGTGGGCCGACGAAGCAGCGACCGGGTCTGGGAAGATGCGTTTGCCGAAACGGCCGACGATTGGGCGATCCCCTACCTCGCGGACCTTCTCGGCACCCGCCTCGTTTCTGCGCTGAACCCCCGCGGTCGGCGGGTCGACGTCGCAAAGACGATCTACTACCGGCGGCGCAAAGGAACGGTTCGAGTTCTCGAAGAGCTCATCAGCGACATCGCGGGGTGGGAAGGCAAAGTCGTGGAGAGCTTTCAGTGTCTCGCGCGGAGCCCCCACCGCCTCGACGCGCCGCCAGCCGCCAGGCTCGGACGGTTCTCCGACACCCCCCGTGGCGGAACGGCGGACCTCCGATCGGCCCGCGGGGCCGCCGCCCAGCGCGGGCCGTTCGACGAATACGCGCACACGCCCGACCTTCGACGCACCCGCGGTGAAGACGGAGTTCGGAACATCCCCAAGGTCGCGTTCCATCTATTTCGAATGCGCTCGATTCCGATGGATGGCGTCGCCCCCTTTGTCCGTGCCGACGGTCAGTCCTTTACCTTCGACCCGTCGGGTCGCGACGTTCCGCTCTTCATGCCTCGTCGTCGACTCGACGACTGGGACGAGTGGCGTTCCGCGCTCCCTTGGCAGCTGCCTGCCCCCATGCCCTGTCGCCTCCTCGGCCACGCGGAGTTCAGGGTGGGCCTCGGTCTGGTCGCAGACCTGGTCCAGGCTGGGCTGAGCGTGGGGGCCGAAGCCGAGCTTCGCACGGTCGTCGGTCGTCGGTTCCGAAGCGAAGTGGCGTTGCGCGAGCATTTTGATTCATTCGCAAACGCCGCCGAGCTCCTTGCTCCGGCAACCTTCGCGACTATCCGCGAGGAAGCCCTCGTCGAAGCGAGCGGGCTCCACGCACTGTATCCTGGCGCGCTGAGGGTCGAACCCGTCGCAGGCAACCCGATTTCAAGAGAAGGCGTCGCCGCAGGAAACCTCGATGGTTGGACCGCTACTGCACCAGGCAAAGTGGTCATTGTCGACCCTGAACGAGGCCGCTTCGCACTTTCGAGCCCGCCTCCGAGCTCGATCGAAGTCCGAGCAACCTATCACTACGGTGCGCCGGGGCCGCTTGGTGCCGGCGGCTACGACCGCCGGGCTAGCCTCGGCCCCGCGGATCTGACAGTGCCGATCGCGGGCGCCGCGGGAGGGCCCATCGTGGCCGGCAACTTCTCCACCGATGGGGTGACGGAGATCGCCGACAGCGCGACCTACGGCCCCGTGACCAACCCGGCGCCGTTTGATCGGCTGATCTTTCAAGCGGCGAACTTTGAGCGCCCGTATCTTCGCCTCGCATCGACGTTGGAGTTCACCTCCCTTGGAACCGACGCCGAGCTCGTCCTCGACGGGTTGTGGTTTGGCATCGCGGCTCCCGGAAGCCTGGTCCTTCGCGGTTCTTTCCGATCGGTGGTGCTCCGACACTGCACCCTCGATCCCGGCGGAAGGGACACCGATGGAAACCCGATTCTCCCGGTCCCTCTCCGCATCGAAGCGTCGATCGACGAACTGCGGGTGGAGCGCTCGATGACTGCGAACATTCTCGTGGAGCCCTCGGGAAGCGTGGATCGGCTAGTCGTTCAGGACTCGGTGGTCGACGGCGATCGGTCCCTCGGCCCGAGCATCGATCACCCAAACGACGAGCTTCATCTTGATCGAAGCACCGTGTTCGGCGTAGTCGACGTCGAACGGCTCTGGGCCTCTGAGGCTATCGTCACCGGGACTGTGGATGTGACCAATACCCAAGATGGCTGTTTCCGGTTCAGTGCGGCCCCGCCCGCGAGTCGACTTCCCCGGCCCTACGAGGCCCACTGGCTACAAAGCAGCGCGTCGCTTTTTGTGTCGCGTCGCTTCGGAGACCCCGGCTACGCCCAGCTCAGTGAAGCGGCGCCATCGTCGATTCTCCGCGGCGCCGAGGACACGAGCGAAATGGGCGCCTTCTCCAGTCTTCGCACTCCGATTCGCATGGACGGCCTTCGGGCCAAAGTGGACGAGTACCTCCCCTTCGGACTCATCCCGGCATTCATCGTTGAGACCTAACGAGGTGAACCGCCAAATGTCTACGGAAACACGTCGCGTCGCGCCGCCTGGGCGGCTTTCCCCGTCACTTCTCGCTCTAGCCCGCATCGGTCACCAGTCGGCGTGTCTCGCGCCCGAAAGCACCGCATTCCCACGGCCTTCTCCCTCCAGCCGTCCTCGCGGTACGTCGAGTACCGCTGTGGCGTCTTCCAGTCCGAGGTCCGCGGGAATCCAGCACTTTCGCA
>JBCCZL010000644.1:0-5645 GCA_039187775.1 Myxococcota bacterium
CGTCAGTGTCCTTCAGAAGATCCTTCAGCTTCTTGATGTGCGCCTTCTTCTCCGGGTCGACGACATAGAGCGGCCGAAAATCGTTTTCGACGTCGACCCGGAGAAGAAGGCGCACATCAAGAAGCTGAAGGATCTTCTGAAGGACACTGACGAACTCCTCCTCGCGACCGATGAAGACCGTGAGGGCGAGTCGATCGCCTGGCACCTTTTGGAGGTCCTCAAGCCGAAGGTGCCGGTGAAGCGGATGGTGTTTCACGAGATCACCAAGTCCGCGATCCTTGAAGCGATCGAAAACCCCCGAGACATCAATCGGAACCTCGTCGACGCTCAAGAGGCGCGCCGGGTCCTCGACCGGCTCTACGGCTATGAGGTCTCCCCGGTGCTCTGGAAGAAGGTCATGCCTCGTCTTTCGGCAGGCCGGGTCCAGAGCGTTGCCACGCGAATCATCGTGGAGCGTGAGCGCGAGCGGATGCGCTTTCAGTCCGCGACCTACTGGGACATCGACGCGGAGCTCTCGGCCGAGGGCGAGCGGTTTCCATCCAAGCTCGTGAGCGTCGACGGCAAGCGGATCGCGCAGGGCAAGGACTTCGACGACGCTACCGGCAAGCTCAAGAACCCGGATGCGTTGCTCCTGAACGAGGCCGACGCCACGGCGATCGCCAAAGGCCTCGAGACCGCGACGATCCGGGTGACGTCGGTGGAGCAGAAGCCGTACACCCGGAAGCCCTCGGCGCCGTTCATGACGTCGACGCTTCAACAGGAAGCGTCGCGAAAGCTTCGGTTTTCCACGTCGCGCACCATGCGGGCGGCGCAGCGCCTCTACGAAGCGGGTTTCATCACTTACATGCGAACGGACAGCACAACGCTCTCCGAAGCGGCCCTCACCGGATCCCGCGCCGCGATTCAGCGCCTCTACGGCGCCGAGTACGTGCCCAAAGAGCCGCGCCTCTACCGAAACAAAGTCAAGAACGCACAGGAAGCGCACGAAGCGATCCGACCGGCGGGAACGGACTTCAAGCGGCCTCAGGACATTCCGGGCCTGCATCCGGACGAGGCCAAGGTCTACGAGCTGGTATGGAAGCGCACCATCGCCTCGCAGATGGCCGACGCGCGCGGTCAGCGCATGGCGGTGAAGATCGAAGCGACCCTTGCCGATGGCCGAAAGGTTCAGCTGAGCACGAGTGGGCTTACGATCACGTTCCCGGGGTTCCTTCGTGCCTACGTCGAAGGAAGCGCAAAGCCGAGCGCCGAACTCGGTGAACGCGAGCGACACCTGCCCTCGCTCGAGGAGGGGCAGGGCGTGAACGCGGAAGAGGTGAAGGCGGAGGGGCATGAAACCCAGCCCCCTGCCCGGTTCACCGAAGCGACGCTGGTTCGGCGCCTCGAAGAGCTCGGGGTGGGACGGCCCTCCACCTACGCGTCCACGATCAGCACGATTCAAGACCGCGGGTATGTGTGGCGCCGAGCCAATGCGCTGGTTCCCACCTACAAGGCCCTGGCGGTGGTGACGCTCCTCGAAAAGCACTTTGGCCACCTCGTAGACTACGCGTTCACCGCCCGCATGGAGGATGAACTCGACGAGATCGCGCAGGGGCAGCAGAAGACCGTTCCGTACCTCAAGCGGTTCTATTTCGGCGGAGACGCGCCGGCGAATCAGAACGGGACGCCTTCGAATGGTGCGGGGGTCGGCCTTCGGGACTTGGTGGCGCGAGAGCTCGAGGCGATCGACGCCCGTGCGATCAATACGCTGCCGCTGGGCGAGGACTCGGAGGGCCGGATGGTCGCCGTCCGTGTCGGCCGTTATGGGCCATATTTGCAGCGCGGGGAAGATACCGTGGGCATCCCCGAGGACCTTCCCCCGGCGCAGCTCGATCTAGAAAAGGCCACCGAGCTTCTCGAAGCCCCAAGCGGAGATCGTGAGCTCGGAGCCGACCCCGAGTCGGGGAAGACGGTGTATCTTCGGAGCGGGCGGTTTGGCACCTACGTGCAGCTTGGGGAGGTGGTCGACGGCGAAGACAAGCCGAAGACCGCGTCGCTCCTGTCGGCGATGAACGCCGAGGACCTCTCGTTGGCGGACGCACTGAAGCTCCTTTCGCTCCCGCGGCTTGTCGGCAAGGACGACGCCGGCGAAGAGATCACCGCGACGAACGGCCGCTACGGCCCTTACATCATGCGCGGCAAGGATCGGCGGAGCCTCAAGGAAGAGGAAGAGATCTTCACCGTGACGGTGCCGCAAGCGCTGGCGCTCCTCGCGGAACCGCCGCGGCGTGGGCGCCGGGCCGCGGCGAAGCCGCCGCTCAAAGAGCTAGGCGACGATCCGGTCTCCGAGAAGCTGATCACGCTCCGGGAGGGTCGATTCGGGCCCTACGTGACCGACGGCGATACGAACGCATCGCTTCGCACGGGCGACGATCCGGACACCATCACTCCCGAACGGGCCCAGGAGCTGCTTCAGCTCCGGCGCGAGAAGGCGCCGACCAAGAAGCCGACCAAGCGCGCCGCCAGCAAGAAGAAGAAGACTTCGAAGAAGGCGACCAAGAAAGCTGCGAAGAAGGCCACCAAGAAGGTCGCGAAAAAGGCGACCAAGAAAGCCGCGAAGAAGGCGACCAAGAAAGCCGCGAAGAAGGCTGCCAAGAAGTCAGTGGCGAGTAACGACAAGCCCACCGGTTCGGCCCCGGCCACCGATAGCCCCTGAACACTCGCCGAGAGCGGATGGGGTTCAGCGGAGGTGATCCCACGCCTTCACGTCGCCGGCCTTGATCTGCAGCACCACCCAAAGCACGAGCACCCCGATGGGACCGCCGATGGCTTGCTGGGCGAGTCCGCCTGCGAGGTTGATGCCGAACACCACTACGGTGGTCACCACGAACCCGTAGAACCCCCACTTCTTCCAGTGTAGGAGCGCACCTGCGCAAGCGACATTCACGAGACCGATCACGGCGAGCGCGTACAGCATCCACGGGTCGATCCCGGGAAGCGTCTCCAGAAAGAACTCCTTGGCAAGGATGTACGCGATGCTGATGAGGACGTTGGAGACGATCATGAAGACGAGCCACGCGGTCACGCAGCCGTGACGCTCGGGAGGGCGTTCCGAATCCGACTCTCTTTCGGGCTGCATCGTATCCATGCGGTCGAGGATATCGTGCGCCGCATGCAGTGTGCCGAAAATTGGCGGTCGAGCTCAGCCGTGTGTTAGCCGCAAAGAGAGGCCCTACATGCACGGAGGTCGGCCGGTGAGAATTTGGATTGCGCTTTCTCTGTTGCTCGCGACAGCGTGTGACGACGATGCCCGGAGTCCCGGAAGTGGCCCAGAGGCCTTTGGAGAACTCACGGTGCATACGGACCTTCTCACTCGCGTGCATCTCGCCGACATCCATCACCACGGTCTCTTCATTGATCTCGGAACCGCGGCGCAGGCGAAATATACCGTTGGCGACTGGCGCTCCGGCTGGGGGACACGGGGAACCGAGGGCGACGTCACCTTTGCGAATGCGGGGCGGCGAGCCCGACTCTACTTTCACTCCGATGCGGCGGAGGCGCTGACGGTTCGGCTTCGGCTCAAGCCGATCGGCACCCAGGCGCTGACACCGTACATCAATGGGGAACAGATCCAGTCGGTGTTCTTCGAAGAGGGGAACGGGTTTCGCGACGTCGACTTTCGCCTTCCGGAAGAGCACGTTCGGCGTGGTGAGAACTACCTACTCCTGACCTTCGGAGGAGCCCGCCGGGTTGGTGCAGAGGACGTGTCGGTCGCGATCGATAGCGCTCGAATCGGGCCAAGCACGCCTGATGCGGATCTGTCCGGACTTCGGCCAAACCGGCTGGTCTCCGAGGTGACCCTCGATGAGGTGGGTCGTCAGGCGACGGTCATGCCCCGCAACAGTACCTTCCGATTTCACCTCGAGGTGCCGCGATCGGGCAAGCTCGGCTTCGGGGTTGGGCACGTCGGCGAAGGCGAAGCGCTGGCCACCGTGACGGTGACGCCGGAGGGGGGCAATGAAAGCCGCGTGTTTTCGAAGCAGGTTGGGGGAGAGTGGCACGACGAGGTCGTCGATCTGTCTTCGCACGGCGGGAAGGTCGTGCGGATCGAGCTAGCGGCCCCGGGGGATGGCGCGGGTACGATCGCTTGGAGCGCGTTGTCGCTTCTCACGCCACCCGTCGAGACGCGCGAGATCGACCGTGCGAAGAACGTGATCGTGATCCTCACCGACACGCTCCGCGCGGACAAACTTCGGGCCTATAACCCGCGGTCGCGCGTGCAGACGCCGGTCCTCGACTCGATTGCGGAGAACGGCGTAGTGTTCGAAACGGCGCAGTCGCCGGAGAACTGGACCAAGCCGTCGGTCGCTTCGATCCTCACCGGGCTTCACCCCGTGACCCACGGGGCGCGTACTCAGGATGCGATTCTCAGTGGGGACGCGCTGATGCTCGGCGAGCACTTCAAGGCGAACGGCTTCGCCACCGCTGGGTTCATTGCCAATGGCTACGTCTCCGACCGCTTCGGGTTTGACCAGGGGTGGGATCGGTATCGCAACTTCATTCGCGAAGAAGGCTCGAGCGACGCATCGAATGTATTTCGCGAAGCCGGCGACTGGGCCGAAGCCCACAAGGACGAGCGGTTCTTTCTCTACGTGCAGCCCATCGACCCCCATGTGCCCTACGACCCGGGCGACCAGTATCTTCGGATGTACGACAATCGGACGGACTACACCGGACAGGTGCGGCCTCGGGCAACGCCGGATCTTCTGCACGACGCGAAGCGGAACCCACCGCGAGTCACATTTAACGAAAGCGACGTGCGCCGGCTCGAAGCGCTCCACGATGGAGAGATCACCCAGCATGACGTGGAGCTCGGCCGGTTCATCGAGCGACTCAAGAGCCTGGGCGTCTGGGAAGACACGGTGCTCGTGTTCACCTCCGATCATGGCGAGGAGTTCCATGAGCACGGGTCCTGGGGTCACGGGCACTCGGTGTACCAAGAGCTTCTTCACGTGCCGCTCATCGTTCACTATCCCGAGTCGATCTCGGCAGGGAGGGTTTCGGACACGGTGAGCACCATGGACATCGGCCCCACGATCGTGGAGCTCGCGGGGGTGCGGGCCCTTCCCGCGGCCGAGGGCCGCTCGCTCGTGCCGCTGATGCAAGGCGGCCGTCGGGCAGTGCCGGAGATGGCATTCAGCGATTTTCAGGATGAGCGAAGGGTCACCGTATCCGCAAACTTCAAGTTCATCGTCCGAGGCAACCTCACCACCTCGATCTTTGACCTCGGGCAGGACCCGGGGGAGGAGAACCAGCTCGACCTGACCGACCGGCCGATCGCCGCCCGCTATCTCCGGATTCACTCCGGCCAGTTCCTCGGGTCGACGGACCGAGGCAACTGGATGAGCGCCAACCAGGGCCGAGGTGTGCAGCTCCGCGCCGGGGAGGTCCGAATGGACGATACGCTCCGAGGCCAGCTCGAAGCGCTGGGCTACGCCCACTAGCCTGCTAGAGCACCAATCGGTTTGAAACCACTGTGATCACGCGGCCTCCGCGAGCGCGTGGTGGATTACCTCGAGGTTGAGCACCGCGGCCGTGCGTCGGAGGTCGAAGAGGTTGGCTCGTTGGCCAAGGTAGCGAGCGGCATCGCCCTGCTTCTGCTTGAG
>JBCCZL010000645.1:0-5633 GCA_039187775.1 Myxococcota bacterium
CTCGACCCTGCGGGGCTGGTTCGAAAGAAAGACTGACGCCCTCCGGACGCTGTCGATGGCCTCCGCTCTTCCGGCGAAAGAACAAGCAGCCAAAACGACAGGCCGCCGATTTTGTCGGTGCGCTCTCGGGACATCGCTACATTTTTCAGCCGGAAGAGCGGAGGCCATCGACAGCGTCCGGAGGGCGTCAGTCTTTCTTTCGAACCAGCCCCGCAGGGTCGAGAGCATATCGGTCGGGAAGCGCCTTTCGCACTTCCTCACGATGCTCATCACCGATGGGCCACTCCTCGTGGTTAAAACCATCGAGGATTCGAGCCCGGACGCGGACCGACTCCTCCCGGAGCAGCGCGGTCATCAGCGCCTCTCTCCCCTCGCCGCAGTTGTCCTGCGCCAGCGTGGCGCCGACGGCATGGAACCGCACCGTTTCGTCCATGTCGTCGAGAAACCGAAGCACCGCCTCAAGAATGCGCGGGTCCTGTCGATCCTCGACATACGCGACGACCTGGATCTTCTTTTCCGGATCGCGTTCGTATTCGGTGTCGAGGTCGGCGAGAAGCTCGAGCAGCACCCCGACCACCTCATCCGCCGGAAGAAGCTGTTCCAGGGCCTTCAGTGGCCAGCTGATCGAATCGGCAGACTTAATGAAGTGCTTAATCGGCGCCACCGCGACATCACCGGCAGCAACGATTCCCTGAAACGCCGCATCCTTTTCTTCCTGATCGATGATGCTCGGAGTCACGCGGATGGTGAAACGCTGGAGCAACGCGGTCACCGTCTCTTCGGTGCCCTGCTCGGCCAGCCACTGGATCGATTCCCAGCGGTCAGGGTTCTGGGCCCGCCTGTTCGCGGCCCGGGCTGAGTGTTTGCGGACCGCCCCTGGTCCCTTCCGTGCAAAGAGGTCGAAGATTCCCATGGTTCAGCTCTCCTGAGCTCTGCTCGCCAATAGCGTGGTCGACAATCCGCCGGAGCCGCGGACTACCGGATGAGGACCGGTCGGAGAGCTCCCGACGACTCTACCTGGAAACGTACCATTCGCACCCCGTGCTTTTTGGCGAGGGCTGCGCCCTGCTTTTGCAGCCGCTGCTTAAACCGCTCCTCCGGAATATTCGCGACATTCTCGCCAGCCGCAGTTTTTGCCGCGACATACTCGCCGTACACGCGGGTCAGGTATGCGTCCTCCGGTTCCGCCGAAAGCTGAGCCGCGACGTTCGGGTCGTCCACCGGGCCCGCTGCGCTCGCGCTGCCGCCTCCCGCCGGGGCGGCGCCTCGCGCTTCTCCGCCGCTGAACGCGTTGTCATTCCAGCTCGGCCCTTGGGGCGCCGAGCCGGGCGGACTCGACACGCGCCCTTCGTCGTCCTCTTCGGCCACCCCGGTAAACACATTGATGAGCTGATTGATGCGGTAGGCAAGGCCCCCGAACTCCGCGCTGTTGGTATCGATGCGAAGGTCAGTCCGGCCGTTGATGACGGCGAGAACCCCCTCCTCGATCGCCTCGAGCGGCTTGAGGAAGCTCGTGCCGATAATGAAGCCATACACGATGACGAGGAGCACTCCGAGAATCGTCATATAGAGAACGAGGTTGGCTGCGCCAGCAAGGGCGCTTCGTTCGGAGGCGTTGAGCGCCACCACGTACGCCGCCTGGACCGAACTCGCGCCGGGAAGCGGCACGGTGACTCCGACCCAGTCGTCCCCTCCGAGCGTCGTTCGCCAGGGCGCACTTTGCGCGGAGCCCGAAAGCGCAGCTTCCGTCGACGCGGACTGATCGCCAAACAGGTGCTCCTTCATTTCACTCCGGAGCGTCTGCTCCTCGAACGACGACGCGTAGATCGCATCGGGCACCACAAAAGCTACTTCTCGTCCGAGAAGCTCAGCCTCCGCCTTCGCCAAGCCATCGGAGAGCTCATATGCGACAAGGAGCGCACCCAAGCTTCCGCCCTCGGCGGACTCGATCGGCGAGACCGCGACGAGGAGGAGCTTCTGGTCATCGCGACTCTGCCACACGTCGGCTCGGGGGGTTTGATCCTCGAGGGTGGACCGGAGCGCCGGGATCTCTCGGCCGAGCGTGCGCTCGAACCACTGGTTGATGTCGCCGTTTCGGGCGATGACCTTGCCCCGCTGATCGACGATCGCGACCGCGTGGGGTACTTGACCGCGCCGTGCGGGATCGCGGAACCACTGGGCCACGCGGTTCGCCGCTTCGTGGGTGCGGGTCCTTCGTCGTTCGAGGTCGAGACCACTAAACGCGTCGCGAACCTCGCGGCTCGCCGCGCGATCGTTGACCTGCTGCACAAAGTTGAGGCCCGAGAGCTGCCAGGACCGCCGGAACAGCGTGGCGTCGTTCTGGATTTGCTCGGTGACTCCCGACGATAGCCCGGCTTCGAGTTGACTCTTGACCGCCAAGAAGGCGACCAGGCCCAAAACCAAGACGATCACAACGTTTCCGGCGATGATCTTCAGCCGCATAGCCTTCTCCCCAGCGCGTGGCTGGCCACAGCAGCTCCCTCCCGGTCGGCGCGCTGCTTTCGCAACAAAATCGTGGATATCACCCGGATAAGCCGCCGGTCAAGTGAAGGTCTCCGCTTATGGCGGAGTGACCTCTTCGGTTTGTATCGACCGACCCTCCAAAAAATAAAGGAGGACCGCACCAATGCCGAGGGCGATCGCCGAACCCACGAACACATCCGAGATCGTGGCCGAATCGAGGCTGGCGTCGAAGTCGCCATCGTTCTCTTGATTGGACGAAATCACGCCGAACGCGATTCCGGCTCCCGCCGCGGCGATCGCTAGCCCGCCGACGATCCACGTAAATATCCGGTTGCCTCGAACCGCCCGATACTCCGTTTGGGGACGGAGCCGGGCATATGCCGCGACCGCTCCGCCCGCGTCGACCTGGACCTCTGACTCGAACGGAATGAACCCGTCCTGCGTCACGCTCAAGCGATATTCGCCCGGCGCAAGCCGAAGCGGGGCCGCGATCGGAGTTTGGCCGATCGCCTGGTCCCCCACCTGCACCGCCGCACCCGACTGGCTACTTTCGACTTCGACGGTGCCGGTGGTGGGACGCCGCTGCCGGGCCAGCCGCGCGGCTTCGGCCCGGCTGGTGAGATCCTCGATCAAGGCCTCCACCCGAGCCCGGTCCGGGGGGTCGACACGGCGTCGGAGGTATTCCTGGTAAGCGACCACCGCATCGGCAAACTCGTTGAGCGCCTCGTGGGCACGGGCGATATTGAAACTCAGATCCGCACTCTGCACGAGCGCATCGGCGAGTCGGAACTCGCGAATCGCTTCCCGAAAGCGTCGCTGTTCGTAGTGCCCCATCCCCGCTTCGAAGTGGGCGCGGGCGTCCCGGGCGGCGTCGGGGTTTTCCGGCTCTTCCTGGGCCGCGACAGGACCCGCGAACTGCAGGACGAGGAGGCCAACTCCGATCCACACGGTGCCCGAAACGAGGTGTTTCCTGCGTTTCACCGGGCAACGATATCATGGCCGAGGCTCCATCTGGAACTGGTCGCCGGGCCGGGCAACCGCTCTCCGGAAGTTTCGGCACGCGGGTTCGCTCCGCTACACTGCCCGTCCATGGCCCTCCGATCGATGCGACTCCGCGGCCGGTTCCCGCTCCCGGGACACACGCTCGCCACGGGATTCCTCCTTCTCGCGTTGAGCACGCCCGCCGCCGGTCAGTCCGCCGATCCCTTCGCGGTGCTCCAGTCCCACGGGAACGCCAGTGGGGCCCTGGTGCCGCCGCGCGCGATCGCGGTGCTTCCCGAGCGACACACCGGTCGGCTCCTGCGGATGGTCGATGTGCTCGTCGCGATCGATCCTCAGTTCGACGACTTCGCCGCTAACGCTGGCCTGACCGGCACGGCGGCGATTCAGCTTCGGACCCGGGAAGCCCGCGTGCCAATCTTCGTGGCCAAGAACGATGCGACGATCGCCACGTTGCTCCAGGTCCCGATCGGAAGCCGTGTCGAAATCCGCGGAGTGCTCGTGCCTCGCGGGAACCGCTATCTGTTCATTGCCGCGTCGGTCCGGCCAGCCACGGAGCGACGCGCGCGGTGACCTGGCGGTTGCTCGCGGACGGTCCCGAGCTGGCGGTCGAAGCGTCGACCCTTGCCGAACGACTGCGGGTATCGGTCGACATCGAGGTGTCTTCGGATCCGCGTGAGATCGGGGTTTCCCTCGGAGAGGGCCGGCCCACCGGCTGGCTCACCGCAGAAGCCCCGTCGGCGGCCCTGCTGTTCGAGATAGGCCGGGCCGCGCAGCGGAGTGGCGCCCTCATCGCCGTCGCGATCATCGGAGAGGCGGAAAGCGAGCTTGCGGTGATCGATCTCGCTTCGGACGTCGGCGTCTGCGCCGTCAACGAAGTCGGGCCCCTGCTCTCGGTGATCGCGCTGTCGACGGCAGGCGCACGCCGACCCTGGCGGGCATCGGTGCGGACGTTGCCGGCGGGCGACCGCGCTCGCCTTCAGCGGATCTGTGAAGGCGAACGCGGGGGCGGCAAGCTCGTCCGCGGCGATCAGGGCCTCCTTGATTGGCAAGGGGCCGACGCCACCGTGCCGGTAGGGGAACCTCGAGATGTGGCGGCCGCGGTCGCCGCGCTCCGCGCCGCCGACATCATTCCCCCGTCCCCTGGGCGAGTGATCGATAGGGTCGCGAGCCAAGAGGTACTCGATGTGCTTTTTGGACCCCCGCGCGCACTGAGCGACCCGGCCAGCAAAGCCGCGCTCCGACCCTACGGCGTCCATATGCCGGTGGAAGAGCTCTGCACGAGTCCGTCCCGTGCGGCATCGGAGGCGAGTCGCCTCGGCTTTCCGGTGCGGGTCGCCCTTGCATCGCCGGACCTTCGGATCTGGGACCATCCGGACCTCGTGGCATCCCGCGTCAGTACCGCGGCTCAGGTCCGCGAGGTGTTTCGACAACTGATGACGCTGGGACAGTCGCGCGCCGAGAGCGCACGCCTTCTCGGTGTCACGGTGAGCGCGGAGCGCCCTGCCCAGGCGCTCCTCCGGGCCCATCTTCAGGTGGTGGACGACCGCGTCCTTCTCGAACTCGGGTTCGCCGATCCCCATGGGGTCGCGTCGGGCGACCAAACCCACACCGCGCTTCCGATCTCATCGGCGCGGCTCGAGCAGGTGGTCGGCCGACTCGCGGGGAGTCCGTTGATCCTCTTTGGCCGCACCCCGGAGCGCCGACAGGCGATCGAAGAACTCCGGGACCTATTGATGCGGGGTTGCGCCTTTCTCCAAGACCGGCCGGAGGTGGACCGAATCGACATCGAGCCACTCGCCCTCCTCGTGGGCGGGGGAGTGGAGGCACGCGAGGTCTGCGTCACCGTAGGAGACGCGTTTCAACGATCGATGGAAGCCTGAGCCGCGCGCCTCGGCAGCCGGGGAAACCCGCACTGCCGGTTTCGACGACCCAGCCTGCGCGCGGGGGCCTGCTACTGTTGGCCGGCCTGGATGCCGCGCTGATTTCCGAGGGTTTCCCCGTCGACGTCCGTGCTGAACGGAGGAATGCAAAAAAGAACCATGAGGCTAACGACGATGCCGATTGCCCCAACGATGATGGCCCCTTTTACAACGGGACTCGAATCAGACCAAAAACCCATGCGAGATCGCCTCCTTACGGTGACCAGC
>JBCCZL010000646.1:0-5623 GCA_039187775.1 Myxococcota bacterium
CATCGCTTCCCGTGGCGGCCCCTCGGGAGAGACGAGAAGGAGCGACACCGCTTCGAGAAAAAGCTGCGCATCGGGAAACCGCTCTTCCGCTTGCTCCGCCGTCGCGCGCTCGATGGCGCGACGCGCAGTGTCGGAGATCGGTCGACCTGCGTCAGCTCTCCCCGTCAGAAGCGCTCGGAGCAGCACACCGGCCGCGTACACATCGTATCGAGGTGCTGCGTCGGCCACGCTCCCTTCAGGCGGCACAAAAAGGCGTGCCGGTCGAAGGAGGGGAGGTTCGGCGATTCCGCCGTCGCTTACGAACCACGCCTCGTCGAAGCGGGTGAGCTTCACCAGACTGCCCCCGCCCCCCACGGGGATCACCACCACACTATCCGGCCCCAGCAGCCGGTGAATCACGCCTCCCGCGTGAACCGCGGCAAGGCCCTCGAGAAGCTGCAGCACGATCGGTGCCGCGCGCTCGGTCGGCAGGCCGTCGGGGTGCTCGTCCAGGAGCTCGGTGACGGTTTGGCCCGCCAGAGCTTCGTACACAATGAACGGGCGTCCGTCGTGATCCATGCCGCTGTCCACCACGCTCTGCACATTGCGATGGGCGACCACCCCGGCAGCGCGAGCTTCGCGGATCAGCCGGGCCGCGTCCACGCCATCCGCCGCCATGCCGAGCGGGATCGTCTTCACCTCGACCAACCGTTGGATGCCCGTGTGCTCGGCTTGATAAACGATGGAGCGATCGGATTGACGGATGATGTCGCCCAGGCGGTAACGCCCGTCGATCAAAATGCCCCGTTCGTGCTCCCCACTGTGCACCCGTGCACGATATCAGCCGCGAGGCCCTCTTCGCCAGATCGCGCCTCTGGACGGGTCCTATCGAAGCTGGTCTTCCGCCCAGTCCAATACCGACTGAGTGTCAGGAAACTCGGGGTCCGGAAACACGAGCCGGGCGACATCCTGGATCGCCTTTGGCCCCGCGCCCACATTGATCAGGCGGCGAACCCGCTCGATAAGCGAGTCGATGGCCTCAGCGCGCATGCGAGGGAGAATCAGCGCGAACCGGCGTTTGTAGAGAAAGACCATATCGGTGCGCCGAAGTCGATCGGTGATCGCGTCGAGCACCGAGGCGTACTCCCCGGTGTCTCGATCCTGACCGAGCTGGACCACGATGCACGCGAATGGATCTGCGTAACGCTCGGCAAACGCGCATTGTTCACGAAGGCGCTTTCGAAAGTGCCGACCTTCAAGGATCTGCACCGAATCAGGGCTCGGACCGCGGCACGCCACCTCGAGTACATCGCGGAGGTCCTCGATCGACCATTCGCGCGTCGGCGCAATCTCGCGGGCTGCTTCCGCGAGCCGGCGGCCGAGCTGCTGCGCCACCAACGGATCTGCACAGATTCGGCCCAAGTCCCCCGACTTCAGTGCCTCCTCGTCGTCCCCCCCGATCAGCCGCTTGGCGGCCTCGGTCACGGTGGTCATCTGGGACTCAGGATACCTCGAATGGGCGTTCAGGGCGAGAACGGGCGTCACGCCCGATCTGATGTTAGAAGCCCGGCCTATGCTCTCTCCCCGGCATCTTCTGCCGGCCGGCAGTGTGCTCTGCCTCGGCCTCGCCACCTGCGGTTCTCCCGCGGAGGACGAAGCGCCGGAACCGCCCTCGGCGACGGCTCCCACCGACCCCGAGGACCCCGCGGAAAACATCCCCGAGCCCGAACCGGAGCCGTTCGTCGAGCACGAGGTCGCAGAAGGACAGACGCTCTGGGACATCGCGCAGGCTTACGACATCACCGTCGACAAAATCATGCGGGACAACGAACTCCGTCCGAGGGACGTGCGGCGCCTCCGCAAAGGGGCAGTCCTTCGAATCGTGGGCGTCGAAGAAGCCCGGGATGTTCCCACCGCCTCCGATCGCCAAGCCGCCGAGGCCGCCGAGCGAGCGGCCCTTCCAGAGCTCGAGGACGGTGCGTATCACTTCCTCGGCGACGGGGAGACGATCTGGGACCTCGCGCGAACCTACGACAAAACCGTGGACGAGATCATGGCGGCGAACGAGTTTACCGACGACGACGTTCGCAGTTTTCGACCGGGCCGAGCGATCGCGATTCCCGGGATTCGGCCGTCGCAGGTGCGGGCGGCCGAGCGAAGGCGAGCCGAACGACCGCGGGAGCGTCGGGGAATCCGTCACGAGATGGCGGAGGGGGAGACGATCTGGGACCTCGCGGGTGCGTTCCAAGTGGGCGTGTCCGAAATCATGGCGGCCAATGGTCTGAGCACTGAGGAAGTCACTCGGCTCCGCCCCGGGACCCAGCTCTACGTGCCGGGAGTAAGCGCGGACCAGCGGGGCCGGGTGACCCGTCGGGAAACCCCCGCCCAGCGCCGGGCGAGCGCCCTCGCCCGCCGGCTGGGCCTCGGCACCCGCGGCGCCGCGAGCAGCCTTCTCCGAGGCCGGGTAAGCAGCGCTTGGCAGCGCGCCGCCGGCGGACAGCAGTTCCCGGGAACCCTTCGGTGGCCGGTCACCAACGGTTGGTTTGTTCGGGGGTATGGGTCGGGCGAAGGCGGCTATCACCTGGCCGTCGATATCGCCGGCGAGATCGGCTGGAACGTTCGCGCGGCCGCGCCGGGAATTGTTGGTTACTCCGGCAACGAAGTTCGGGGTTACGGAAACATGGTGATCGTCGTTCATCCCGGCGGATGTGTCACGATGTACGCTCACAACAGCTCGAACTTCGTGGTGGCCGGCCAGCGGGTCCCTCGCGGGGGAGTTCTCGCCGAGGTGGGAAGCACCGGCATCAGCCGCGGTCCACACGTCCATTTCGAGTTCATTTATGGCGGGCAGAACTGCGACCCGGCGGCATTGTTTCGACCCGGCATCCGGCACCGAAACGGTCGCCGCACTCCGATCGAGCCGGCCAGCTGGCTCCGAGCCGCAAGCCGCCCCGAACGGGTGCGCTGCGCCCCGCGGCGACGCCATCCCCGATCCCGGTGGGTCGTCAACGAGTGACCGCGGTGCCGAAACACCGGCGAATCGCGGCCTTTCTCCACCGAATCGATAAGGAAGCGGAAGCCCCCGGGCCTCGGCGAGGTAAGGTCGGACTGCGACGGGCCTAGGAGAGTAGGCTCGGGTGCGAGCCCCGGGGCTCCTCGTTACGTGAAGCTCCTCCGACGCGGCGGGTCCATCGGCCGGCCTCCGGTGACGGCGCCGCACGCGCTTAGAACGAACACGACGGACCACGCAGCGGAGGTGGGCCAGCCACACGCATCGGGTCGGTATGCCCTGAATCTTGCGTCCACGACGGCGGCCCCCTCGGAAACACTTCACTTCTCCCGCGGGGTCGAACCCTGCCGCGGAAGTTTTGGCGCGGCCCTCCCTTTTGTGCTGTAACGGCGCCGATGGAAAAGGAACAGATCGCGGGGACGAGTCCGGGAGAGAACGAACCGGCGGCGATCATCGCGGCAAGGTCCGCCATCGGAGGGCTGCTGATGGGGCTCGCCAACCTCGTACCGGGAATCAGCGGCGGCACGATGCTCCTCGCCGCGGGCGTCTATCCGAAGTTCATCCAGGCGATCGCAGAACTCAGCACCTTCAGGTTCCGTCGACGATCGCTTCTCGTGCTGGCGATCGTCGTGGTCACCGCCCTCGCGGCGATCCTCCTCTTCGCAGGCCCCGTAAAGACCCTCGTCGTCGAACATCGCTGGGCGATGTACAGCATCTTCATTGGCCTCACCCTCGGAGGAATCCCGGTCGTTTGGCCGATGGCCAAGCCGGCCACCCCAGCGGTTTGGATCGGCGCCGTCGTCGGGTTTCTCGTCATGGCCGCGCTTGCCGGATTCCAGCTCTCCGGCGGCGAAGGCGCGGAACGAAGCGGGTTCGTGATGATGCTGTTCGCGGGAACCGCGGCGGCGAGCGCGATGATCTTGCCCGGGGTGAGCGGCAGCTACCTGCTTCTCGTGATGGGGGTGTACGTTCCGATCCTTGCCGCCGTCGACACCTTCAAAGACGCACTCAAGGCCGGCGACGTCGATGCCGCCATGGATCCTGCGCTGGCGGTGGTCCTTCCCGTGGGCATCGGAGTGCTCGTGGGGGTGCTCCTCGTCAGCAACGCGATCAAGTTCGCCCTCGCGCGCTACGAAAAGGCCACCCTCGGCGTGCTGCTCGGGCTCCTCGTTGGCGCGGTGGTCGGTCTGTTCCCGTTTCAAGAAGGGGTGGCGCCCGAAATCGGTTCGCAGTTCAAGGGCCAGGTTGTCACCGCCGAGCTGCTCGCGGAGCTCGAGCCAGAAAAATATCCGACGGAGTTCTTCTCCCCTTCGTTCGGACAAATCGCCGGCTCGATCGGCCTCGTCATTGTCGGCTTTGCGCTGACCGCGGCGATCGCCCGCCTCGGCGGCAAGAAAAAGGCGACGGTCGCCAACTGAGCACACTCTCCGCTGGGCCCACCTCCGACCCGCGGTCAGCGATTGACCGGAGACTCGCTGCCCACGCGCGCCTTTCTTCGCGAGTCCATGAGGCTGAGAACCGCGGGAACGAACAGGAGGTTCACGGCAAGGGTGGCGGCGAGGGTCACGATCGACAGGAGTCCGAGCGAGGCAAGCCCCGGATTGTTGGATATGAGGAGGCTTCCAAAGGCCGCCATGGTGGTCAGCGTCGAGCCAAGGACCGCACGCGCACTCACCCGAAGTTCGGACCAGCGATAGGTCGTCTTGTTCTGGCGAACGTTCCACACGATGTAGATCGCCCCGTCGACCCCGATGCCGAAGGCCATCGGAAAGATCACGAGGTTGTAGAGGTTGATCCGGATATCGAAGATCGCCATCACGAGGAGACTCATCGCCAGCGCCAAAATCACCGGCGTGAGCACGAGGGCGGTCCGCACCGGAGACCGGCCGACGAGCAGGGTTCCGAAGAGCAGACCGATCAGGGCAAGACCGATGATCACCGGGGCGTCGGCCCGGAGGCCCGACGTGATCTCGCCGAGGATCGCGCCGAGGGAGGCAAAGCGGACCTTCGGAAAGGCTTCTCGCCAGCTCTGCATCATCGCCGCCCGCTCTTCCATTTGCCGGGCGTCGGAGCTTGCACCGCCCGGGTACACGATTCCCACCGTCCCGAAGGAGCCATCGCGTTCGGCAAATGTCTCCTGAACCCACATCGGCAGGCTGCGGGCCGTGATCGGCTCGTCGATGCTCACCAGCGGCTTCCAGCGCTCGATCCGTTCGAGCGCTTCCCCGTCGGAGTGGCGCTCCGCCCGCTGCACCTCTTCTCGCAGTCGCGCCAGCGAGGCGAGCCGTTCTTCCTGATTGGGCGGAACGAACGTCCGGGGCGTCACGAGCCAGGGACCATCCTGAATCAGGCCCTCGGGATAACGTTCACGCAGCCCATTGGCCGCATCCTCCAACGCCTCCGAATCGTCGGCGAGCATGATCACCGGGCTTCGGGCCGTTCCGTGAAGTGACCTGTGGATGTCGATCTTCGGCCGATCGTTTTCGACCTTGGTCGAGAGGCGACTCAGCCGGTATTCGAAGTTCACCCGCGGAAGAAAAATGATGCCGAGGGCTCCGATGACCGTGGCCAGCGCCACAATGCTCACCGACCACTTCCGCTCCGGCTTTCGCAGGAGCTCACCGAGAATCCGCG
>JBCCZL010000647.1:0-5622 GCA_039187775.1 Myxococcota bacterium
GATCTTCGAGCCACCACCCCGATGCCGCCGCCTCCGCCTCCGCCGGTGGACGCGGGAACCGACGCCGCGTCCGACGCAAGTCCGATGGGCGTGATGAACGACACGGGCTGTAGCTGCGCCACCGGCGGCCCGCCGGTGTCGTCGATCGGCCTCGCTATCGTGGTAGCGGTGCTGCTTCGGCGGCGCCGCTGACCGGAACATTTGACTGCACCGCGGCGCGGACCGAGCAGTAGCCGACCCCGGCGGCGATGCTCGCGAGGATCATCCCCATCAGGATCGCCGGCACCATGCGGCTTTGTTTGCGCATAGAACAGTCCGCGAGTGTTTCGTCCTCCGCAGAGGCCGATATGACCGCTCGGGTGTATTCCGCAGCGAACGCGGGGGCGCTCGGTGGCCGTTCCTCTCGGTCGGCGGCCATGCAGCGCGCGACAAAGTCCGACACCGAGACCGGAACCTCCGGCACCACGTCGGAGAGCGGAGGCACGTTCCGCTCGAGCATTTGACGCATGCTCGGCCGTCGAGCCCACGGAGGCAAGGTGCCGCCAAGGGCGGCATACACCATGGCGCCGAGCGCATACACGTCGGCCCGGCCGTCGAGGTCCCGGCCGAGCACCTGCTCCGGCGACATGAAGACGGGCGTGCCGAGCACTTGACCGGCGACGGTGATCCGAGAAAGCCCGAGACGGCGTGCGACGCCGAAGTCGATGATCTTGACCTGGAGCGCGCCGTTCGGGTTGCGCGCGAGAAAGATGTTTTGCGGCTTGAGGTCCCGGTGCAGGACGCCTGCTTCGTGAATCGCCGCGAGGCCCTCGCAGATCGAGTGCACGATCGGCAGGAGCTCGCTCGGAGTCGGCCGCGTGTGGGATTCGAGGAACCGAGCGAGGGTAAGCCCCTCCAGAAGCTCCATTGCAAGAAACACGGATCCGTTCTCGAGGACGCCCCAATCGTGGAACGCCACCACGCCCGGATGCTCGATTCGCGAGAGAATCTCGGCCTCTCGCCGGAGCCGGTCGATCATGTAGGTCGAGCCCCGCCGCGTGGCCCGGAGCACCTTGATCGCGCAGTACTTTGCGCGGCGTGTGCCATGACGTCCGACGCGGCCATTTCCGGCCAAGGGGGTCCCAAACAGAAGGTCCTCTGCACGGAATACTTCGCCCATGCCGCCCCGACCGATGGAGCTTCGAAGCAAGTAGCGGCCGGCGAGTACCATGCCGGGCCGCGCCACCGTCGGGCCGCGAGGTATCGGCGCGCGACTTCCGAGCGGCAGGGTCCTTCGCGGGACCCGAGCGGGCGCGGGCTCGCCCAGCACCGGAGCTCCCACCAAGGTGGGCACGGACCGACGAACGGGGCTCGGGGAGGTGCTTTCAGAAGACTGCATAGCTGACGGGACGCCAGGCGGCCGAACTACGGACTGTGCGACAACCGGCGCATCCGCAAGTGGTCTTCTCAGGCCGAGGCGGAGGAATCGTCCCCCGCGGTGGGCCCGGCGGGGGCGGGCTGTGCGCCATCCCACTTTTGCTTGATCGCCTGGAACGTCCGAATCGCCTCCTCGGAGAGCTGGTTGGCTCCGGCTTCGACGAGTTTGGCGCGAATGTCCTTGGGATCCTTGCTCCAGCCCTTGGGCAGGTCGAATCGCTCGTTCGGAGGTACGCCACCGAGGAGTCCCTGTTCTTCGAGCGCCCAAAGGGCTTCGGCGGCGAGGAACTGACCGGCGAGCTTTTGCACCTCGGCGGGCAGCGCCGCGTTGAGTGGGAAGATGTCGTAGAGCGCCACGGTGTCCGGGGGCATGGTGAGACTGCGGCGGAGATTGGCGAACGCGTTCTTCGCAATCGGCAGCTCCGCGAGGTCCATCCCCGCGGTTTCGTGTCCGACCGACGCGTTCAGCGCGCGCTCCATCGCATCCCCGTGGCTTCGGGTGATGGCCGCCGAGCGGGCGGACGAGTCCAACAACACTGTGACAACCAGAAGGGGCGACCCGTTGCTCATGATTCCGGCCCCGAATGTGACCTATAGGCGGGCGTTCGTCCACTCCATGCTGCGGGAACGAGGCGCGAGCGCTGGACGATCTCGGTGGTGTTCCCCTCCATCCCCGGCGTACTATCGCCCGCCCATGGACGTGCTGTTCCTCAACTCTTCGGTATTCGATATTCCTTCGTCTCGTCGGGTGGGCGCGATTGTCCACGACGGGGCGGCGGACCTTCGCCTGTGGCCCGGCCCGGGTGCGGATCGGGACCTCAACGAAGCGCATGGAGGCGACCTTCGAAAGGCTCTCGACAATGAGCGGACCCAGCTTGGCGTGGAACAACTGGACCTGCAGACGGTGGCGCGGGTCCATCCGGGTCGGCTTCACTGTGATTTTCTTGCGTGGATCGCCACGCGTCCTCCGGAGCCGGGGACCGAGCGGGCCCCCGCGCCATCGGCGACCGACCTCGAGGCGGCGGTGCTTCGGGCGCTGGAGTTCGTGGCCGAGCGTTCGGTCGAGCGGGTCGCGTTTCCAGCGATTGGCGGCGGGCCCGAAGAGGTGGATGCGGCCGAGCGCTTGGCGGTGATCGTGCGCACCGCCCACCGATATGAAGACGCATGTTTCGCGGCGGGCAAGGCTCCGGTGGTCGAAGAGGTCATCGTGTGCGAGCCGCGAAGTCGGATCCTCTCCGACGCGAAGCGAAGGGTGCAGCGCCTCGCGAAGACCGCTGCGCCGCCAAAGTCCGAGGTCAAAGAAAAACCAAAGAAGCGCACCGTCCGAAAGGCACGAAAGCCAAAGAAGCCGACCCTCGACGAGAACGATGTGATCACGATGCGAGCGAAGGCGATTCCCTACGACCGGACCCACACCTACGCGGTGGGGGACTGGCTCACCCATAAGAAGTTCGGCCTGGGACGCGTGGAGGCGACCACCAACGAAGGGGCGATGGAGATCCTCTTCGAAGATGGCGCGCAGAAGAAGCTCATCCACGGCCGCTAGCCTCGAAGGGCCCCGCGCCCATGCGTTTGGAAATCAATCCCGAACATCCCGAGCCGCACAAGATCGGCCGGGCGGTCGCCGCACTGCGAAACGGCGAGGTCATCGCGTACCCCACCGACACGGTGTACGGCCTCGGCTGCGACATCATGCAGAAGCGGGCGATCGAGCGGATCTATCAGCTCAAACGCATGAAGAAGGATCAGCCGCTCGCGTTCGTGTGCCCCGATCTTCGCGACATCGCGAAGTACGCGATCGTCGATAACTCCGCCTATCGGCTCCTCAAGCGTGAAACCCCAGGACCGTTCTGTTTCATCCTCGAGGCCACGAAAGACGTGCCGAAGCGACTCATGATGAAGCGAAAGCAGGTGGGCATTCGCGTCCCCGACAACCCGGTCGCGCTGGCCCTCGTCCGCGAGCTCGGCAACCCGATCGTATCGACGTCCGCCACGCTCAACGGTGAGCTCTACAACGACCCCGATGAGATCGACGACCGGTTCCCCGGCCTCGCGATGGTGCTCGATGCCGGCTGGGGCGGCGTCGAGCCGTCCACCGTGGTCGACCTGACGTCCGGCGACCCAGAAATCAAGCGCCAAGGAAAGGGCGATCTCACGAGCTGACCTCGACTCCCGTCGGGTCATCTGGATTATCCCTGAAGCGCGGGGACCCAGGCCGTGGTGCGACCACCAATTTCGAGAAACTCGATCGCGCGGCCCTCGTGGGTCTTCGCGGAGGCCTCTTTGCCCCAGCGCCGATGAAACAGCCAGGACTTCGGGAACTGATGTTTGCGGGCGTTCGCTCGGACCGCAGTCGCGATCACGTGGCGAAGCTTCTTTCGAAGCCGGGCGATTTCGTCGGGGGAGAGGCTCTGCACGCGGCGGCGCGGATCGAGCCGAGCCTGGTAGAGCACCTCGTCGGCGATCCAGTTGCCAACCCCCGCGGCAAACTTCTGGTCCAGGAGGAGCGCCTTGAGGACCGCGTTGCCGCGGCGTGAAAGGCGCGCGTCGAACTCGCGCGGGCTCGGCATCTCGGTCCAGGGATCGAAGCCGAGCTTTCCAATCGGGGCTTCTTGCCGAGGGTCCTCTCGGAACAGGATTCGTCCGAGGCGGCGCGCGTTGGTATAGGCGAGCATTCCACCGTCGTCGAAGCGAAGCTCCACCTTGGTGAATCGAGGTGGCCATGCGCGGTCCACGATCTTCGGACTCGCTTCAAGCCGCAGCGGCTCGTCGTTTGGAAAGCGCACGGTTCCGGTCATCCCAAGGTGCACGATGGGGTGAGGGCCCTCGTTGATCTCGAGCCAGATGTACTTGCCGTGCCGATGGGCCGCGACGACCGTGCGGCCGGCGAGGCGTTTGCGAACCCACGCGGCGGACCGCTTGTCGAAGACGATCGGATCCTTGGCGATGGTCGCTTTTTGAATCGTACGGCCGACGGCGCGGTCTTCGAAGATCTGACGAACGTGTTCGGCTTCCGGAAGCTCAGGCATCGGCGTTCCCCTGGTTCGGTGCCCGCGGACTGTCAAGACCCGCCTCGACAGAAGGCGATCCAGAAATCTGCTCTCGCGGCTACCAGCCGCTGCAGAATCGCCGCGAGTTGGCAGGGATGGCGCAAGCGGAAACCGAGTTGATGGTGATCGTGACCGCGCCTGCGGCGGCTTCCTCGGGGAGCGAACGGCCCTGAAGTGCGCCGCGAAGGCACGACGCCACCTCCGGAGGCGCGCTCATTTGGAGCCCGGTCACTCGACCGCCCGCCGCGCTGACCTGGAGAGGAAACGTGATGCGGTGACCCGAGGGAAAGGGGCAGCCCTGCCGCCACGCGTGAACAATGAACCGGCCAAGGGCGTCGTTGTTCGGAGCGACGGGTTCCGCCGGGCGCCGAACCATCGTGGGGCGCGCGCCTTGCTTCATTCGACCCGCGGACGGGGTCTCGGCGGGACGCGGAGATGCCTCCTCCGGTAGAGCGGCCTCCTCCAGAGTGGCCTCCTCCAGAGTGGCCTCCTCCAGAGTGGCCTCCGATGGAGCGACCGAGGCTTCCCTGTCGGCGGAAGGGTGCGGCTCGGATGGCTCGGTCGAGGAAGTCGCCTCGGTGTCGTTCGCCGGAGAAGAAGGATCGAGGGGTACGGGAATCGGGGTCACCGAGCCCGGGCCATTCGCGGCGGTGGGAGTCTCCGGCTGGCTGACGATCCACGCGACGGTGCCCGAGATCGCAATGGTGAGGAGGCTTGCTCCGAGCACGAGGACGGTGAGGAGGGTCCACGAAGGGGAGCGCGGAGGCGCACGTTCCACGAGCTGTTCGACGGTCATCGGAGTCGTAGAGGAGGGGGATAGGTGAGTCGCTGCAGAATCGACCGCCGGGGGACCGAGCGTTGAAGGGTGGTCCGCTGAACGGTGGAGCGGAGGCGATGGCGGGGCGCCCTTTGGTTCGAGGTTTGCCGGGTCGGATCGGTTTTGCTCCGACACCGGCGGCCGCGACGGCTCCACCGCGACATCGTCGGAATCGTCCAGCAGGGTGGGGGCGAGGCCAAACCGGAGCGCCTGCCGATCCTCGGTCGGTGTCTCGTTGATGGGAACGGTTTCACCACGCGCGCAGCGCTCGATGGCGCGGAGCATGTCCGAAGCCTCCGACCACCGCCCGTCGGGATCGCGCGCCAGCCCCCGGTCCAC
>JBCCZL010000648.1:0-5620 GCA_039187775.1 Myxococcota bacterium
GGTGGCGAGTCTTTCCGCCACGGCCCAAGACACCAATGGCATGGATGTTTCCACGACCCCTCGCACTCACACGGTGTCTGCGGAAGTTGCCGACGTTCGCGCTCGGCGGGTGAGCGAGGAATCCGAGGTGATTGAGATTACCAACGACGGGCCCCAGCCGGTTGCTAACGTGATCGGCAGGTTCTTTCCGGTGGCCCCCGAAGCCGAGGCGTGCGAAGCCCTCGACAACGAGTGGGTGTGTGAGCTCGGGCCGCTCGCCAGTGGAGCGAGCGTTACTCTAAGTTTTTCCGGCGACACGACTGGTCGTGTGGATACCCAAGGCTCTTTCCCGTTCGATCCCGACCTCACCAACAACCTGATCCGCGAAGCCGATGTCGAGCCCGACGAGGCGCCGCCTGGTAGCGGATGCAGTACCACTTCTTCTGGTTCACCAGGTGGACTGGCGTTCTGTGTTTTGGGGTTGGTGGTTTGGCGGCGCAGACAATCTCGACCGGCATAAGAGCTTTGGCCGTTGGCTCGGTCCCAATCGTCGCTGTTGGCGGAAAAGCCCGTTGGGTGCAGGACGTGCCACGTAGCGTGGCTCGACCCGTGGTGCAGAGATCGCGCGGCGGAATCATCGGAGTGTCGATCGAGATCGCAGGAACCACATCAATGTTGAGCATCGCCTCCGCAGTGCGGGCTGCCCGAATCCACTACCTGGACGGTGATGGGATAGGACCCGAGCATGCTCGAGGTTTCGGCGATTTTCGTGAAGGAGTGCCCATCGCACCGAGCATCAGTCCCGGCGGCAGTATTCCCGGGTTGATGGACCACAAAAAGCCATGTCGGTGCTGTGGACACCGAGTGGAGGAAACCGAGCGTAACGATTCTTCGGGTCGCGCTGCGTGATTTCGAGGGGTTGCGCGTCGTGGTGGGGAAAGAAGTTACCTCGTCCCCGGGAGTTGTCTGTGGGACTAGGCGGCGGGGCGAATCTGGGCGCAGATTTCGATGGGCACGTCGAAGTTGCGGGGAATGGTGCGGTCGGGTCCGTCGTGGACTTGGGGGCGTCCGATCCCGCTTGCGCCGCTGAGGGTCAGGGTGACGCAGCTGTCAGATCGGAGTTCGCCGATCAGGAATCCATCGGTGCAGCACCCTTGCCAGGTAAAATCGCAGGTCCCGATCCCTCGGGATCGATCGTAGCTGCACTCGTTGGGTTCGTCGGACACGAGGAGGCGTCCCGCCGCGGAAGGGGTCACCTGCAGGTCGACGAGGAGCGTTCCGCCGGAGCCGTCCATCGGCAAATCGGTGATCAAGGCGACGCTGGCGCCATCGCAGGTCGGTCCGTCTTGGACAGCGATGACCAGGCCTCCGGAGACCCGAATGTCTGGGGTGGGGTTGGCGCTCTCGCTGTCGGGCCGATTGTAGGAGTACCAGTCCTCGCCACAGCGAGCGGTTTCGAGGGCCTCGATCGGGGTTCCGTCGAGAAAGAAGCAGCGGAGGCCATCGTCGGCCACGCCATCGCAGTCGTCGTCGAGCCCGTTGCATACTTCGGGTTCGGGCTCGCAACACGATGCGTCGTCTTCGCAGACGCGAAGGCCCGTCTTCGCGCCACAGGCAGCAAGGAGCCACATGAGAACGATGCCGGCGCGCATGGGCCGAGCTTAGTCCGAAACCCTCCAGAGAGGTGATGAGATCGTCGGGAGGGTCGGAATCGAGGTCGGCGCGGGGCTACGCCTTGGCGGCGATGGCGAGCTCGAGAAGCTGGTTGAGCTCGACCCGCTGAAGCGCGCGCTGGTGCGTGCTCTCCAGAACCACCGGGCACGCTTTTCCTGCTTCGTAGGCCTCGCGCCAGCTCGCCGCACATACGCACCACTGGTCTCCGTCCTTGAGGCCGGGAAAGCGGTGCTGCGGTGCGGGAGTCATGAGGTCGTTTCCTTTCTCACGAAGGAACTCCAGAAACTCCGTGGTGACGCGGGCGCACACGGTGTGGGAGCCAACGTCACTGTCGTCGGTGTTGCAGCAGCCGTCGCGGTACCACCCGGTTTTCGGGTTCAAACTGCAGGGTTGGATGGGCGCGCCAAGCACATTGAGGGAAGGGTCCATCGGTGCCTCCAAGGCGCGAATCCTAGGGCCAGGGACCGCTTGTCGGAAGAGCAGAATCGGCCGAGGGTTTAGCCCGCATCGGTCACCCGTCGGCGTGTCTCGCGCTCGAAAGCACCACCTTCCGCGGGCCTTCTCCACGGCCTTCTCCCTCCAGCCGTCCTCGCGGTACGTCGAGTACCGCTGCGGCGTCTTCCCGTCCGAGGTCCGCGGGAATCCAGCACTTTCGAACCCGATCCATCACCTCTGGTGACCGATGCGGGTTAGCTCTTCATCATTTCATCAAAGCGGCGTCGAACTTCCTCCCGGCTGACCTCTTCGATTCGCTGGTGAACAAACCAGCGATGTCCAAAGGGGTCCTGAATCTTCGCCACTCGGTCGCCGTAGAACTCCGTTTTGATCTCTTCGAGAAGCTTGGCTCCAGCTTCCTGCGCCCGCTCGGCCACCGCCTCCACATCGTCGACATAGAGCGCATAGGAGGCGGTGCTTCCTCCTCGGCTTTCCGGACCGACGATATCAGCCTCCGGAAACTCATCGGCGAGCCAGAGTTCGGCCTCGCTCGTTTCGAGCTCGGCGTGACCCACCCGGCCGTCGGGCATCTTCAGGCAGAGGACCTCGGTCATGCCGAAGACTTGGGTGTAAAACGTGATCGCTTCGCTGGCGTTCTTGACGGTGAGGTAGGGGATCAGGGTTCGCTTCATGGCCATCTCCTTCGAAGGCGAGTCTGGGGCGACGGGCGTCCTCGGGTCTTGGAAAAATCGGACATGCGCCGCTACGCAGGGCCGATCACTCGATGAAGCTCGGAGGGGGTGAGATCCCAAAGGCTCCGCACGTCACGGGCGAGGTGGGCCTGGTCGTAGAATCCGAGGGTCGCGGCGAGCTCCGCCCAGCGAGGGCTCGCCGTGCCTTTGAGCTGGTCGGCGAGCCGATCGAGCCGGACGCGGCGCGCATACTGTTTGGGTCCAAGCCCGGTGGCTTCCCGAAAGATCCGGTGGAGATGCCGCTCACTGAGGACGAGTCGCCGTTGCAGCTCGCCGATCGGCAGCGCGCCGCCGCTTCGGTCGAGTGCTTCGCACGCGTGCACCACTCGAGGGTCGGCGCTTCGGCCCTGCCGGTCGAGGAGCCAGCGCGTGACAACGGCGACGCGCGCTTCGAGCGACTCGGTGTTGCGAAGCTGATCGAATAGCGGTTGGGGTCCGAAGAGGTCTCGTGCACTCACCAGGCTAGGGCCGAGGGCTCGAAGCGGGGCTCCCAAGATCTCTTGCGACCGACCGGCGGCGAGGCGGACTTCGACGCCCGCCTGAAAGCCATCGTGTTCGGTGAGCGAGGATCGAGCGGTGATCGGGGCGATGAACCCGTCGTAGCGGTGCCACTGGTTGTCGTTTTGCTCGATCCGAAGCGGGGTCGCCGCCTCGAAGATCAATACGACCGACGCACCGCTCAGCTCTTGTCGCCGGAACCGACCGAAGGTGGCCTCCTCGTAGCCGGCGATCGATCGGACGACACCAGCGAGGGTTGAGGGCACCGCGCCTTCGACGATGCGAAACGAGACGAGGGGAGGCGTGGCCACAGGGAAGGATAGCGTGCGAGCGGGACGTACTCAGCGCACGAAGGAGGTTCCAGCCATGAGGCCGCGCACCGTTCCAACCCGGATGCCGCGTCCGTGCACGAGTCAGGACACGAGGCGAAGGGTGGTGATCGCTTCAGAACCCGCCGCGGTAAGCACCTCGGCGAGGACGGCGGGAGCAAGGGCGACATCGAATCGGGCGGCGATGGGAACTACCGCGGCGAGCCATTGCGGATCTTCCGCTTTTCCGGCGGCGATCAACGCGGGTGCGGTGTGACGCGCAAACTGCGTGATTCGGCTCTCGGTCTCCTCCGGATGGTCCCCGCGAACCGCCTGGCACACAAAGTCGGGGAGATGATTCCGTTCGAGGAGCGCGGCGCCGATCTCCGCACTGGTTTCGCAATACCGCTCGGCCTCGAGGACCGCCCGCCACTCCAGGTCGCCACTGGCGCGAGCGTAGATCGCGGCGTAGGCGTCTCCATCCACTGCGAGGCAGGCCAGTGCGCCGACTTCCGCGAGCAGCCCGCACAGAAAGAGGCTCCGGGGCTGAGGGTGATGAAGGGCTTGTGCCATGTTGACCGCGATCTCCCCGGAGAACACGGCCTGCGAGTGGAACTCGGTGGCTGCCTCGTGATCGGAGCGGAACGCCGCCATCATGGCCATCGCGCTCGACATGTTCTGTAACTCATTCATGCCGAGGCGGAGGGCAGCGCTCGCGATATCGCTCGCGGGGTGCTTCGCACCAAATGCGGGGCTGTTCGCGACGCGGAGGACCTCGGCGGCGAGCGCGGGGTCTGCGGCCAATGCGGCCACCACGTCGGCCATGTCCGAGCTGGGGTTGCTCGTCAAGGCGAGAACCCGTTGAGCCGCCGCAGGAAGCGGACAAACCTCCTCTACTCGACGAACAAGGGCGCGGTGGTCCACCCATCGACCGTACGGCGGAGCGCTTCGGAACTTTAGAAGCTCAGGTGAAGCGACGCACTTCCGAGCCCGACCGCCAGCTGAAGCTCGGGCTCCGGATTCGGGTTTCTTTGGCGAAGCTCCTCGGGGACACGGTTCGGATTGGAGCGCTCCCCCACCGTCACCGGCTCATAACTGACCAAGGCCTCGACGATACTCGTGATGCCGATCGCAACGGCCCCGAAGAACGAGATCACGTTCGTGATCCGGAGCGCATCGATGGTTGTAAAGATGCTCGGATCGAGCTCCGTACCTAACGGATCGCTTTCCGCTTCCGCTCGGTCGTTGTCGACGATGGTGAACGCAATGAAGGTTCCGAGGCTCGTGAGCGCTAGCACGGCGCCAGAGATCAAGAACGCATAGCCGAGGCCGGTGTCACCGTTCTGGAATTGGCCAAAGCCAAACGGGATGAACGCAACGAAGAGTTGGTTCTGACTCTCGACAACTTCCGTTTCCGCGATCTCTACCAGCTGCTGCCAGCGACGTTCTTCCCGAAGGAGCTCTTCCGCTTCCCTTCGACGGCGTTCTTCCTCTTCGCGCCGGCGCCGAGCTTCCTCTGCCGCCTGTTCGCGTTCGACGCGGACGCGCACTGTGTCGAAGACCCGGGAGACTTCGCTCGAGAACCCTTCCATGCTCTGAAGCAGGTCTTCTTCGAGCACCGCCGCAAACTGGGCTTCGGCGTCGCGCTGGCGCTGCACGTAAAGATAGCTCGCGCCCAGGAGCTTTCGAGACACCTGCCGGAGCGCCCGGTCCTCGACCCGAGCGATCTCGCCGCCGACCAAGGGCTCGAGGAGATTTACCGCGTCCTGGTAGCGCTGTTCACGAAACGCTTCCTGGGCCTGTTGATACTGCTCGAACTGCCCGGCCTGCGCCCGCGCGACGGTCGCAAGGCCGAGATTTGTGACGATCGCGACCGTCGCAGCGAGACCCATGCTAAACGCGGTCCCCACGCGGGCGGCCGGGCCCACGCTGCCGACCATGCCTGCGCATGCCGCAGTCCACCTGGCGGCAAAA
>JBCCZL010000649.1:0-5620 GCA_039187775.1 Myxococcota bacterium
CGACGGTCGCGATGGCGACGCCATGGGAATCGTCGAGCCAACGCTGCGCCGTGCCTAGAAGATCCTCTTCCGCCCTCGAGGACGGGGGGTGCGCCGATTCTTTGTCCATGGCCTAGCTCCCGGAGCCGAGCTGACCGGCCTTCTCTTCATTGTCGGGCTTCGAGCCGCCTCCGAAGAAGCGCTTGATCGCCCGCCAAAGCGCACCGAACACCAGCACGAGGCCGTTCGGGGGATCCGCGGTGGGCGCTTCCTTCTGGGCGAGCGCGAGCCGCTGGGCCGCGGCTTCTGCCCGCTTGGCGGCCGCGTCGGCTTTCTTCGCCTGGGCTTCGGCGACCTTGGATGCGGCCGAGGCTTTCTTGGCCGCCTTTTCTGCGCGTTCGGCGGCCGATTCCGCTTTGGCGATCAGCGCTTCGATCGCGGCGGTCGCGTCGGCGATCCCCGGTGGAGTGACCGACTTGCCGACCGCGGGAGGGTCGCCGCCGCCGTTCGAATCGTCCTCGGACTTCTTTGTGGCTTCGTCCTTGTCGGCTTTCTTATCCGCATCTCCTGCGGTTTCGACCTTTGCCGGTTTGGCCTCCGCCGCTTCCTCTTCTTCCTGACGCTTGAGCTCCTCCGCGGCTTCCTCCGCAGCCTTCTCTGCGACGGCCGCGGCGTCGGCGGCGGCTTCCTCGGCGGCCGCCTGGACATCCTGGGCGAGCTGGTACTCCATGTTCTTCGCGAACTGCTCGGTGAACTGTTCCGCCACGTCGCTCACCATGCCACGCGCGTACTGTGCGGCCTTGCCGGTGATCGTGACATCCGTCGACACGTCCACCCGGGAGCCGCCGTCGTCCTTGGCTGTGACGCTCATGAAGATATCGGCCTTGACCGAGCCCTTGCCTTTGGTCTCTGTTCCCTGGGCTTTCATCTTCACATCCATCGTATCGTCGTCGCGCTCTACGATGTTGAGCTTGCCTTTGTACTGAAGCGTCACCGGGCCGACCTTGATCTTGGCCTTCGCCACCCACGTTCCATCTTCGGTGAGTTCGATGAAGGTGGCGCCCGGGAGGCAGGGGATCATCCGGTCGGGGGTGAGGAGGAACTCCCAGGACGTCTTGGGGTCGATGCCGACCTCGAAGTGATTCTTAACTTCCATTGTCGTGGCCTTCTTCGATGCCGCTGTTCTTGGAGCCGCAGCACGATCGCCCTGGGCTCTCATTCGACTCTACCGCAGTCTCCGCCGACGCTCTGCCCGCGACTGGTGATGCCACCGCCGGCGCCGACACCACGGGCTGGCTCTGTCGGTGCCGGGCCTTGGCCTGTACGACCTCGCCGAGGAGCGCCACCGCGATCTCCTGATGGGGGAGCGGGCCGAGATCGAGCCCCGCCGGCGCCTTGATCCGTGCGGCGGCGGACTCTCCGTAGCGTTTGGCCACCAGCGGACGCATCTTTGCCCACCGTCGCGCCGACGCGACGAGCGCGATGTACTGAGCGTCGGTGCCGAGCGCCGCGCGAATGGCCTCGTCGTCCCACTCGCCCAGCGTCGCGACCACGACAAAGCTCTCGGCCCCGAGGGACGTGGGCAATTCGTCTCCGACGACGAGATGCTCGTGGGCCTCCGGTCGCTCCACCGAGCCTCTCGTGATCGCAAGGACACGAAACCCGACGGTGCGGGCGAGTCTCCCGAGGGTGACCGCGACGGGTGCGTCTCCCAGCACCACGAGCTGTGGCTGTGGCAGGCGCGGCTCGATGAACACTTCGTAGCTTCCTTCGCTCGCGCAGCTCACTTCCTCGAGGACCCGGCCTTCGCTCTTGGGGAAGTCGTCGAGGGTTCCGATGCAGAGGACCCTCGCCGAGCCTTCGCGGAGCGCCGCCTTGCATTCACGAATCACCGAATCGAGGGCGCAGGCCCCGCCGATCCAGCCCCGAAGGCGTCCGTCCCCGGTGACCACGGCACGGTCTCCCGCCTTGCCGGAGCCGAGGCCCCGGGTCCATACCACCGTCGCGACGGCATAGGGCTCCCGGGCCCGCTCGAGGGCGGTGATCGCCTCCTGCACTCCTTCGGGGACTAGCACGTTCTACTCCTTCTGTGGCCAGGAGCCGGGGATGGCAAATGCCAGCCCCAACCCCGAAGTGCCCCCTGGGGGCCTACTCGGCCGCCCCCTTCGCCGCTTGGATCGCCTCCCAAACCTTTGCGCTCGTCACCGGCATGTCGAGGTTCTTGATCCCGTACGGCCTGAGCGCGTCGAGGATGGCGTTGACGTAGGCGGCTGGGGAACCGACCGTCGCTGATTCGCCGACGCCTTTGGCGCCGATCGGGTGGTGGGGCGACGGGGTCACCGTTTCGAGCGTTTCAAAGGCCGGCGTTTCGACCGCGGTAGGAATCAGATAGTCGATGAGATTGCCCCCGATGCAGTTCCCCTCTTCGTCGAAGTCGATCTGCTGCATCGACGCCATGGCGTAACCCTCGGTGAGGCCTCCGTGGATCTGGCCCTCGACGATCATCGGGTTGATGCGCACGCCGCAGTCGTCGACCGCCACCATCCGGAGCACCTTCCACTCGCCGGTGCCTTCGTCGACTTCGACCTCGACGACATAGCTGCCGAAGGGATAGGTCATGTTCGGCGGGTCGTAGTAGTGCACCCCTTCAAGGCCCGGCTCGAGTCCGTCCGGGGGATTCGTGTACGCCGCGAATGCGACATCTTGAATAGTTGCGCTCTTGTCGGTGCCCTTGACCACAAACCGGTCTTCGTCCCATTCGAGGTCGGCCTCGGACGCCTCGAGGAGATGGGCCGCGATCTTCTTTGCTTTGTCTCGAAGCTTTCGCGCGATGATCGCCGTTGCCGCACCGCCGGTCGGCGTGCTGCGCGACGCGTAGGTGCCGAGGCCATACGGCGTGTTGTCGGTGTCGCCGTGCTGGACCGCGATGTCTTCGGGCTGAATGCCAAGCTCGCCGGCCACAATCTGCGCAAACGTCGTTTCGTGGCCCTGGCCCTGACTCTGAACGCCGAGCTTCAGAATCGCCTTGCCGGTCGGGTGGACCCGGAGTTCGGCCGAGTCGAACATCTTGATCCCCGCGATGTCGAAATCCTTGCCCTTCCCCGCGCCGACCACCTCGGTGAACGAGGCGAGGCCCATACCGAGTAGCTTTCCGTTCTTCTTGGCTTCTTCGCGTCGCTCTTCAAAGTCCGCGTAGTCGACCTGCTCGAGCGCGAGGTCGAGGGCCTTGTGGTAGTCGCCACTGTCGTAAACGAAGCCCGTGCACGACTGGTAGGGAAACGCGTCTTTCGGGATGAAGTTCTTTCTACGAATCTCCGCCGGATCCATGTCCAGCTCGTAGGCCGCGTTCTGGACGAGCCGCTCGATGAGGTAGCTCGCCTCGGTCACTCGAAAGCTACAGCGATAGGCCACACCGCCCGGCGCTTTGTTGGTGAACGCTCCGCGCGCGGTGACGTGGGCCGCTTTCATGTCGTAGCTGCCGGTGCAGATGTGAAACAACCCGGCCTTGAATTTCGTCGGCTGGGCATCCGCAAAGAACGCGCCCTGGTCGCTGAGGATGTTCGCCCGCATCGCGAGGATGGTGCCATCGCTCTTCAACGCGAGCTCGCCATCCATGTGGTAGTCGCGGGCGAAGCCGGTCGAGATGAGATTCTCCGAGCGAGACTCGATCCACTTCACCGGCTGATCGAGAAGGAGCGACGCCGCGGTCGCCACCACATACCCGGGATAGATCGGCACCTTGTTGCCAAAGCCCCCGCCGATGTCCGGCGAAATGATCCGAATGTTCTGCTCGGGGAGCCCCGCCACGAGGGCAAACAGCGTGCGGTGCGCGTGGGGAGCCTGGCTTGTGAGGTAGATCGTCGCCTTGCCGCTCGCACCGTTCACGTCGGCCACGCAGCCGCAGGTTTCGAGCGGCGCGGGATGGCTCCGGGGATAGTGGCTGTGGAGCTTCACCACTTTGTCGGCTTCGCCGAATAGCTTGTCGGTGAGATCCTTGTCGCCGCTTTCCCACTCGTAGGCGAGGTTATCGGTCTTGCCGTCGACCTCGGTGCGAATCACCGGAGCCCCGTCCTCGAGTGATTTTTCGGGGTTCACGACGACATCAAGCGGTTCGTAGTCGATGTCCACGAGCTCTGCGCCGTCGGCCGCGATGTAAGGTGACGTCGCGATCACGGCCGCGACTTCCTGGCCTTGATAACGAACCTTGTCGGTCGCGAGGACCGCCTGCGTATCCCCCGAGAGAGTCGGCATCCACGCGAGCTTGTGGGCTTCGAGGTCCTTGCCCGTCACCACCGCGACCACGCCGTCGAGAGCCATCGCTTCGCTGATGTCGATCGCGTTGATCTTCGCGTGGGCCATCTGGCTCCGGACGATGACCATGTGAAGCATGTTCGGGAGCTTTACGTCGTCGACGTAGTTTCCGCGGCCTTCGATAAACCGCCCATCTTCGACGCGGCGGACGCTGTGGCCGAGGCCCCTGACTTTTTGTCGTTCCGTCATCGCGATCTCCTATTCCGCGGCGTCTGCTTCCATCCGCTTGCCGGCGGACTGGATGGCTTTGACGATGTTCTGATACCCGGTACAGCGGCAGATGTTTCCGCTGATCGCGTCGCGGACTTCCGCTTCGGTGGGACTGGTGTTCTTCTGGAGGAGGGCGGTGCCCACCAGCATCATGCCCGGGGTGCAGTAACCGCACTGGAGGCCGTGCTGCTCTCGGAACTCTTCTTGAATGACGTGAAGCTTGCCGCCCTGTTTCAACCCTTCGACGGTCTGCACGCTTCGGCCTTCTGCCGCGGCGGCAAGGAACGTGCAGCTCTTGATGGGAGTCCCGTCGAGGAGGACGGTGCAGGCGCCACAGTGAGAGCTGTCGCAGCCGATGTGGGTTCCGGTCTTGCCGGCGTGCTCGCGAATGAAGTGGACGAGGAGCGTGCGCGCTTCGACGTCGGCGCTGAAGGGCTTTCCGTTGAGGTGGATGCTGATCTTCATGGTTCCCTCAGTTGCTGGTGGCGAACGCGACGGCCCGTTCCAGGCCACGCTCCACATAGGTACGGACCACGCCGAGCTTGTAGTCGACGCTGCCCCGGTTATCGGTCTTGGGCTTGCAGATGTTGGCGACGGCTTCGGCCGCGTCGGCAAAGAGCTCGGGGCTCGGGGCCTGGCCGGCGAGGAGCTTTTCGGCGTCGACCGCTTTGAGGTTGCGGGGGCCCATCGCAGTGACCCCGATTCCTGCTTGCTTGATGTTTGCGCCGTCCATTTCCACCTGAACCGCGACCGCGGCCGTGGCGAAGTCGCCGACCTTGCGTTCCAGCTTGAGGTACGCTCCGCCGCTTTTGCCCGTGGGTTTGGGGACCCGGAGCTCGGTAAGCAACTCGTCGTCGTCAAGTGCGGTGCTGAAGATGCCGTGAAGGAAATCGTCGACGAGCATCTCGCGCTTGGTGCCCTTTTTTTGCAGAACGACCTTGCCGTTCATCGCGAGCAGCACCGAACCCCAGTCGGCCTGGGGGTCGGCGTGGCACAGCGAGCCGCCGATCGAGCCGAGGTTTCGAATCAGAGGATCGGCCACGAGGTGCCCCGCTTCGGCGACCAGCGGATAACTCTTCTTCATCAGATCGTGATCCGCGAGCTGGTTGTGCCGGCAGAG
>JBCCZL010000650.1:0-5615 GCA_039187775.1 Myxococcota bacterium
AGAGCAAAGTCCGGGCGCGCGGAGGGACGTGCCGTTCGAGTGCCCCGCGCGCTTTCTCGCGCCTCCTCCCCGAGAAGCACATCAAGAAAACCAATCACGAAAGGTCATGCCGTCCGAGCGCCCAGCGCGCGTTATCGCGCCTACTCAGCTACCCAAAACAGACCAAGAAACCCAACCGCGGAGGGACGTGCCGTCCGAGCGCCCAGCGCGCTTTATCGCGCCTTGCCCCGAGAAGCACACCAAGAAACAAAGAAAGGCGTGCCGTTCGAGCGCTCAGCGCGCTTCCTCCCGAGAAGCACACGAACTAGCCGTTGGCTACCGAGCTACCACGCAGCCAAAAAAGTAAACCGCCCAGCGACCGGCGCCGTGTCATCGTCGACGAGACCATCCGCCCCCAGAAAAATCGCCATCCGATACTGCGAAGTAAAGTCCAGCTGGAGCCGCAGCCCCGCGGGGATGCTCACGAGACCTCGGTCCTGCCCGCGCAGATGCACCGTCAGCTCCGCCTGAGGTCCCACTCGGAGAAGACCCCCCGCTTTGAACACCAAGAAGTTCCGCGCGTAGAACACGTCCACTTCGCTGCCGCCGAACGGAACGGTGAAGGACGTCCACGACTCGAAGTTCACGAACTCCCCGTCCACCATCAGATACGTTCGCGGATTGAATACCCAGTCTTCGGGCTCCATGGTTTCGAAATCGATCTGGAGTCCAACCATCGTTCGGAAACGAACCGCGCCGAGCGTTAGAGAAGCCCCGACGTCGAAACGAACCGGCGAACCGGAAACGACCACATCGGCGTGGAGCGCGATCGCCCCCCATCGGTACTCCCCTCCACCCCAGGCGGCGAACCCTTCGGAGTCGGCATCGAAGCGCGCGTAGCCGAAGAGGCGGCGCGTCTCCGAGGTCGGCGCGGCAACTTCTCGTGGCGGCGCTTCACCGGAGGCAGAAAGAGCCTCTCCGAGTTCGGTCACCACGCTTGGGGCGTTTGCTCGCGTGATCGACGGTGCCTCCATCGCGGCATCCTGCACCGCCACCAAGGGTGTGTGTGAAGCCGGTGCGGATTCAGCGCCCACCGCGGAATGGACGTTCAACGGATCGTCGTGGGCTTGTTCGGAGAGCTCGCGATCGGCGGTCCTCGGAGCTTCGGCGTCGAGCAAACCGGATTCGGTCGTGGGCGGGGCCTCAGTATCCTCGACGCCCGACGAGTCGTCTCCGGTCTGGGGCGGGGTGTCCTCGTTTGGCGCGTCCTCATGACTTCCGTTGCGACCCATCGCCGAAGGCCGTGTTGGAGTGGCGCTGGTTGAACGCCTCGCCTCGCGTGACCGAACCGGCCGAGCGGCGGCAGGGCGCGATGTCGGTCGGGCGCGAGGTGGCCTTCCCATCGTGGTTGGAGGGCTCGGTCTCGGCCGAACCCTCGGAGGCCGAATGGGTCGTGGGGCCGTCCTACCCATCGTCGGGGCGGGCGTGCTCGTTCGGGGTGTCGTGCGGGGGAGGCGCCCGGTTCGAAACGCTTCCCGTCGCGCAGCGGCAGCCTCGGCAGCGGATATTGCTTCTTGCGCGGAGGCGACGTCAACCGAGCCCAAGCTCAAGGCGACGAAGGAGAACACGGCGAGCGCAGCCGGTTTTTCCAAGGTGACGGCTCGAAGGTGCGGCATCGAGTGTCCAGAACGGAAGCTGCTCCGCGAACTTGAGGCGGCGGTTCACCTCGCTAGAGCTCATCTAGCTCATCTCCATCCTGCCCAGGGCCGCACCGAGGCTGGAGCTCTCAGCCGTCAAGGCCAAAGGCCTCGGCACTAGCCCGGATCGGTCACCAGAGGTGATGGATCGCGTTCGAGAGTGCTGGATTCCCGCGGACCTCGGACTGGAAGACGCCGCAGCGGTACTCGACGTACCGCGAGGACGGCTGGAGGGAGAAGGCCGTGGGAAGGCGGGGCTTTCGGGCGCGAGACACGCCGACGGGTGACCGATGCGGGCTAAGCAACGGCCCGCGGTGGAGATAAGCTCTAAGCCGCTTTCTTTTGGAGGGCGTGGAACACCGACGTCGCCACGCGCGATAGCGGCCGAATCTCGACCGCCGCGTTCATCGAGATCGCTTCCCGTGGCATCCCGAACACCACGCAGGTGCCTTCTGCCTCTGCGATCGTGTGTGCGCCGGCGTTCTTCATCGCAAGGAGGCCGGTCGCCCCGTCTTTGCCCATTCCCGTGAGGAGCACTCCCACCGCGTTCGACCCCGCATGTCGAGCGACCGAGCGAAACAGTGGGTCGACCGCCGGACGCTGCGAGTGTTCCTTCGCTGCCGCCGTGAGCTTCGTCCGATAGCTCGCGCCGTCTCGCACCAACTCCATGTGATGGCCCCCTGGCGCAATGAGCGCGGCGCCCGGCACCACGGGGGCTCCGTCGGCGGCTTCCTTTACCGAGAACGGGACCTGTTCATCGAGACGTTCGGCGAAGGAGCGAGTGAAGCCCGCCGGCATGTGCTGGCAAATCAAAATTCCGGGCGAGTCGGCGGGAAACGATGAGAGCACGCGTTCGATCGCGGCGGGACCACCGGTCGAGGCACCGATCGCGACGACCTGGTGGGTCGTCCGCAAGCCTCCGCTCGCGATCTTCTCCACCTTCACAGGCTTTCGCGCAGTGACCCGGGCGATCGCGGCGGCCCGGATGGCGGCCACGAGCTCAGCAATGCAGCCTTCCACGCTGGTTCGGGACTGCGGCTTGGCGACCACGCCGACCGCGCCGAGGACCAAGGCTCGGGCCGCGGCTTCGCTATTCCGCTGTGCGAGCGAACTCAGGATCACCACCGGGATCGGGTGGTGGGCCATCAGCTTGCCAAGAAACGTCAAGCCGTCCATGCGTGGCATCTCGATGTCGAGGGTCACCACGTCGGGCTTTAGCGACAGGATCTTCGTCCGAGCCGCGAATGGATCCACAGCGGTGCCCACGACTTCGATGCCCCGTTCCTGCTCGAGCTTGCTGGTGAGCATCTTTCGAACGAGCGCCGAATCGTCCACGACGAGGACGCGAATGTTGTTGCCTCGAAGTGGCCGAAGGCGCTGGCTCATGGAGTCTTCTCCACTCCCGCGACGAACAGTTCCACCGAGACGACTCCCCCGTCGACCTCGATTTCGCAGGCGCCCACCGCGGTGAGCTGGGTTTCGCTGGCTTCGGTGGCGACCGCCGGCGCGGCGAGGTCGTAGATTCCGTCGGGATGGAGCACCGGAAGCACCCCGCCGCAGAGCACGTTGCCGACCTCTCCCCAGGCGTCGAGGCATTCGGCCTGGGCAAGCTCGTCGTCTGCGACCATGCCTTCGGCGAGCTCGCCGATCACATCGCCGTAGGCTCGGATCCGAAGTTCGCCGGTGGTCGGCCCGCGGAACGCAACCCGAGCCTCGGCTTCGAGGGCCGGGCGCTCTTCTCCACTGCTCTCGTCGACCATGGCAAAGCACATGAGTTCGAGGACCTCGGCGGCGGTTCGCTCAAGGGTTTCGGCTACATTGACGCTGCTAAATGGGCTCATGCCACGGCCTCCAAAAACGCTCGAACGAGCTGTTCGGGGGTAAAGGGTTTGCGAATCATCGCCGCGTTCAACGACTTGACCTCTTCGATGCGGTCCACATTTCCCTCCGACGACACGACGATGACCGGGAGCGTCTGGTGGGGTTCGGTGGTGCGGAGCCACCGCAAGAGGTCGAGTCCGCCCATCACCGGCATGTTGAGGTCCAGGCACACGAGGTCGAAGGTTCGCCCCTCGAGAATCGAGTCCTGCGCCTCTTTGCCGTTGGCGGCCTGGGCGATGTCGTCGATCGGCATACCACCGCTCTTGAGAGCGCGGCAGACCATGCGTCGCATCATCAAGCTGTCGTCGACGACTAGAACATTCAGCGCCATCGCAGATCTCCGCCTTCCATGAACTGAGTTTTTCCATCGATTTGTAAAAATGCTTGGCCCGTGTCCATTCGGATGCCGAAGGTCCGCGCCACCGTGCCCCCCACGTCCGCCGCGCGGACCAGAACGCCGTTCTTCCACAGAAGCTTGCGGGCGACGGTGGCATTTCGTCGGCCGACCGCGAAGCGATCTTCCGCGGCTGCGTTCATCTTGGCCCCGCCGGCGACGTACACCACCATGCGGCTCTTGTCGGCGCCCTTCGCGTAGCACGCCTTAAAGAGGTGTTGCATCCCCGAGTCGACAAACATGCAGGGCTCTCGTTTGGCGCGTTCGGCGTCGGCCGAGGATTTGGGAAGCATCGCATGAAGCAGCCCACCGATTTTGGGAACCGGATCGTACACCGCGACCCCAATGCAGCTCCCGAGCGCATAGGTCATGAGGATCTCGTTGCCCCCCTTCGACACCGCGACCTCGCTAATTCCGATCACGTGTCGTGATGCACGGGAACCATTGACCGAGAGCGTCTCGTTTGCCGAGTCGGTCATCGTCGGTACACGGCGGGGGAGATGTACTCGAGCGGCTGGTCGAGGCTGGTGAGACTCTCGGACATTCCGATGAAGAGATAGCCGCCCGGACGGAGCAGCTGCGCGTAGCGCCGCGCGAGTCGGGCGCGCGTTTCCTGGCTGAAGTAGATCATCACGTTTCGGCAGAAGATCGCGTCGAAGGGGCCTTTCATTGGCCAAGGTCCCAACAGGTTCAGCCGGGCAAACCGAATCGGCGCCTGCAGTTCCTGGCTCACCTGAAACCGATCGCCGTCGCGGCGAAAAAACATGCGCCGGTAGTTGTCGGGCACCGAGCCGACTTCCTGTTCGGAATATGATCCGCTTCGCGCTCGGGCGAGGACTTCGGTGCTGAGATCGGTCGCGAGAATTCGGTAGTCGAGTCCCTTTTGGATCGCCCGAATCTTCATCGAGAGCGAATAAGGCTCTTGGCCCGTCGAGCAGCCGGCGCTCCAGATCCGAAGCGGGCCCGTCGCACCCTCGACGAACGTCGTCGCGAAGATGTCGATGTGGTCGTTCTCGCGAAAGAAGCTCGTCTTGTTGGTCGTCAGGATATCGACCAGGCGCGAAAGCTCTGCCTCGTCAGTCTTGACGATCTGCAAGTAGGTGCTGAACGAAGTGAGGTTGAGCTGCCGAAGGCGCTTGCCGACCCGCGAATGGACAAGCGGTTCTTTTCCATCTCGAAGCTCGATGCCGCAGATCTCTCGCAGCATCGAGGCGAAGTTGCGAAACTCAGTCGGGCTCAGCGCAGGCGTCGGCGATGACATGGCGTCGTTCTCGGTGTGAGTTTGGTGGCCGATCAGAACTCGATGAGGCTCGCCTCGTCTTCGTCGGTGCTCATGTTCATGCCCCAGTCGTCATCAAAGTCCTGACCCGCGGCACGAGGCATGGCGCGGGGCCCGGCCGCGGGCATGGGTGGCGGGACCACCGACAGATGCCGGCCCTGGACGCCAGGCAGCCGAAAACGTCCGACCATTGCCTTGAGCTCGGAGCTTTGGCCCGTCAGCTGCTCGGCGGCGGCCGCCGACTCCTGGGTTGTCGCGGCGCTATCCTGGGTGGCGCGCGACATCTCGTCGACGGAGGCGCTGAGCCTGAAAACGGCGCCTGATCGCCTCGCCGTCATTGGCGCCGGCTATATCGGGCTCGAGTTGGGGCTCGCCTACGCCAAGC
>JBCCZL010000651.1:0-5610 GCA_039187775.1 Myxococcota bacterium
CCACCAGCAAACGCCGTTCAGCTTTGCACCCTGCTCTCGATCAAGACCGGCGCGTGCCCCGAGGACTGCTCCTATTGCCCGCAGAGCGGCCGGCACGGGACGGACCTCGAGCCCGAGCGGCTCCTGAGCGTCGACGAGGTGCTCACGAAGGCGCGCCTCGCCCGCGAGAGCGGCGCGACGCGAAGAGTGGCCCGGCATTCGAGCGGGTCCTCGAAATGGTCCGCGGGGTTCGCGCCCTCGGAATGGAGGCATGCACCACGCTCGGGATGCTCACCGACGAACAGGCAGCTCAGCTCAAAGACGCGGGTCTCACCGCGTACAATCACAACCTCGACACCTCGAAGGAGTTCTACGGGGAGATCATCTCCACGCGAACCTACGAGGAGCGGCTCGAGACGATCGCGCGGGTTCAGAAGGCGGGCGTTCAAGTGTGCGCGGGAGGCATCATCGGGATGGGAGAAACCATCGGCGATCGCTGCGCGATGATTGCAACGCTCGCGGGGCTCGATCCCCACCCATCGAGCGTACCGGTGAACGCGCTCGTTCCGGTGAAGGGCACGCCCCTCGAACACCGGACGTCGTCCGATCCTCTGGAGCTGGTTCGGATGTGCGCGACTGCCCGCATCACCATGCCGAAGGCGATGGTTCGGCTGAGCGCCGGTCGCACCGACCTGTCGAGGGAGGCCCAGATTCTCTGCTTCCTCGCGGGCGCCAACAGCATCTTCTACGGGGAGAAGCTCCTCACCACGGGCAATCCCGACGTGGAACGGGACCAGGCGCTATTTCGAGACGCCGGGATCACGCCGCTTACCCCCGCCGGGTAATCCCCCTCGAGACGACCTCGGCGGCGGCGCCCTCAGCGGATCTGCAGCGAGCGGAGGCCGGGACGGCGCGAGGGGTTTCTTCGCCCAAGGACCACCTGCCGAACGAACGCGAAGTTATTGGCGCGTACCTTTCGGGACTCCAGCCGCTCGATCGAGTTGGCCTCGTCCGGTCCGACCCAAAGGAGGTCCCGGTCATCTCGGACCACCCATTCGAGGAGGCCTTCGTTGCCCCAGCTGCTCCGGAGCCGCACCCTTAGATAGCTTCGAAAGTCGCTGCTGGCTTCGTCGATCTCGACGCTGAGGGGCTCGAGATGGTTCCAAATCTCCTCGGAGCTTTCGATCTTCGGGGTGTTGCGGGGGTCGAGCTGGTGTGCCTTCGCAAACGCTGCGAAGCTTGCCCGACCGAGCTTGACCGAGAGCATCTCGTCCCAGAGTTCGAAGGCGTGAAGCGCGCGAAGCTGGGCCTGACTGAGGATCGGCTTGGGGTCGGCGCAGTCTGACGGACAGTGCAGCGGAACATAGCGGACGAACTGGGCGAACCAGAGGCGCCCAACCACACGGTAAGGCTCAGAGTGCAGCGAATCGAACTGAAAGGGCATGAAACTCCTCTGGTGGCCCCGGCCTGACGACGCCGGGGGGATTCAGGCTAGGACGCTTCGTCGAGCCGTCAGTTACCTGAGTTGCGCAGCTCAAAACGCGGGTCGCGACGTGGCCGGGATGGCGTTTCGCCCAACCCAACGCACCAGAGCCCAATGGAAGGCCCTGGCGCGGTACTGCCGTCTTGGGGTGGGTCCGCTAGCGCGGCCCGAGGGTCGGCACGAGCCGGGACTGGCGCGTCACGTCCACTCGGCCGACCACCAGTCGATCGTCGGTCAAGGTGAACGGGATGGTGCGCGTGGAGTCGACGGCGCGGACCCGAATCTGCCCACGGACCGGAGTCCGGTCGGCCGGGTTCGTGCGGTTGACCTCGATGTAATAGCTGCCGACGGCCCCGCGGAGGCCGAGCCGCTCCTCGCCGACTCGGAGGCCGTGTTCACCGACCACGCGGCGATGGCCACCCATCCAGGAGATTCGCGATCCGTCGCGGGAGACGAGGGAGAGGTCGACGTCCTGTCCGCCGGTCCACGTCGCATCGAGCATGATCTCACCGCGTACCCGCTCCGGTCGGGCGAGGCGGGCGGCCGCTTGTTCCGCGGCCTGCCGTGCTTCGTCGTTCGGAAGCGCGTCGAGGATCGATGCCGCGGCATCGGCGTTCCCGAGGCTCCGGACACAGCGGAGAGCCGCGCCGGCCGCGTCGTGGGCGTTGGTCCGGGTGCGGCGGCTCACCCCTCGCACCTGTCCACCCGTCGAGAGGTTCTGCGCGTGGATGTCGGCGAGGGCGAGCCGGTGGCCGCACGCTCGCTCGACGAGCCCACCCCGATCGAATGCCTTCGCGAGGCGGTCCTGGAGTGTTCGATCCTCGGGGTCGAGGTCGACGATGCCGCTGAGCGTGCGCATGGCTTCTGCCTGGCGTCCGAGCCGACCGAGGACATCCGCCTTGTAGGTAAGGGCCTCGGCGTCCATGCGGTCTCGTTCCATCCACGATTCGATGGTGCTGAGGGCCCGCTCGAGGTCGCCGGTCCGGGCAAGCGCTCGGGCGAGGGCCCGGTGCCGATCCCGACTGTCGGGCTGCGCCCGCAGCGCTGCTTCGGCCTCCGCCACGATTCGCGCGTCCCGAGTCTGCACCGAGCTATCGGTCACGATGCGACCGACCCGGAACCACTCGCGCCGCATCCACTGTCCGGGGCCACGCTGACGCTCGGCAATCATCTGCTCCGCCTCCGCCATCGGCTCCTCGGCGGGCACGGGGTCCGCGGCCGGCGCGGCAAATCCCTGCGCTTGGTTCGCCGATGTGCCCGTCGCCGGACGTGCGGGCCGACGAGACCGACGACTTTCGTTTCTCGCGGCGCGTCCTGCACCGCCGATGGCGCCGCTTAGGAGTCCGTCGAGGTCGGCCCCGTCGGCCAAGCCACCTGCCGTGCCTCCGAAGTCTTCGAGACCGGTGGTCTCGCCCATCTCCATGTCTTCGTCGCCGGTCCACTGAACCGTGGGCTGACCGCGATCGACCCCGAAGGCCCGAAACATCGCTTCGCTTTCAAGGACGAGGAGCGAGGTGTGCCGTGACATCACGCCGAACCCCTTCGAGAGCGCCACAATCTGCGCCTCGTCTTCGCCTCGACCCCGAAGTTCGAGATCCTGAATCGTTGCCGCCGCCCACTGTCGCGGGACAAACGCGTTGCCCTGGCTCGTCGAGACGTCGAGGGTCACGGGGTAGCGCTGGTCGAACGCCTGGCCGCCGACCTTGCCGGAGAGCTTGAGTTCGGTCCCGAGTTCGGTCCCATCGAGCCGGCCCACGACGAGGACCTCCTCGCCGGCGCGAATCGTTGGGAGCACCGCGGGAGCCACCGACGAGACTCCGGCGGGAAGTTCCACCGTCGCGTTGTCGAGGGAGACGCCGTAGGTCGTCTCGAGGACCGCCATCGCGGCTGCGCTCACCCGTTGACCGGGCACGTAGGGCACGTAGTGGCCGTGGCCGGCCCGAGCGATCGCCCCGAGGTTTCGGGCGTCGCTGTCTCCCCCGATGCCCACCGTGGTGACGGTGAGCTGGCTGTCGTCTCCGACGAGATCCGTGAGCGCACTCGAAAGAGCGGCGCTTCGTCGGTGGCCGACCGAGGGGATGCCATCGCCGACGTACACGAGTCGAATGTCCCGGTCTGCCTCGCGCTTTCCGTCCATCGCCTCCTTCGCCGCGCGGAACGCGCCAATGAGGTCGGAGGCGCCCGCCGGTTCGACCGTGCCGAGCCAGGCCTGGAGCTGCCGCGCGGTCTGCGAGCTCGGCGTCATCGGCGTATCGCTCATCGTTTGGCAGGTCACGTCGCACGCGAGGACCATCAGTCGGTCGCGGCGATCCATCTCGGACACGATGCCCGCAACCAGGTTCTGAGCCCGTTCGTAGCGCTCACCCACCATCGACTGGCTCGAGTCCACCACGAACACGTAGTCGCGGGTGCGGTTGTCGGACCAGGCGGGAAGCTCCGGCCGGAGGGCGAACACCACGTAGCCCCGCTCGTCCGCGTCGAGGGCTCGCTGAGCTTCGTTGACCGCGTCGTTCCGCTCCCGACTGTTTTCCGGAGGCGCCACCGTCGCATCGCCCTGGAACGTCCACCAGCGTACTTCGGCGTCCGGGTTCGGTAGCTCGAAGTCGATGAGGAGATCGCCCGAGGGCAAGAAGTTATCCGCCGCGTAGCGGAGCCGGGTGGCTGAGTTGTTTGTGCCCTCGTTCTCCCGCGCCATCTCGTAGCCATGCGTCTTTACATCGCCTTCGTTGCCGGCGATCCGCATGTCGACCTCGAAGCGGCCGATCCGCGTCGACTCATCCCCCGAGTGGGCGAGCGGCATCGCGTAGCGGCGAGTGCGGGCTCCGAAGGGAGCGATGTTCTGCGTATAGGCGATGCGAATCTTTCGGGCCCCCTGCGCCGGAATCGGAAAGATCCGGAGTTCGAAGCGACCGCCCTGCTGCCACTCGAGGAGCGCGGGATCGCGCCACGGACCGGGGACCCAGATGAACTCTTCTCGCCGGTCGCGCTGACGCTGGGGCGTCGCGTTCCGGATCACGCCGCGCCAAATCTTTTGCGCCCGGTTCCGCTCGACGAACGCGCCTTCTTCCCATACGCCGTCGACTTCGAGCTGGAGGCTCGCGATCCGTGCGTCGGGGGGAAGCGGAAAGCGATAGATGCCCTCGAGGGTCTGGTCGCTGTCGTTCTGAAAGGTCTCTTCGATCTCGGTCCGCGCGACATTGCCGACGATGCGGACCGTCGACTTGTGATAGGCCAGGGTCAGCGGACGCTCCTGGTCCTCGCGCTCGCCCGGCGCCTTCGCGCGGAGCTCGCCGACGCCTCGAACCGGCTCTTCGGCCCCCACCTCATGGGTGCCAAACTCCGACCAGCTCAACGCGTGGGCCATGTTCATCGTCGGACTGACGCTGACCGCGCCGGCCTTCGGCATGAGCCCTTCCTGACCCGCCTTGACGATGCCCGTACCGCTTCCGTTCGTGCTTTCGACCTGCACGCGGCCGCGGGTGACCCGCACCGACGACACGTCTTCGGTGGCGCTCAGGAGGAACTTGGTTCCGAGCACTTCCACGGTGCCCGTGGGCGTCTCGTAGATCGCCCGCGGTCCCTCTTCGAGGTGGGCCACTTCGGCGACGAGCTCCCCCGTCCGAAGGGTGAGTGCCCGCGCGGTCGTGGGGTGGAGCTCCAGCAGGCTCCCGTGGTTTACCGCGAGAACGCTCCCGTCGGAGAGGTCGATGCGGGCGCGCGTTCGGCTGTCGGTGCGAACCGCGCTGCCTGGCTCGACGGTTTGGCCGACGGCGAGCCGAGTGAACTCGGTCGCTCCAGGAGCCCGCACTTCGACGCCGGTTTCGCTGTCATTCGCGGCGCGAGCGACGCTGCCGAGCGTCGCCGAAAGAGTGCCGACCTGGGCGGCGACTCCGTCGCCGTCGTTGCCGGAGTTCCCGCCGAAGAGCGCGTAGCCCCCGACGCCAACGATCGCGAGAAGCGCGACCGCTGCGGCCGCGAGCGCCCCTCCAACATAAAAGACCTTGCCGTAGCCCTTCCTCGGGGCCGGCGTAGCGTCCGCGTTGCCGAGCGTCTGCGACGTCGCCATGGTCTTCTTGGCGCTTCCCGAGACGCGTCCCTGGCCGGGAGCGAAGGGACCGCTCGATGCCGGATGACCGGTCGCCGTCGAG
>JBCCZL010000652.1:0-5594 GCA_039187775.1 Myxococcota bacterium
CGGCATTCGCCGCGAGCGAAAGGCGAACCGAGTCCTCGTCACGATCGATCGAAAGAAACGTTGGATTCGGCACCGACGAAAGGTCGTCGCCGTGGCGGTAACGGCCCGGCTCGGTCGGAAGTGCGGCGCGGTCGAGCCGTCGATGACGGCCTCCCCGTTCGGTCATCAACCCGTCGAGGCGCTCCGAGAAACGCAGCACCGCGTCGTCGCATTCGCCGAGGGTGAGCAGCTCGTCGCCAACCCGCACCGCAATGGGGTGACCTTGCTCTCGCAGCCAAAGCATGGCGGGAAACCGATCCTCGGGGCCGCGGAGACTGGCCGCCGACCGAAGGCGCGGCGTTTCCATGGCCACCCACACATCGATTGGAAGATAAGAAAGAGCCTCCAGGAGCCGGAGGAGTCTCGCGCGCTCCGCGTCCTCCCCCGTATCGCTCCCTTCATCGGTGGGCGCGCTCGGACCCTCCTGGGGCACACTCTCTATCGCCTGGGCTGCATCGAGCACGGCGTCGAACGACAGGCTCAGCATGGCGAGCCGGATGGGCGCGTCGACGTCGACGATACGAATCGAGCCCGCGACTTCGGCACTTCCTCCGGGCGCGGAGATCCGGAGTCCGTACGTTCCCGGGGCGGCCCACGCGGGCACGATCAGCGCAGCGCGATAGACGAGCGACGACGGGCCATCGGGGCGGACGTCGACCACCCGAAGCGGGTACCGATGTTCGGCCCGCCCCCATCCCTGTGCCGCGTGGCCTACCAGCTCCGCGCTCCACCCGCGAAGCGCCCGATCCTGTTGCCGCCCGGGAGGAGGCGTGAGGCCGGTGGGCACCCGAATCCGCGTCCAGAGCTTGTCACCCTGGCGCACGACCGCGGCCCGACCAGGCTTCGGGTACAGCACCGCCATCTGGCCAAGGGCGCGGGCCTCTGGTCCAAACGCGCACTCCGGAAAGAGCTCCAGCCAGTCATCGGCGTGGATCGGCGAAGCGAACAGCCAAAGCACCGTTGCCAAGGAAACGACCCGGATCCGTGGCCCGCGACCTTGGCCCGGCGACCTACGCTGGCGAAACACGGCTACTCAAAGGCGATGAGGAGGGCGTTCCCCTCGACGCTCTGTCCTTCGGTCACGGCGACCTTCTTCACCCGTCCCGGACCGCCGGCGCGGAGCTCGTTCTCCATCTTCATCGCTTCGATGATCAGCACCGGCTGACCGGCCTCCACCGTGTCGCCTTCCTGAACCAACACCTTCACCACCCGGCCGGGCATCGGGGCGAGAAGCTCTCCACTCGCCTCCGAGGCATGGCGCGTGCGCTGGCGGGCGCGGGCCGGGTTCTGCACCGTCACTGAAGTTCGAACTCGCTTCACCGCGGCAAGGAGGCCATTTCCATGCTGGCCCACCGCAATGTCGTGCACCGTTCCATCGACGATCAAACTCACGGCGTCGGGGAGAACTCGGACATCGCCCCGAAACGGTTCGCCGTCGACGTAGATTTCGAGCGCTCCGCTTGGCTGGCGGTGCACCGACAGTTCTTTTTCTTGGTCGCCGATTTGTACGCGATACTTCATGGGTTCTCTGGCTCGCCTTTTCGGGCCCGTGACGCTCGTAGCGGAGCTTCGGCTCCCTGTAAAGCGAACCTCGTTCGTGGAGCGAGCGGTCAAAAGCGACAACGTCGCCTCGACAGGTCCGGAAGCCAGCCTTAGCTTGGCAAAGCGCATGAAACCCGACGACAGCGATGACGCGGACCTCGAAACTGCCGCCCACGAGCTCGCTGCCACCGGCAAGGCGATCGACGAGCGGTTAGGGCAGCGTGTTGACGACGACGAGCTCTCCGACGAACTCTCTGAAAATGGGGCACTCGCCCGCGTCGGAGAAGGCAGCGACCTCGAGAAGGCGAACGATCAAACGAAGCCAGACAACGCGGCGCCCACCGGCTTCCTCGACTATCTGAAGACCCGACACGATCCGCTCACCAGCTTGGTCCTGACGATCCCCGTCTTTCTGACCTACCACCTCGGGATTCTCGCGATCGATCTGCGCAACGGCGCCGACATCGTCTCGAATCTTCTTCTCCAGCTCTCCAAGAACAGCATTCCCGCCTATATCGGCGTGACCCTCGGCTACACCGCGATCCTATTCGCGGTCGTGTGGTTTCTCCGTCGACGCGGCAAAATCCGACCGGCGCGTATCCTCCCGGTGATCGCCGAGTCGACGGTCCTCGCAATCCTGATGCTCGTCACTGTCGGTTGGGCGACGGGCAAGGTCTTTGCGAACCAGGTAGGCGGCGAGGCGCTCGGGCCCCTCGAGAGCATCGTCATGGCAGCCGGAGCGGGATTTCACGAAGAGCTGGTGTTCCGAGTCGGGCTCTTCGCCGGGGGCGCCTGGCTCCTGCTCCGAACCAAGAAGCTTCCTACGTGGGCCGCCTGGGTGGTTGCCGCGGTGGTCTCGTCACTTCTGTTTTCGTCGGTCCACTACATCGGCTCTCTCGCAGACGCGTTTACCTTCCAGAGTTTCTTCTTCCGGGCGTTGGCCGGCGTGTTCCTCGCGGCGGTGTACAAGTTCCGAGGATTCGCCGTCGCGGTCTACACCCACACGATCTACGACGTGTTTGTGTTCTTCTTCTAGAGAGCGGACCCACCACCTCGCCATGTCGACGGCCGATGGATCGGCGTTGCTGGGAGTCGCGATTCGACGAAGGACATGCAGAGCATATTCGAGGAGAAAGGACAGAGGCCGGTCGGGGCTCCGAGCGGCGTCGAGGCGCGGCTGGCGGCGTGGCGAGGTGGTGGGTCCGCTCTCTAGCTGATCCCGTAGTCCTTGATCTTGTAGAGAAGCGCTCGGTGCGAGATCTCGAGAATCTTCGACGCGGCGGTCCGGTTTCCGTTCGTCTTCTCGAGCGCCTTTCGGATCAGCGTCTCTTCCATGAAGCGAGCGGTCTTCTTGATCGACAGCTCTCCCGTGGCGAGGTGCGCAGCGATCGGATCCCTTGGCTCGCTGAGTCGCTCCGGAAGGTCCGCTTCCGAGATAAACGGGCCGTCCGCGAGCACCACGGCTCGCTCGACGATGTTTTCGAGCTCCCGAACATTCCCCGGATAGTGATAGGCCAATAGATGCTTGCGAGCCGTCGAGTCGACCCCGCGGAGCTGCGTCCCCAGCCGTGCGTTGCACCGCTCCACGAAGTGCTCAACGAGCAGCGGAACGTCCTCCGGTCGTTCCCGAAGGGGAGGCACCCACACCTGAAGCACATTGAGCCGATAGAAGAGGTCCTCACGAAACCGTCCTTCTTGGACCTCGGACTCCAGGTTGCGCACCGTGGCCGCCACCAAGCGGACGTCCACCTCGCGGTCCTTGGTGTCACCAAGACGCCGAATCGTGCCCTCTTGAATGGCCCGTAGCAGCTTTACCTGAAGCGGGAGGGGAAGCTCGCCGACCTCATCGAGAAACAGCGTGCCTCGATCGGCCGCTTCGAAGAGCCCGCGCTTGTCGCTCGTGGCATCGGTGAATGCGCCCCGACGATGACCAAAGAGCTCGCTCTCGAGGAGCGCCTCGGGAATGGCGCCACAGTTGACGGCGACGAACGCTTCACCCTTCCGAGCGCCTGTCTCGTGCAGCGCCCGGGCCACAAGTTCCTTGCCGGTTCCGCTCTCGCCCTGCACGAGCACTGTCGTCTTGTACTCGGAGACCTTTTCGATCGTGCGGAACACGCGGTTCATCGCTTCGCTCTTGCCGAGCATCTTGCCGAACTGATGCCCCTGGCGAACCGCTTCACGAAGCGCTCGGTTTTCGCGCCGAAGCGACTCCCGTTCTTCCGCCTTGCGCAACGCGAGAAGGACTTCGTCCTTCTTGAACGGCTTGGACACGTAGTCGTAGGCCCCCGCCTTCATCGCTTCGACCGCCAGGTCGACCGAGCCGTACGCGCTCATCATGATGACGGTGGCTTCGGAGTTTCTCGCGCTGAGCTCGCGGCAAAGCTCGATCCCGCTCATGCCGGGCATGCGCACGTCGGCGAGGACGAAGTCCGGGTCAAAGGGGTCGAGGGTTTGAAGTGCCGCCTCGGCACTCTCCGCACTCGCCACCTCGTAGCCGCTCTTCTTGAGCAGCGTCTCGAGCACGAGGCGGATATTCGCTTCGTCATCGACCACTAAGACTCGGGTCACAGCCCTGCAATCTTTGCACACCGAAGGATCTCGCGGGTCGCATTTTCTTCAGAGTCCCCCGAATTGGTGAGCGAAACCGCAAGATTGCGGTTTTTGGGGCCCCGGTTGGAATTTCGATGCGGGCGCTTCGACCCACCGATGACCAGCCGGGAGGGGCATCGTGAACAGAAAGATGGCGGATTCCCAAAACAACACCTGCGTCCAACCTGCGATGGCCTCGTGCGTCGAACGGTCGGGTCGGGGCCATCGGGCCAGCCGATCGACGACGTGGGTGGTGCTCTCGCTGGTGCTCGCCGCCGGGTGCACCAACCGGGAACTCGCGACCCTGAACCCGAAGGTCTCGCGGGTGTTCGAGGAAGCCGTCGGCAACAACAGCACTGCCGACGTCGACCTTCTTTTGGTGATCGACAACTCCGGATCGATGGAAGCGGAGCAGGCGCTCCTCGAAGAAGAGATCCCGCGCCTGGTTCGCGAGCTCACGTCTCCCCCGGACAACAATGGGGACGGAGAACCGGATTGGAACCCGGCGGAGACCGTTCAGGTCGCGGTGGTCACGACGGACCTCGGAACCAACGGCTTCAATACGCAGGACCTCGGCGGCTGCGGCATCGGGCGCGACTCGCAGACCAACGATGTCTGGGGCGACAACGGACGACTGCTGAGCTGCGGTGCGAGTCCGATCACACGGTGGGAAACCGGGAACAACGTCGACGCGTTCGTGCAACAGGTCTCCTGCGCCGCGGTGGCCGGCATCGGCGGGTGCGGATTCGAGCAGCCCCTTGAAGCGGCGGTTCGGGGCCTTGCCAACGCTCAGCAGAATGGCTTTCCGCGGGAAGACTCGCTCCTTGCAGTCCTCGTGCTGACCGACGAAGAAGACTGTTCGGTGGCGGACCCTGCAGGGTTCTACACTTCGCTTCCCGCCGATGCGTCGATCGCCCGGCACTGCATCGACAACGAGCACCTTCTCCGTTCGGTGGACGAGCTGGTCGCCGGCATCCAGGCGGCGCGGAGTGGCCCGGTGCTCTTCTCGGCCATCGCGGGGATTCCGGTGGACCTCGCCGAGGCGGACGCTTCGCCGGAAACCATCTTGGCCGATCCGCGCATGGACTATGTGGTCGCGGACACGGAAGTCGGTCTTGCCTACGTCTGCACCAGCGCGACCCCGGACGGCGAGCTCCGAAGCCAGGCGGCTCCGGCGCGCCGAGTGCTGCAGCTGGCCACGCAGTTTGAAGACTCGCTCGTTCGAAGCATCTGCGAGGAGGACTTCGGCCGCGCGATCGAGGAGCTCACAAAACGAATCGGCGCACGCATCACCGACTACTGCCTGGTTCGGGGTCCCCAGGTGCGGGACGACGGTTCGTTTTGTGAGCTCCTCGATCGCGCGGCCGAAGTCCTCCTCGCAGATGCTTCGAACGAGCGAGTCTTCAAACTGCGTGGCCAGCTGC
>JBCCZL010000653.1:0-5580 GCA_039187775.1 Myxococcota bacterium
GTGGACGCCGGAGCCGCCCTCGCGGAACTGGAAGCGCTTCGGAAGCGAGCTCCGCGAGATCCTCAGGTGGCGGGCTTCGCCGCGCGCCTCCTCCGCCACGCGGGCCGGCCCGCCGAGGCCTGCCTGACCGCGAGCGAGGCCATTCAGATGGCGGTGCTCGCCGACCGACCCACCATCGCGCTCGACTTGCTCCGTGACTTTCGCGACGTCGCGGAACGGATCAGCCTGGACCCCGCCACCGCCCAAACGGTCAGCGAAGCGGCGCTGCGCGACGGAGACGACGGTCTCGCAAAGCTGGCACTCGAGCAGGGTCGCTTCGGTTAGAGCTCATCTCAACGCTCCTCCGGTTTCGCGAGCGGCGCGTTTTCCAGCGCCGTCTGCCGTGGTGGACACCCCAACGCCCTTCGGCTTTCGTGAGAGTTTCAGTCAGCGACGGCGCGGACGCAGCGGGTAGACGAACGCGTCGTCTTCCACTCGCGGTTCGAGGACCTGCAGGAAGTCGAGGCGGATGGTTTTTCGGACTCCAGACTTGAGACGGATGATGAGCCCCCCGTCGGGCCCTTCGCCATCGACCCGGCACTTGCCGAAGATTTGGTGGTCCACGTAGTCGCCAGCCTCCGGCTGGGGCTCGTCGAGAAACGCCTCCTTCTGGCGACGCTTCTCCGGAAGGGGGGGCGGCTTAAACGCAGGGATCGCCGACGCCGCAGGAGGTGAGGCCTTGGTCCGGCGGGTCTTCTTCTTCGGCTCGCGACGCGGAGCCGGCTTCGGTGGAGGCTCCGGTTCTGCGGTGGCGGCGGCAAGGTCGCCCCATCCCACCGGTCCCGACGGCGATGCCGAGGACGGAGCGGGCCTCGGCACCGCCACGGTAGGGGCTTGGTCCGCTCCGCCCGACTCTCTTCGTTCCGGTCGGAGCGTTTCCCAACCGCCGGTGGCGCCCCGCTGAAGCAAGATGTCGTCGAACGCCACCACGTGAAGTTCGAGATGGATCGGCGCGGCGTCCACCAACCAGCCGGCCCGAAGTTCGCCCTCCGCCTCCACCAGCACGCGAAGCCGGGTCCCCGGACCAACTTCGTTCAAGGTGAGATTGCCGGCGAGATAGTTGAGGGTTGCGTTCTCGATTCGCCGTCCCGGCGCCGCGCCCCGTGCCGGTTCGGAGAGGGTGAGCTCGACCCAGGCAACCGTTCCCACGCCAGAGATCCAGGCGGTCCCAAGCGCTTCTTCCTCGATGAGCCGACGAAGGCACGCCTGAAGCGAGTCCTCGTCGTGGAGGGACACGAGGAGGCGTCGATGCTTTCGGCTTTCCCAGACCTTCATGGGCCTCGCGGTATGTAGCGGAACGAAAACACCAGTTGATAGTTCGGCGATCGTGACGCGTCGTTGAAACCCAACCCCCCTCCCACCGTCAGCTCCGCTGCTCCGTTTCGGAGGAAGCGGCCGCGAAGCTCTAGCATGCCGAGCACCACCGGATCCGAATCGCTGACAAGTCCGATCACGCTCATCACCTCGGCGGCTACGCTGACCCGCCGTTCGAGAAAATGGAATGCCGCGCCCGGGGTGAGCACGAGTTCGGTACCGAAAGCCCGGTCGAGGAGCCGGTCTGTATCACGAAACCGACCCTGCCCCTCGAGACCGAGTTCGAACACTCCAAAGACCGTCGCAAAGTCGGCTCGGCCCACCGCCGACACATAGCCGGAGAAGGAGCCCCCTCCCGCAAAGCCCGCTTCATCACCCGTGGGAAAGAGAATGCCACTCGCCAGGGCAAGCCGAAGGGCCGCGCCGTGACCGCGGAGCACCGGCCTAGGGAGGGTTGCCGTAAAGTCGAGGCGAAGGGCACCGAGAACCGCCGGTTCGAGCTCCTGGTCCGAGTCCCCGGTGAAGAGGCCCGGTCCGTTGCCGCTCTGAAAGACGACCGGCACCGCAACGGTTCCTTGGAAGATTCCGAAAAGCCCCGCGCCGTAGAGGATCGTCGCGGTGGTTCGGCGATCGACGATCGGGCTTCCATCGGCGCTCCCGTCGACGATGACCAGCGGCTCGTGGAGGTGGTCGAGGTCGAGACCAAACCCCGACTCCAGGTGGGGGAGCACCTCGGTGCCACGCCCAAGCAGCCAATCCCCGGGGCCTAGGGTGGGATAGCGAAGGCTTGCGTCCACCGACGTATCGCCGCCCACTTGCGCCACCGCGACCCGCGGAACGAAGCCCACCGCAGCGGCGATCAGCAAGGCCGCGAAGACGCTCATCCACGCGGAACGCCGGGCCGCTCGACTCAACACGCGCGAATCGTCGTCGAGGGAAGCCGATCTGGCAAGGGCTGAGACCCGGCGATGAATCGAGGTCGGAAAGTCCAGAGACGTCCGCACGCGAATCGAACCCCGGCGCCCGCCGCGGTGGGCCCAAGGTAGAGCCGCGGGGGGCGGGCTGCTACCGTCACGAGCGATGCAGTCGATCAACCCGGCCACGGGAACACCGATTCGGACTTACGCGCCGCACAGCGATGCGGAAGTGGAACTTCGAATCGCCGCGGCGGAGCGGGCTTACCGCGACTGGCGCTTCGAGGCGGTGGAAAAGCGGGCCGGATACATTCGGCGAGCCGCTGCGGTCCTCCGCGCATGCCGCGAAGAGTTCGCGGTCCTGATGACCCGAGAGATGGGAAAGACGATCGGAGGCGCCCGCGCCGAAATCGACAAGTGCGCGTGGCTCGGGGACTACTACGCCGACGAAGCGGCGAGCTTTCTCAACTCCACCCTGGTCGAGACCGACGCGAAGGAGAGTTACGTCGCCTACCGACCCCTCGGTCTGTGCCTCGGCATCATGCCGTGGAACTTCCCGTTCTGGCAGGCCTTCCGCTTCGCCCTGCCGGCGCTCCTCGCAGGAAACGGGGTTCTCCTCAAGCACGCGCCGTCGGTCCCCGGCTGTGCCGTGGCCATCGAGCAGGTGTTTGAAGACGCGGGCTTTCCTGACGGCATCTTCAGCACGCTGCTGATCGAAGCAAACCGAGTGGGCCGAGTGATCGACGACCGACGGGTGGCCACGGTAAGCCTCACGGGATCGACGCGCGCTGGAAAGGCCGTGGCCAAGCGCGCCGCCGCGACGCTAACGAAGACGGTGCTCGAGCTCGGAGGGAGCGACCCCTACCTCGTCCTTGAAGACGCTGACCTCGATCGCACCGTGGAAACCTGCGTAGTAAGCCGCCTCATCAATAGCGGTCAGAGCTGCATCGCCGCCAAGCGAATCATCGTGGTCGAAGCGATTCGCAAACCGTTCACCGATCGCTTCTTGGAACGCATGAGCGAGGCGCGCCTCGGGGATCCCATGGAGAACTCGACCGACGTGGGGCCTCTCGCCCGGGCGGATCTTCGGGATGAGCTCCACGACCAGGTGGAGAGAAGCTGTGCCCTCGGCGCCTATTCTCCCGTGGGCGGCGAGGTCCCCGAACGCTCGGGGTTTTGGTACCCGCCCACGGTGTTGACGCACGTCCGGCCGGGAATGCCCGCGTTTGACGAGGAGCTCTTTGGCCCGGTGGCCGCGATCATCGGTTCCCGGGACGAGGGAGACGCCATCGCCCTCGCCAATCAGAGCCCGTATGGTCTTGGCGCCGCGGTGTTTACTGCCGATCTCGAGCGGGGTCGGGCCATCGCCGAGCTCGAGCTCGAAGCGGGGGCTTGCTTCGTGAATGCCTTTGTCCGCTCTGATCCGCGGCTTCCTTTCGGCGGAATCAAAGAGAGTGGCTATGGGCGTGAGCTCGGAGTGTACGGCCTCCGGGAGTTCACCAACATCAAGACGGTGTACATCGGCTAGCCGGCCTGCGCTTAGAGCGACAGTTCTTCGAGGTCGCTCGGTCGCACATTAAAGGCAAAGCGCCGAAACCCTTCGCTCCGCAGTAGGTCCAGCAGCCGAATCACTCGGGCGTGACTCTGGGCTCCCGCCGCGGAGACGACCACCTGAGGATTGTCGTCGGTCCGACCTTGGAGTCTTCTTCGCAGCTCCGCCTCGTTGACCGGCTCCGCATCGAAGTAGAGCTGGCCTCCGGCATCGAGTGAGACGGCGATGATCTGAGGCGTCTCGTCGGTCGGCCCCTGGGTCCTCGGCAGGTCCATTTCGATGGTCTTGGACACCGCGGCGGTGGCGGTCACCATCAAAATGATCAGCAAGACCAACACCACATCGACGAGTGGCGTGACATTGATATCCGAGATCAGCTCTTCGTCGTTCGAACTCGTCGCACCCATGGCTCGCTCCTTCACAATCTCCGGCTAGATTTGGGCGTTTTCCTCACGCTTCATCCACCCACCGCTACTCTGCGGGGACCGCGGCGCTCTCGGCGAATGAAAGCGGCGAGGCTGATTGGCGGGCATAGAGCGAGGCGACGAGTTCGTTTCCGAGCGCCTGCGCCCGATTTCGGCGCGCACGAACCACGCGAGAAAACAGGTTGTAGAACGCGACCGCGGGAAGGGCCACGAGAATCCCTACCGCCGTGGCGACCAGTGCTTCGCCCACTTCGGCCATCAGTCCGTCCGTCACCTGGCCGGCTGCTCCCTCGAGGGCAGCAAACGCATTGATCACTCCGATCACCGTTCCCAACAAACCAATGAACGGCGCATTGCTTCCCACGGTTCCTAAAAAAGCGACGTTTCGAGACATGTATTGCGCGGTCGTAGAGGCCGCTCCCTCCATGCGCTGCTCGGCCGCCGCCGGGCCCTCCTCCGGCGCGGTCAGACCGGCGGAAAGGACCCGCGCAGGAAAGCCGCGTCCTTCATCGGCGATCGCCCGGAGCTCGTCGAACTTGCCCTTCCGGATGAGCGGAAGCGCCCGTTCGCGGATCGTCCGGTCGTCCCGAGTTCGAAAGAAATAGGCGAGCCGCTCGATCACGATGGCGACCGCCACGACCGAAAGGGCCACAAGAAGCCACATCACCCAGCCTGCGCCAAGACTGGCCAGCGCATTGAGACGTTCCTCGATTTGCAAAGAGGGTTCCTCCTTCTGCAGGTTGCTGCGCCTCGGTCTCTGGGGCAGCCACGGCCCCGGCACCATGACCGTTTCGGCCAACCGGTTGACCGGATCGGCCAGGCGTGTGGCCCCGCCGGTCAACCGAATGGCCGGAAGGGTCAAGCGATAGAGGCCGCTCGTCCCAGATACAACGCCCATGGAACGTTGGGTGCGGTGGGCGCTGAGCGCGATGGTGGCGTGGGGTCTCTGGGGAAGCGGCATGGAAGCCGCCCGCGGACAGGCTCCCAACGAAGAGAGTCCCGACCGCTCGCGCCAGGACGAAGCAAGCGCCGACCGCGACGCGACGGAAGAACGGGAAACCGAAGAACCGACGAGCGACGAGGAATCGGAAGACCCAAGCTCGGAAACGCAGAGTCCCTCGGAAGACCCAAGCTCGGAAACGCAGAGTCCCGACGAGCCAGAAGACGAACCGCGTCCCGATGAGTCGAGGGAGGGTTCATCCGGCGGTTCAGTTCCCGCAACCCCGGACCCGAGTCGACTGGAGGGGTTGGTGCCGCCGGAGCTCGAAACGTTCGTCCCCGCCGAACTTCCCGAGGGCGCGCCGCTGCCCGAACAGGACATTGGGGTCGTTCTCCA
>JBCCZL010000654.1:0-5555 GCA_039187775.1 Myxococcota bacterium
CCTCTAGCCGAGCACGATCGAGCTTCTGCCTCTCTACGGATTCCTTCCATTTCCTTTCGTCGGCCTCGTAGGTCTTCTTGTCCGAGAGATAGGCGTCGTGTTTGGCTTTGTCCTGCTCCCACTGCGCAAGTTTCGCCGGGTATCCGGCGACGACTTCCTCATCCCACTTTCGCTTCAATCCGGACAAGCCTTCTGAGCGATTGCTCTCGATGAACTTGCGGTCAGGGATGTGGGGAGGCTCCGGAGGTTTCTCCTGGGGATCCGGAACGAACTTGGGCTCGGTGGGACGCTCCATCTCGGGCGGCATGTACGAAAGTGCGGCACTGTCGAGAGTCACTCGCACAAGCGCGGAGCCGGTCGTCAGCGAGACCATCTTTTCACCATCGAACGTCACATCCGACCCGGAACCGTGAAGTGAGCCTTTGGCGTGAACTCGCGCATCTCCGGTGTTCCCGTCGAGCCCGATTTCTGCGGCCGTCGATTCTCCTGCGACGAGCAGTATCTCACGTGTGCTCACCACCTGCGTGCTAACGGTTGGAAGCTGGGGTCCCCTCTTTCGCCTGACGCCAATCCGGACGCCCGTGCCTGCGATGTACACCGGCGACTCTCGGCTTCCGATGGTCACCTTGTTCCAGGCAAGGAGTTCGGCGGTGCCCTGAGAGCGGAGAGTGAGTAGTTTGTAGCTTCCGATATCGGTTTGGCTCATCCCATAGATGCTGGTGACGCCGCCGAGGATGCCGGCGACCGCCGGTGACGTCATCGAGATGCCGGTTGCTCCATAGAGCGAGGTCGTGAGGGAACTGCCGATGACCGTTCCTGCCTCACCGTGAATCACCGTGCCCCCGGTAAGTGAGTCTGCGCCACGGGCGTACGCCTGAAGTGTATCAACGTTTGGAATTAGGGAGGACGCTCCCGAAAGCGCGCCGATAAATGTGCGAAGACGCCCTCCCGAGGCTTCGAGCTTGTCGTGGCTGACCGACGAAAGTAGCCCGGCGGCGTCAAAAACCGCGTCGGCGATCGCATACAGCGCTCCGATCTTCGCACCAAACGGAGGCAGCTTTTCGAGCCAGGGCGGAGCGCCAGGGCTCGATGCGTCCGGGGCCACGTTCGGGTTGGTCCCGTAGCCGGTTCCCCCGGCGATGATGACGCCGCCCCCACCGTGAAGAAAGCTCGTCTTCGCCGAATGAAAGACATTGCTGTTTTTCGACCCGAGATAGAGGGCGCCTTCATCGCTTTGCACGGTGAGGTCGCCGTGGGATTGAAGGAGCATCTTGGACTCAGCCGCGGGGCCGTCGGCTTCGAGGAACACGTGACCCTTGGTGGTGAGCCCAAAGCCTGCGTAGTTTCGAAAGAACGCCGTCTTGCGGTTGTTCTGGTGGTCGGTGTTCTCTGGGGTGATATTGGCGGCGCCCATCGTGAGCTGGGTCGACACTTCCGGGATCTCGATACGGAGACGTTGTTGCGCGCCGTCGCCGTCTGGACCGCGCGAATACAGATGCGCCGCTTTGCCGAGGGAGAGTTCACGCACGCCGATCCGCATGTCACGAATCGTATTGAGGGCACCCGCCGAGGTTCTATAGGCGGCGTGGGCACCGTCAACGATTGCGCCTCCGCCCATGGCGTCCCAGTGTCCTTTGTCTCGCGCGCGGTGAACGTTGTGCGACGCTAGGTCTTTTGCATCGACTTCGGGAGCGGGCGGCTCCAGCTCGAGGAGTAACTTCTTCTTGCTCGCCATGTTGCTGCGCTCCTGTCGGTGCGGGTTTGTTCACGCGTCGTCTTCGAAGGCGAAGACGATTCCTGCGCGCGTCTGAATGCGGCTTTGCGTGCTGTAGTCGCCGTTGACCGGGCTCTCCGTACCAGGGTTGGGCACTGCCCCGAGGATCACCGGTCGGTCGGGGTCTCCGCCCTGGTGAGCGATCATCACTTCCGTGCCTACATGCAGCGGAAAGTGCATCCCGTAGTTCGCGCCCGCGTAGGGCTGGGCTTTCCGAATCCATCGGCTCGCCTTGCCACCGAACTCACCGCCAAGGTCGAATGGAAGGCGCACCTTGTAGCGGCCCTGCGCGTCGAGCGGAGCTGCCGTGTTGGTGTGCTCGCCGTCGATCTTGGCATGCATGATCCCGTCGATCCTCGGCTTCCGGGTGACCCGAGGGGGTCGATAGGGGGTCGCGGCCGGGATCGCGACAAGCTCGTTGCTGTAGCCGTCGACGCTCGCTCGGTGCCGCACTTCGGTGACCAGATAAGCGATGTCCAGCTCGCCGGCGGGAGCCCCTTGAAGCTCGAAGGTAAACCCGGGGTGCATCGCCGGAACCTGGCTCCGGCCGGTGTAGCGAACGCGCTCCACATTGATCGCTTCGGCGCGCACCTGGGCGATGCGCTCGGCCTCGGCGTCGTCTTTGACGTGCTCCCCGTAGTGCGCCACGAACCCGAAGCCGATCGGGTCGGCCGGGGCGAGGCCGTTGGCGAGAAAACCCGGGGTCCGCCAGTTGTAGTCCCGCTCGTAGACCTGCGCCGAAAGCAGGCGTTGGCTCCGTCGGAGCGAGCTGATCGTGCCGCGTGCGTCGACAACGCCCAGCCGCTCGCTGAAGTGCACGGTTTCCCACTCGGGAACCGATGAGAGGCTGGTGTTGGCGTCGGCGAGCACGATCTTGTCTGGCTCGGCGGACCCATCAAAGAAAAAGAACACGCCTTCGTGCTCGAGGAGTCGACGCACAAAGTCGAGATCGCTTTCTTCGAACTGCACGCAGTACTCGCGCGCGGGGTAGCTTCCTCGAAGCAGCGCCTGCACGTGGGGCTCGCCACTCAGCCCGTAGTCGTCAAGCACCGCGAGCACGATGTCGACGATCGACTGGTCCTGAAATACCCGAGACCGACGAACCAGGCCCGCACGGCTCATCCGCGGCTCGAGGACCACGCGATAGTCGGCGCCTTTGGCCTCCACGTCGAGGAGCTCGATCTCGGTGAGCACCCCCGCGAAGCCATGGCTTGCGCCCGGCCCATAGCGCGCGACCGCCGGCGCCTGAAGCAGCTCGTCGATGGTTTCCGGAGCGAGGCCTCCCTCCACGTCCGCATGGAGCCGGAGTTCCACGCGAAAGGGCGCGGACATCCGCTCGAGGGCCCGAAGCTCATGGAGCGTGAGCCCGTCTGCGTCGGCCTCGGTGTCAAAAAGCAGGCGGGAGTCAAGCATCGTCATCGCGCCCTCACGTTCCCGCGAACACCTTGAGCTGACTCGGCGACACCTGGAGGCCCATCGGGGCGTTGGTGTTGGAGCCGTTGTGGGCGGTGGGCTTGAGGCCGAGCGCGACGGGCTTGCCCTCGATTCGAATCTTCTTCGATCCCTCCTTAAACACCGCCTTGCCCATGTGCGTGTTGGACATCACCCCGAGCGCGGTGCCGGCCTCGTCTCCTTGGGTCCGCGGGATTTCCGAGGCCACCGTCAGGGCGGCCTGGTTGCAGATCGAGACCTTCTTGCTCTCTTTTTTGGCTTGGGTGCAGCTTCCGGTGCTCGGATACGGGAGGGGCGTAGGACCCGCCGGGGTCGGTGTCTTGCAGACGTTTGGAAATGCGAACAGCTGACCACCGCCGCGAGTCGATAAGGGAAAGGACACAAGCACCTCCTGTTCAGGCGAGACGAATCGTCTCACCGTCGATCTTCACGTCTTCTTCGGCTTCGATTCGGGTTCGGCGCCCAAGCATCGAGGCCGCGCCCTTGGCCACGAAGCGAAGCTGCCCCGCCCGAAGCTGGGCCAGGTCGCGCACCTCTCGGTACACGGTGCCGAGCCGCTCCACCACTCGCTCGGCGTGCGCTTCGACGACGCCAAAGCGCAGGCGGGCGTGCTCCGTGTCGCTCTCGAGTTCGCGCAGCGTCACCGCGGCGCGTCGTCCCAATACCTCGGGCTGGTCGGCGACGGTGGTCAGCCTCCCTCCGCTTAGGAGAAGCTCCTCGCTTCCGCCGATCGCGACCCTCGAGCCAGTGACCGACACGCGCTCCTTGCTTCCGATCTCGACGCCGTCCCGGGCCGACAGGCGAAGCCGTCCCGCGCCAACTTCGATCGACAGATTCCCCTCGGGGACGTGGAGCACATGTCCTTCGTCGTGGACTTCGAGTTCGGGGGTCGCGTGGCGAAGCCTTCGGGTGACACCAATGACATAGTTGGTCTCTTCAGAGGACAGAAAGAGCACCTCGTCGCCCCTCTGAGCACGATAGTTGGGGAGTGCGATCAGCGCGTCCATCGTGGCATCGCCGGCGCGAATCCGAAGGGCCGCGCCCTGAATCGACCGCACGACACCGCGGCGAACGGCGGGAACCGGCGTTTCGCTAAGTGGGCTCGGCAGGCTCATGATGCACTCCTTGGTTGAAAGTCCTCGGCGTTTGCGAGCGCTTGATCGGTGCGCTGCACATGGCGGATGTTCGCGCGCTCCCAGCGCACGCCGGCGTCGCCGGTCCGGTGGAGGCGCGCACCTTCGAAGTCGGCGCCCCCCACGCGACAAAGATCGATCCGTCCGTAGCTCAGGTCGACGAAACGAAGCGATGTATTTGTGAGGTCGGCGCGGCGAAGGTCGGCTTCCGCGAAGGACCCTCGATCGAGCCGGGCGCGTTCGAGATGGGCGTCGATCGCGTCGCAACCATCGGCCAGTGTACCTCGGAGATCGGCACCGCGAAGATCCGCGCCACGGAGAGTGGCACCTCCGAGCTGGCACTCGCGGGCGTCGACGCCGCGAAGGTTGGCGTGACTGAGCTGGGCATTGGCGAAGTTGGCCCGTCGTGCGTCGCAGCCGCGAAGCGAAGCCTCTTCGAGGTTCGCGTCACGAAGGTTGGCGTCGGAAAATCGGCAGCGATCCAGAGTGCGCCCGGCGAGCTGGACTCCGATCAGCGATGCGCGCGATAGATCGGCCCCCGCGAGGTCGGTGGCCTGAAGATCCACCCGATCGAGGTCCGCGTCCGCGAGCTGAGCGTTCGAGAGTTTCGCGCCCCGAAGGTTCACGCCTCGGAGGGTGGCGCGCTCGAGGTTGGCGCCTTCGGCATTTGTGTGTTCGAGGTCTGCTTCATAGAGGTCGGCGCGTTCGAGCGTGGCTTCGTGAAGATCCGCTCGCCGGAGATTGGCGCCGGCGAGTTCCGCTCGGCTGAGGTCGGCCCCCTTGCATCGGGCCCCCTCGAGGTTTGCGTGCGCCAACATCGCCCCCCGGAGGTCGGCCCCCTCGAGCGATGCTTCCACCAGTTCGGCGCTCCGAAGCGGGATGTCGCCGAGGGCCAGCCCGTCGAGTCGCGCCCGACGGAGGTTCGCGCCGGCGAGCGAGGCGCCTTCGAGCCGGGCTTCGCGGAGGTCGGCCCCCTCGAGCTGCGCGTCAGCGAGGTTCGCGCCGGCGAGCTTCGCCCGTCGAAGATCCGCATCGGTCAACTCCGCGGCGTCCAAGCGAGATCCCCGAAGGTCCGCTTCGCACAACGTGGCGCCGGTCAAATCAGCGCCCGATAGATCGGCGCCCGCGAAGTTGGCTCCCGCGAGCATCGCTTCCCGAAGGTTGGTGTTTCGTGCCCGTGACCGTTGGAGGTCGAG
>JBCCZL010000655.1:0-5548 GCA_039187775.1 Myxococcota bacterium
CACCGTAGTCTCCCCGAGGCTCTCCGATCGGTTCCTAAAGGGTTGGCTGCCCGGGTACCCAGTTGCAGGGCGTTAGCTTCTCGCTCTGTAGCGCGTCGAGCGTTCGAAGCGTTTCGTCCACATTTCGACCGGCCGAGAGATCATTCACGGTGACGTGCCGAATGACCCCTTTCGGGTCGACGATGAACGTCGCGCGGAGCGGCACGCCATCGTCGTGAAGAACACCGAGCTCGGTGGAGAGCTCGCGCTTGGTGTCAGCGAGCATTGGAAAGGGGAGGTCCTTGAGCTCAGGGTGGTTCTGACGCCACGCGAGGTGGACGTAGTGAGTGTCGGTGCTCACCCCAAACACCGAGCACTTCCGACTCTGAAAGTCTCCGTTACGGCGACCAAACTCCGCGATCTCGGTGGGGCAGACGAACGTGAAATCCATCGGCCAGAAGAAGAAGACCCGCCAGTCCTCGGCCGATGACTGGTGGGAGAACAGAGAGAACTCTGCACCCGGCTCGATACTGATACAGCCCTGCAGCTCAAACTCTGGCCATGTGTCGCCAACGGTCTTCATCGATTCCTCTATTCAAACGGAGCATTATTGAAAATGAAAATCAATCTCGATTTCATTACGACGTTCCGACGAAACTGTCAAGACCGAAATCGAAGCCAAGGAACCTGGGTTCGACGTGAGCCCAACCGTGCCTGGGAGCGCGAGTGGTTCTTCTGGCCTGCCCTATTCGTCGTCGGTCGAGCGGAGGTCGAGCGAGACCCCATCGAGCACGACCGCAACGCGAAGTTCGTGAAGAGCCCATCGAGTCGGTGAGCCTCGAGATGCGTCAAATGACGGGCGCAATGCGCGGAATAGGAGGGACCAGCGGTTCACGATCACTTCGATCATCGTGAGAAGAAGCTTGGGATCGAGCGGGGTACCCGCGCGCGTCAGAATCGTCCAGAGACTTGCAGTCCGCCGGTTCCCGGGCCGGCGAGTGGTGCGATCTCCAAACGACTCAGTGCCGGGGCGCGGCCTTCCCGGTACTCGCGGTAGCCGTCTTCACCGAAGCTCGGAATGAACGACGCGATCAGCAGCGTCGCCCCGATCGCCGTGTAAATGCCCGCGGTGCTGTAGCCGACGACTTCATGCTCGGTCGGCGCGTCCGCTTGCGGAAGGATGCCGAGGACGACCGCACCGCCGAACAGGAGCCCGAGCCCACTCCAACGAAAGAGCGAACGCTGCATCGCGGCGATGTATCGGTAGGCGCGCAGTTCGCCCTCGAAGCGATGCCGTTCGTCGTCGTCGAGGCCCGCCTCCCGCGCCCGCCGAAAGCGCTGGAATCGCTCTTCCGGGTCCGGGTGAATGAGGAGCCACACCACCCCCTGGGCGATCCCGAGAATGCCGACGCCAAGCTGCAGGTACGCGAGATTCGGCTGGTCGTCGTAAATGTCGTCAGCGAGCGCGTAGGCCCCCGCGCCAAGGACCACCGCCCCCGCCCCAATGCTCAGCGGGCCCGCCACGAATCGTGTAAAGTCGATGTCGTCCCGGGCTTCCTGAAACCAGAGGTCGAGGCGCTCCTCGGGGTCGGCAACATCGCGAAGCTGAGCCGTCGCCAATCCTCCGGGAGCGGAGACCGCAGCGAACGGGAGGGAGAACCAGAGGAGAATCCCCCACCGAGCAAGGAGCCCACCGCGCCGTGCACGAATCATCGGGCGGGATGTTGAGTGAACCGGGATCGTTCGACAAGCGTTGAAGCAACGTGGGCTATGTCTCGGAAGGGCACACGCGTCGAGGAATGTTGGCTCGACCCGGGGTAGCGCCCCGGCCGAGCAGTCCAGGTTCCGGGTCGGTGCCCGGAGCGACTGCAAGGTCGCTGCCCCAGCACCAAAGGCGGCCGATGTTGTCGACCGCACATGCGGTCATCGGCCCCGCCACGAGCTGCCGAACGACCACATCGCCGGTCACCGCGAGCGGCGCCGGTTCGAGTCGATCGAGCAGAGTCCCATCGCCCAGCTGGCCTTGGTTGTTGTTTCCCCAGCAGAGGGCGCCCCCGCTTTCAGTGGTGAGGCATCCGTAGGTGAACCCCACATCCACCGAGACCACGTCGCTCCGGTCGAACTGCGTCGTCGGAACGGATGTCTGGTCTGCGTTTCCACGCACCGGCGACGCGTCGCCCCAGCAGAGAAGCCGACCGTCTCGCACCCCGCAGCTCGAACCGTTCCAAAGCCCCACGTCGGAAAAACCGGTGGCGCAGCGACCGTCTTCTTCCTCCACACAGCCCGGGCCCGTGGAGGTTCCGTCGGGTCGCCCGAGCTGATTCTGATCGTTGAGGCCGAAACACACGATCCGACCATCCCGGTGCACCGCGCAGGTCGACTGCCAGTCGAGATCGAGATCGACGAACCCCACTTCGTCGAGAAAGCGGGTCGGCGTAGACAGGAGTTCCGGTTCGCCGACGGCAAAACCGTCTTGGCCCCAGCAGAACACTTCCTGGCTTCGACTGAGTCCGCAGAAATGGTTCAAGCCGCCCTCGAGCTGCTGCCAGCCCGGCTCCGGGTCAGTCGCGGGGGTGATTGGCGAGACATTTCCACCGTCAATGCCAATCGCGAGCCGTCCATCGGCGTTGAACCCGGCGCAGGCGCGGCGATCGGTCGGTCCCGACTCCTGAAACGCGATGCAAGTCGAGGCCGCGCCCGCCGCGATCGAGCCAGGACCCGGGAGCTCGATCGGGGTAGGCACATTGGTGTCTGCTGGAATTCGAAGGGCATGGTTGGTACCCCAGCACTGGACCCGGCCCCCGAAGGTGGCGCAGGCGTGGCCGCGATGAAGGTCGAACTCGGTCACCGGGGCCTGCACGTCGCACTGCCCAGCGAGGCAGCGGTCACCACAGCCACACTCGGCACCGTCGCTGACGCCGATGCACTCGGCGTTTTGGCACTGAGAGCAGGCACCACAGGACGGTCGATCGGTTCGGCTGTCCGTCGGCGGCTGCGCCTCGTAGCAGGCACTCACGCACTCACCGGCAAAGCAGGTTCGTCCCTCCCCACAGCTCGGGAGACCGACGCACTCGGGATCGAAGACCGCGTGAATGTCGCGAAGCTCACCCGTGACGTAACCCCCACCCACCCGGAGCTCCGCGAGAACCGCTCCTCCGCCATCCAGGAGCTCCGCGATCACCTCGAACGATCGGTTTGCATCGCCGTTTCGAGGGATCAGCGGAATCCTCGCGACGCGGCGCACGCTTCGGTCGAGGCCCCGTTCCCGGGGGCCAAACACCGTTGCGCCTTCCGCGACCACCGTCACCCGTAGGGTCTCGGCGGTCGTCGCAACGTCCGCATCGGCGTACAGATAGACGATGGTCTGCGACTGGGGGTCATCCCCACAGCTCGACAGCACGAAGCACAAGGCCACGAAGAACCGTGCAGCCCGAAGATCCATCCGGAGACAATATATCGTGTCCAGGGGGACTTCGGCGATCCGATCAGGAGCCCGCGAGCTCTCGAGGATCGGGGTCCCGAGGGTCTCGGCCGGGCCTCCGACAAAGAGCCAGCACCCCGCCCATCAGCAGCGCCACCTTGATGGTGTAGATGGTCATGCTTCCGATCTGGATCACCCCGCTGAGGGTGAGCAGGCTATCCGCGTCGGCCGCGGCGCTGGTGAGGCCATAGGCCACCGGAACGAAGGCTGCGCCCACCAGCTCCAAGAGCCCGCCTCCGATGAAGAGCCCCATCGCCGACGAACTTCGTGGCCTGACCCATACCACCCCGACCACGACCCAACCGATCCCAATCAGCACGCTGGCGAGGCCGCTTAGTCCCGAGGCCATCATCGTAAGACCGATTCCCGCGTCGTCCATGTGGCGGATGCTATCTCAAACCGACTCCGTGATTGAGAGCACGTTCCCCAAGACCGTTCCGCGAGCGGCCGAACGGTCCGGTTCGCCGAACGGCTACGCCGCGTAGAGACCGCTGTGCCGAGACCGGCGGACCGACTTGTCGGCATACAGGCGCTCGTCGGCGTTCTCGAGGAGACGTTCGGCCGTGCAGATGCGTTCGCCCGCGACGGCAAGGCCCACGCTCACGCGAAGCGGGATCCCTCGAACCGTCTCTCCTTCGATCGCTGCACGCACTCGGGTGGCCACCAGCTCGGCGGTCTCTCGATCCGCTTCGGGAAGGAGCACCGCAAACTCGTCTCCCCCGAGCCGCGCCAGAAGATCGCTGCTTCGGAGGGTGGCCATCGCCACGCGGGCGAGCGCCACGATCGCCTCGTCGCCCGCCGCATGACCGTGCACGTCGTTAAGTTCCTTGAGACCGTCAAGGTCGAGAAGGAGCACCGCCATGCCTTCGAGGCTTCGATTGTGACGGGCCACCTCTCGGCCGAGCGCGTCTTCGAAGGTTCGTCGATTCGGGATCCGCGTCAGGGGATCGGTGCCCGCGAGGGACCGAAGGTGGTCGACCTCGCAGCACCGGGCGAGCACCGCGCGAAGGAGCGGCTGGAAGGTGTCCGCCTCGTCGCCGAGCTCCTTTCGAAGCTCGCTGAGCATGCGGATCGCGTCGGTTGGCTTGTCGGCCCGGACCAGTGCGGTCAGCGCAGCTACGAGTTCGGAAGAAGTGCTCATGTTTTCGCCCCTTTGCTCCTCAGCCATCCATTCGGACGAACCGCGAGAAACATGAGGAAGAAACCTGACGCAAACGTCCTCGATCGGCGCGTCGGCCGACTGCGATCACTTCGTCCAGCTGATGTGCACCACCGCGCCGTCGGTGGTCGGCTTCACGGCCGCCCGCGGATCACGACGCCCGGCGACCGAAAGAAGGCTCTCGGCGGCCACCCCGAGGCCCCGCGCGATGAACGGGTTCATTCCCCTGAACTCGGTGACGGTCATGCGAGCGGCACCCGGACCGGTAACTTCCGCCTCGACTTTGCCTCGGTCGTAGCCTTTGGAAAAGAGGATCGGCGCTCGCCGCCAGATCGCGGTGTCGGTGGTGACCCGAAGGAGGATGCGCCACACCGTCTTGGCGTTGCGCTCGACACCGATGCGCACGACGTTTGAATGAAGGACCGGGATGCTTTCGCCGACCTCGGCAGCCAGGGGAGCATACGCGGCTTCGAGGGAAGAAAACGGGACCCAACTCAACGCGGTCGCATTTTCGAGGTCGGCGCGGGGTTTCGGAGCCAGCGTCTTGAGGCACGCATCGACGCGGTCGACCGACAGGAGCTCGTTCCACACGCGCCGATGCTGCAGCACCATGCTTCCCCCGAGTCGCGGATCCGCGTCGTTCATGGGCGCCCCACGACCGACGATTTACGTCTAGCCATCCGGGGCGGTCCACGCAGGGTTCGTGAGGGCGGTGAGGATGTGGTCGCGCCACTTGCCGTCGATCAGAAGATAGTCGCGAGCAAACCCTTCGTTGTGAAAACCGAGACGCTCGAGGAGTCGGGCGCTCCGGCGATTCTCGGGCCGATGGTTGGCCATGACCCGGTGGAGTCGCAACTCCTCAAAGGCAAACCCGATCGCACGCGCCAGCGCCTCGTACATCAGCCCCTGCCCGTTACGAAGGGCAGGGG
>JBCCZL010000656.1:0-5544 GCA_039187775.1 Myxococcota bacterium
GAAGCGATAAAGCGCGGCTGTTGGGCTCGCGGGATCGCTGCGGTCGCTCCCGGCGAGCCCGGGATGTCCGAGGTGTCGATCGTGGAGTCCGAGTCGGTGTGCGCCACGTTTTCGTTCGCGGCCTCGTACACGTAGGTGGCGCTCGTGGTGAGCGCGAGGCCCTCGAGCACCGGCAAGACCTTGTTGAGAATCAGGATGCCCCCGATGCCGAAGTAGGCGTCGAAGGCGCGGCTGTTGATCGAAATCGGAACAGTGAACCGAACACCGCCGCCGAGGTTGAACCCTTCGATATTGAGGATGCTCGCGTTGATGAGGTCGAGGCGAGTGTCGAAGAAACGTGCCTGTCGGTTCTCGGCGCGCGTATCGGTGTCGGTCACCTCGACGAGAAGGTCCTGGCGAAGTCGAATCGACGTCGTCGGCGTGATGTGCCAGCGAGGACGAAGGCTCAGGGTCGTGGTGTACCCGGGATTGTAAGAGGTGGTGGCGCTCCGATCGAAGGTCACCGTGGTGACGGTGTGGTCCCAGATGAAGAAGCTGTTTCGCCAGGGAAGTCGGGCGGGAGGGGCAGCCGCCTCTTCCGGTGCCGCCTCGGCGGGAGCCGCTTCGGCTTCGGCTTCCGCCAGGTCCGACGCGAGGTCCGCGCCGGTCTCATCGCTCAACTCGGGCTCCGGGTCGAGGGTCGACGCCGACTCGGCGGTGACCTCGGGAGTCGCGACCTCCTCGGCCGCTGCTTCCGGAGCCTCGGCCACGGGAGCGACTTCTTCAGCCACTGGGGTCTCATCCCCGCTCGAGACCTCTTCTTCGGTCGAACCTTCCTCAGGCGCGACCTCGGTCGCGTCCTCCGGCGCGTTTTCTTCTGTAACCGGAGTCCCGGGTTCGGCATCTTGAGCAGTTACGCTCTCTGCGAGCAACGCAAATGCCACGAGGCTTCCACACAACGTTACACAAACCAGCTTCACTAACTTCTCCCTAAGCCCACACTCAGGCCGCGCGAGGCGGATCACGCTTCTGGCGCGCCATTGCCAAGCTGAGGCGTTGTTTACAAATCACGCCCGCTTGTCAACGTCCCCAGGGAAAACAAGCCCTGAGGAGCGTGCGCGAATGCACGCACGCACGTCGTCTAGAAACCAATCCGCGCTGCAGTGGGCAACGGTCGTGCCAGCGTTCCGCGTTTGGCACCAAACCGTTGATTCCTTGGTATCTATGGATCGACGAAGACACCTTGTGAGAAAACTCGCGAGCCAGGGTGTCACAGAGTCTGGAGCTGGGAGGCCAACAAATCAGGAATCAGTTTTATTTCTAGACTCTTACGCCAGTTCTCGGAGACGTAAGAACCGTAACGCACCCCATCCCACCTTGGCACTCTCCATCGTGGTGCCTTTTGGTCTCAACCGTCAGAACCGGCGTCGAGGAGCGCAGCGTCCGGTGGTGGCAGCAACAGTGGGCTGAGCGTCGACCGATGCATCTTCGATGGGCTTCGAGGCATGGCGGTCGTGAGAGGCGCTATGTGCATGTCGAGCCGACGTTTTTCGCTGCTTCTCAGCTGCGGAAGGGTCTGATATCCCGGCGACATCATGCCGTGGTGGTTCGTGCGCGCCTGGATGACGCCCCAAACCGCCTACGCGGCCGGCGGCGGGGAATCGGGGGCGGTCTCCGAGATCGTGCTCCTGCTTGCCCTCGTGGCCGTGGCGTACCTGCTCACGCATTTTGTCGTCGGGCGACTCCAGCGGTGGTTCCTCATCGTGGCCGGGCTCGAGTATGTGGTGCTCGGCGCACTGCTGGGGCCCGGCGTCCCCGTCGTAAAAGCGTTCGACGACCTCACCAAGCTCCTCCCCGTGATTGCGCTCGCCACCGGATGGATCGGACTCCTTCGCGGCATGGAGCTCCGCCGGGACATCCTCTCGAGCGCGCCTCGGGGCACACTTCGGATCGCCCTATTCGACGTGATCTTCGCGGGCGGTCTGGTCACCGCCGCCTCGTATTTTCTGGCGATGAGCGGCTTCCTCGGGCCGATCACCGCTTCGGAGGCGTCGATTCTCGCCGGGGTCCTTGGGTGTTGCGCCGCGACCCGGACGACCGAGCCGCTCGACATCATCGAACGTCGTTACCGAGTGGAGGGGCCCACGGTTCCGCTGTTGCGACAGTCGGCGCGGGTAGGCGATGCACTCAGCATCTTCGTCTTCGGGCTCCTCTTCTGCATCTTTCGGCCGCACGAAGGTGCGAGCTACGATCTATCGGCGGCCGGCTGGATCGGAGTCTCGACCGGGCTCGGCGTACTCCTCGGACTTCTATTCCGGCCGTTTCTCGGCAAAGACGATTCCGAGAACGGTCGCTTTCTCGCCCTCGTCGGCATCATTACATTCGCCGAAGGCGCGGCCTGGTTTCTCGAACTATCCGCGCTCTATGTGAACCTCATTCTCGGCCTCGTTCTGGTGAACACGACCCAGGCGGGCAAGGAGATCCACCAGACCCTAGAGCGCACGAACCGCCCCATCACGCTTGTGCTCCTCGTGTTTGCCGGAGCGCTCTGGGTTCCGCCAGACCCCGTCCCCACGGTGGCGCTCGGCGTCTCGTTCATTGCTCTCCGGCTCCTTGGGAAGGCATTGGCGAGTCGGGTAGCGGCCGCCAACGGCCTCCTTCGCCGTGATCTCTTTCGGGGCCAGCTGGGCCACGGCGACGCGACGATCGCCATGGCGGTGAGCTTCAAGCTCCTATTTCAAGGCCCGGCCATTGATGTGGCGTACTCGGTGATCGTCGGCTCCGTCATTCTGCACTACCTCATTGCCCCGCGGTTTCTCCGGGCGCTCTTGGTCGACGGCGGGGAAGTGCGACAGGAGCAGGAGACCTAGTGGCCGGCGGCGGTCACACCAAGGGCAATCCGCTCCTCCAGCTCGCCATCGTGGTGTTGCTGACGGGAGTGGTGATCGCTCTTCACGCATTCAGCCCGCGCAACCCCGATGACGCGACCTCGGCAAGCGTCGAAGGACTCCTTGCGTTCGGGTTCGTGGTGCTCGCGAGCTACACGATCGGCCTCTTCGTCGACGTCATCAAGCTCCCGCACATCACCGGCTATCTGCTGGCCGGCGCATTTTTTGGTCCGTCGGTCGCGCATTTCCTTTCGGCGAACCTTCCGTTCGAACTCGTCCCTCCCCTCGACCGCGGCATCCTGAGCGGCGACAACACATCCGGCACCATCGGCGCCCTCAGCCTGCTCGACACGCTTGCGATCGCCCTGATTGCGCTCACCGCTGGCGGCGAGCTTAAGCTCGACAGTCTCCGACGGGGCTTAAGGGCAATCATCGCGGTTCTTTCGGGCCAGATCGTCGTGCTCTTCTTAGTGATCACGGCGTTCATCGCCTTCCTGCTGATGGGCATGATCCCCTACCTCACGTTCGACGTCGGTCGGGAGATCAGCATGGGCGCCGCGGTGGCCCTCGGCATGGTGGTGGCCTCGATCGCGATGGCCACTTCGCCCGCGGCGACCATCGCGGTCATCAACGACAAGAGCGCCGACGGGCCCATGACCCGAACGGTGCTGTCGTCGGTGGTCCTCAAAGACGTGCTGGTGGTGGTCGCGTTCTCGCTCGCGAGCACCCTCGCCACGAGCCAGCTCGGCGTGGGAAGCGATCAGTCGTTGGGCACCTACCTGCTCATCCATATCGGCGGCTCGATGGCCATCGGCGCCGCGCTCGCAGGGATTCTCGCTCTCTATCTCCGCTTCGTCGGCCGGGAGCTCCTCCTGGTGATCGTCGGGGTGGTCTACGCCGCGTCACTTCTCGCGTCGGCACTTGAACTCGACCCGGTCCTCCTCTTCATGGCGGCGGGGTTTACGATCTCGAACTTCTCGAAAGACGGCGACTCACTCATTCATGGGGTCGAGCGCCTCTCGATGCCGGTCTACGTGGTGTTCTTCACGCTCGCTGGAGCCAAGCTTCACCTCGAGGATGTGTTCGGCCCGATGGGGCTGATCGCACTCGCGATGGTGATCCTGCGCGCGGTGAGCCTTCGTATCGGCGTCGGCGCGGGGGCACGGCTGGTGGGGGCCGACCAGAACACGCGAACCTACGGCTGGCTGGGCTTTCTCTCCCAGGCGGGCGTGGCCATCTCCTTGGCCGGAATTGTCGGCAACACCTTTGGCGACCTCGGCGACAAGCTCAAGACGCTGATCATCGCCGGAGTGGCGATTAACGAAGTGATCGGGCCGGTGGCCCTCGACCTCGGGCTCAAGCTTTCGGGCGAAGCCGGCCAAAAAGGAGTGGCTCCCGCGCCCGAGGATGAACCCGCGCCCACGCCTCGAGAGCGACCCACGATCACGCCGTGGAAAAAGCCCGCCGAGACGCTGGAGCCGCTCGGGGCAGAACTCGAGACCGACTCCGAGGAACTCGGGCGACAGGCGGATGCACTGCGCGCCGAGCTTCATGGACTGCTCGCCGGGGCCTCGGCCGGGCCGATTCGCCGCCTCAACCTTCGCGGCCACGCATACTTTCAAGAAATCCGCCGGCTCTTCCTGCGAAATCACCGGCGCCTCACGGTGCAGAGCCGAAGCGGGGGCGACCCATCGGACCTCGCGGTGTTCCTCCGGACCGAACGACGCGCCCTCGTCGCGGGCTTCCGAAACGCCACTGTATCTCGGGCGGACGAGCTTCCCACCACCAAGTGGAGCCTCGGTTACCTGGTCGACTCGATCGATCGGACCGTCGAAAAGCTCCCCGAGTGGATCACCGTGGGCTACGAGCCGAGCACGTTTTCCTCGAGCCCCGACGACAATTTCGTGCTCGGCGTGCGGCGGTTCCTGCTTCGGCTCCGTCGGGGGGTCCTCCGCGTCTTCCGCCGCGAGCTCAGACGCCGTGTGCCATTCCGCGCGCTCGCGCGTTACCACTTCTCCGGCGCGGCGCCGGCCCAGCTCGAGCGGGTGGCCGCCACCGTCGCCCATGGAGAGGCTCACCTCACGCTCCGCGCCGAGCATGTGTTCGAGCAGATCCAGGCGGCCTACGACGAGTTCGGCGAGCGGGTTGATGTCAACGACGTCGACTGGGACGACGACCTTCGCGCGCTTCGGATGGCCGTCGAAAAAGAGCTCGACCTTGCCGACGAAGAGGTCGAGCGGATCGCCCGAGCGACCACCCTGAAGCTCGCCGAGGTGCTCAGCAGCTCGCTTCGAGGGTTTCACACCGACATTCGGATGGCCGGCACTCCGGATCTTTCGTCATCCAAACGGCGCTCGAGCCGCGTGTTCCACGAGCGGCTTCGGGCGATTCAGCTTCTCCGAAGCGATTTTCCCGAGGTGCGAGAGGCGCTCGGCGCGGGCTACCGGCTGGTGGCACTCGAGCTCGAGCTTCATCTCCTGGAAGCGGAGCTACGGGCGATCCTTCACGACGAAGGCGCGGCGCTCGGTCGGGGAGTGCGGGGCAAGCTCCTCGTGCAGGCCGAACGCGTCAACGTCGCGCTCGAAGAGAGCCTTCAGGCGCTCGAGGAAGTCCTCGCCGAAGCGACCGACGATCGCAATGTGGTGACCGGTGAAAAGCTCGTCGCGCAGCTCCGCCA
>JBCCZL010000657.1:0-5524 GCA_039187775.1 Myxococcota bacterium
GATGAATCAGGGTGAGCCGCATCAAAGGAGCTTGACTGAGGTCAAATCCCCGCTTGCGCTCGGTCAGCAAGTCGCCACCGTCGCAGCGAGACCCATGCTAAACGCGGTTCCCACGCGGGCGGCGGGGCCCACGCTGCCGACCATGCCTGCGCATGCCGCAGTCCACCTGGCGGCAAAAAACGACATCGACTTGGAGGACGCGTGTGGCACAAGCTCCCAGCAAGAGCGGCACAAAGCCGCCACCTTATTGTTGGTATACGCCTGAAGCGTCTGCACATCCACCGGGAACCCGGGCGCGCGTGCCTCGACTGGACCTGCTGTCACACCCGAGGTACGAGCGAGAGGCGATTCGAGTCTTATTCGGCCGGCGTTAGCGTGATCACGGAGCTTGTTTGCTGGCCTGCGCGGAGCCGCACCCTCGCCCGCGTGGGGGCATAACCTGGCGCAATCGCGGTCACCAGCCGGGTTTCCAACGCCGCTGTCATCGGCACGAGAATGATCGCTCGGGTCCGACCGACGGTGCGGCCGTCGAGCTGGACCTCACCGTTGACCGGCGACGACTCGACGTAGAGGCGGGCGTCGCGAAATCGAATGGTTGCCGCGACGTGAAACGGCCCCTCGCCGGGCGGAATCACCCGCGAGAAACTCACCTCCTCGCAGCAGTTGTCCACCCCGACAAAGCGAAACGTGTGGGGCCCTGGAGTCAACCTTTTCGAGTGGAAGGACGGGCCGAAACCCTTCAGCGGACCTCCATTCACCGAGATCTGTACCCCGTTGTAGCTTGGCCGAAACTGCACCACTCGCGGCTCTCGGCGTTGGGCGGCCGATATTGTGGGCGTCTCCTGACTGGAGGTCGCGTCCGGCCTCGCGTCGGGCACATGGGCGTCGGGGACTTCGGCATCGGCGACTGCCGCTTCGGCCGAGGCACCCGCATCTTCGCCCGTGTCCTCGTCGCCGAGCACCGGGTCCTCGGGACTGATCGTTCCGTGGGGGCCTCCGATGTCAGCAAACGCTGCGTACCCTAGGGCACTGGCTCCGAGTACGCCAAGGATGGCCCCGGCAACGATCATCCCGGTGCGGGTTCGGTTCCGTTTGCCCACCCGCTCGATCAACCCAAGAACGGTTTCATTGCCCTCGTCCAGTCCGAGGACGCGGTTGAAGTAGTCGAGGGCGAGCGGGACGTTGCCTTCGTCGGCTGCCGCTTTGCCGAGCTTCGTGAGCTTCTCGATCGCGCGCTCACGAAGTGCGACGGTTTGGCCCTCGATGTCTTGAAGATAGGCCGCGAGGGTGGCGGACGGATCGTCGATCCCCACTTCGGCGACGAACCGAGTCAACGCCTCTTCGACCTCCGCCGCAGACTGGTACCGGTCCGCCGGGGCCTTTTCGAGGCAGCGCTCGATGACCGCTGAGAGACGCCCGCCGATCGATGCGCGAACCCGAAGCGGATCGACAAAATCGTGCTCCATGATGCGACGGAGAACCTGATGGGGGTTTCGCCCGGCAAACGGGAGCTTTCCGCAGGCGAGGAAGTACAGCACCGTACCGAGGGAGAACACATCGGTCCGGGCATCGCATTCGCCGCCCTCGACCTGTTCCGGAGCCATGTGGCCCGGCGACCCGAGGATCTGCCCGGTAGCGGTGAACGACTGGGAATCGACCATCTGCGCGATTCCGAAATCGGTCAGCTTGACGCATCGGTCCTCGTGAAGAAGGACATTCTCGGGCTTGACGTCACGGTGAACGATGCCTGCCTCATGGGCGCTGCTGAGTGCGCGGGCGATCTCGATGGCGAAGCAAGCGGCGATCTCAGCGGGGATCTGGTTGTGTGTCTCCGCGAACTCCTTCAGCGTGGGCCAGGTGAGGAGCTCGGTGACGATGTAGCTCTCGTCGGAGTCTTCGTCGCTATTGTCGTAGATCTCGAGGATGTTGGGGTGGCGAAGCCGCGCCACCGACTTCGCTTCGCGCGTAAACCGAACCCGCGCCTCCTTTGCCTTTTGGAGGTGAGGGTGCATCACCTTGATGGCAACCGGCCTCTCGAGCCGGCTGTCTCGGGCGCGGTACACCGTGGCCATGCCCCCATGGCCGATCTCACTAATGATTTCGTACTTCGCGACCTTCCGGAGCATGGGCTCGGCGCTATCCCGAGGCTAGCAGCATCCGGCCAAGATCCGCATGTGGATCTTGGCCGGAGCAGCCGGTACGCAAGGCTAGAACCCCGCGATCCCTTGCGGTTTGGGATCGTCGCCTCCATACCAGCGCGATGTCTAGCGAATCGACCTCATCTCGCGGCCGCACCATCGGCTACTGGGTCACCACGGTCCTGTTCTGTCTGCCTATGGTTGGTGGGGCGATTTTCGATACGCTGCGGCCGCCTGAAGTGGTCGAGGGGTTTCAGCATCTCGGCTATCCGCTGTACTTCGCTCCGATGCTCGGAGTCGCGAAAGGGCTTGGAGTGATCGCGGTGCTCGCTCCGAAGTTCCCGCGACTGAAGGAGTGGGCCTACGCCGGCTTCACCTTCGACCTCATCGCGGCGTCCGCGTCGCACGCGGCACTCTCCGATCCGATTCCGGACATCATCGTCCCGATCGTCATCCTCGGCCTGATGTTCGCGTCGTACTTTCTTCGTCCCGACAGTCGCAAGCTCGAGTCGAAGAGCGCCTAGCGGGCGCTGCAAAGCTGCCAGAGCTCGGGAACATCACGAGAGGCGCTGGATTTCGCTGCTTTCGGGCGGTTAGCCCTCCCGAAGGTTCTGGCGTCGCGCGAGCAGAAATTTGCGCGCCGCGGGATCGTCAGAGAGGCCGATGGCCTGGTCGTAGGCCTTGGCCGCCTCGTGATGTCGTTCGAGCGTTGCGAGTAGGTGAGCGCGGGTGGCGTACCAAGGTTGGTAGGACGCTCGCAGTTTCGGGTCGACTTGGTCGAGGATGGCAAGCCCGGCGGCCGGGCCGATCGCTTCCGCCTCCACCGCCGCAAGTCCGCTCAACACGCCGACCGTCGGACAGACGTTGGCGAGTCCTCGGTAGAGCACACGCAGTTCGTTCCAGTCCGTGTGGCCGGTCTCACGTCTCGCGCAGTGCACTGCCTGAATTGCCGCCTCGAGCTGGAAGCGCCCGAGCGTGAGGTTTCGTTGGGCCTGAGTGAGGGCTTCCGCTGCGTCGCGCAACATTGCGGCGTCCCAACGATCGGTGGCCTGCTCCTGCAACGGGACGAGCTCGCCCGAGTCATCCACCCGCGCGTCCCTCCGCGCCTCGGTGAAGAGCAGCAGCGAGAACAGTCCATGGGCCTCGGGGGACTTCTTGACCGCCGAACACACGGTGCTCACGAGCCACAGGGCTTCGGTAGCCAAGCCCGAGGCTTTGGCGTCGCCGGTCCCCACGCCGTTGTAGCCGACGGCGTAGGCGGCGTAGATCGCGTTGAGGATGTCGTCCAAACGCGTGGCGAACTCGTCTTCGTTGTCGGGCTTCTCAAAGGGAATCCGGTTTGCTTCGATCTTCGCCTTTGCGCGCGTGAGGCGCTGCCCGAGGGTGCCCGGAGAAACGAGGTAGATGCTCGCCATGCGCCTGGCGTCGAGGCCAAGCACGGTTTGCAGCATGAGTGGCGCGCGCAGACTTGGGTCGATCGCCGGGTGGGCGCACGCGAACATGAGATTCAACCGTGGGTCAAAGGTCACCGGTTCGCTGCCTTCCGTCGTTCGCGCCACCATCTCGAGCTCCCGCTGATAGGTCGAGCGAAGCCGGTCTGAACGCACCCGATCGATCGCTCGACGACGTGCGGTGGTCGCCAGCCAGCCCTCCGGGTTTTCGGGAAGTCCGGTCTTTGGCCACACTTCCAACGCCCGAACCAGCGCGTCGCCGAGGGCATCCTCCGCCGCCGCGATGCTCCCCAGCCGGGCGGCGAGCAGGCCCACGAGACGTCCGTGGGATAGGCGCGCGACCCGTTCCAGCTGGCGACCGACGTCGTTCACTTCCTTTCAACGATAGGCCGAACCTCTACCGCGCCCGTACTTGCTGCCGGATTGCGAGCGGCCCACATCAGCGCCGCGTCGAGGTCTGGAACATCGATCACGTAGAACCCTCCGAGCTGTTCTTTCGTGTCGGCGTAGGGGCCATCGTGGATGTCTCGGGCGCCCTCGTTTGATCGAAGCGTGGTCGCGCTTGTGGGTGGATGGAGCGCTTCGCCGCTTACGAACACGCCGGCCTCGATCAACGCCTGGGTATAGGCGCCCCACAACGCGCCGTCAGCGGCCTTTCGGACGTCGTCCGCGGTGGTATGGCTCACGGGTTGGGTGTAGTTCATCAGGATATATCGCATCGATGGAACCTCCGCGGGATCACGGGCGAGTGGTTGAACGTGGTGGCGATCGGTTTAGGCGCGCTTCGGAACCGGGATCCGCAGGCCGTCTCCCGTTTCGACGTACGACTTGAGCGAGCTCATGAAGCGATGCCAGTTGTCGCCGATGCCCATCGTTGCACAGTTGGTTTGGCGAAATGTCACCTTGGTCGCCTCTGCCTCCTCGCTCAACTCCCAGCTGACGGTCGAGGAGGGAGTGGCGGACTCGACCCACATCGGCTCGAAGGTGAGCTCCAGCCGTTCTCCGTCTTTCTTGCTCACCAGAGCCTCGCGAATAAACGTGTCGTCGCTTCCGGGCTGCTTGATCCGATGACCTCCCTCGGGGAGCGCTTCGACGTGCATGCCCGAGTAGTGATACGCCTGAATTCGGGCCGGGTCGGTCAACGCGGCCCAGACTTTTTCAGACGTCGCGCCAACGAACGTGGTGATTTCGATATCGGTAGACATGGACTCTATCCTCGTAGCTGAACGAAGCACTCCGCGTGCTTCACCCCGTAACGAGCGAGCGAGGACCCATTTCTACATCGTCGACTTTTTTTGGCGAGCCAGTCCGAAGACCACAGTCACGCCCCGTGGTGCCAAAAAGACCGTGCCAAAAAGACCGTGCCAAAAAGACCCTGCCAAAAAGACCCTGCCAAAAAGACCCTGCCAAAAGCCCGTGCCAAAAAGCCCCGATTTCTGCGGGAACTTACCGGTTTGGCTCGAGGGTCAGTTTAGGCCCTGCTCGCCGAGCCATCGTTCGGCGGCGATGGCGGCCATGCAGCCGGTGCCGGCGGCGGTGACCGCCTGTCGCCAGACGTGGTCCTGCACATCGCCGCACGCGTACACCCCTTCGATGTTCGTCTCGACCCCGTCGGGCTTCGTCACCAGGTAGCCGAGGTCGTCGTGGTCAAGCACATCGCGAAACAGCGCGGTGTTCGGCGTGTGTCCGATCGCCACGAAAAGACCCTGCGTGGGAAAGTCTGTTTCTTCGTTGGTCTTGACGTTCTTGAGACGAAGCCCAGTCACCGTCCCCTTTTCGACATCCATGACGTCGGTGACCACGGTGTCCCACTTGAACTGGATCTTTGGATGCTTGAGTGCGCGCTCCTGCATGATCTTGGAGGCGCGGAGGGTGTCGCGGCGATGAATCACCGTCACCGATGCGCACAAGCCCGCGAGGTAGAGCGCTTCCTCC
>JBCCZL010000658.1:0-5509 GCA_039187775.1 Myxococcota bacterium
GAGGTGGGTGTCCATGCGGAGCTGATCTTCGCGGGCGAGCCGCGGCTGGATTCGCTGGACGGTTCCCCGAGCAAAGTCGAGCACACTCTGTCGTTCGATGAGCTCCTGCCGCTCGCGGGGAACCAAGACCCGCAGGAAGACACCGGACGACAGAGTGTGCTCGACTTTGCTCGGGGAACCGTCCAGCGAATCCAGCCGCGGCTCGCCCGCGAAGATCAGCTCCGCATGGACACCCACCTCGACGCGGTTCGGGACCTGGAGCGGCGCCTTGAAGCATCAGCCGGAGCGAGCTGCGACCTGAACCTAGACCTCGACCGGCCCAATCTTACCCGCGAGGATGTGGCGCAGGACATCTACATCGAGCTCACCAAACTCGCGCTAACGTGTGACGCCACTCGGGTGGTCGGGGCGATGTTCGGTTCGCACACGAGCAATCTCACTTACCGGCACCTCGGCGCCCCGCCCAATGCGAGAAACTGGCACAACGCCACCCACAATGGTGGCAACGATGCGTGGATTCGTTCAGTGCTTCGCTTTCGTGCGGAGCAATTTACCAAGCTCATTCAGACCCTCGATTCGGTGACCGAGGCGAGCGGCAAGACCCTGCTCGACAACACCGTGGTCTTGTGGTTCACCGACGTCCCGCGGGGCCACTCCGACAAGGACGTGTTCACCATGATCGCCGGTGGCACCCATTACTTCAATCACGGACAGACGATCGAAGCCAACGGCGCCCACAACAAGGCGCTGACGTCCATCGCGCGGGCGATGGGCTTCGACGTCGACACCTTCGGCGATCCGGGCTACGGCCGGGGGGAACTTCCCGCCGCCGCTCTTCGCTGAACTGAAACGACGACGAAAGCCGAAGAATTTCGGAGTGTGCACTGGGCAGACGGCCGGTCGAAGACGCGACGCGCGAGCCGAGCTCGCGGAACCGGAGGATGACCCATGGAGGTGCTTCACGCCGGACTGCGGCAGGACGAAGGGCTAGCGCCCGACTATATGGGCAGGTCTTCCTCCGACGCCTCGACGGAGGCTTCGTCGGCCGGGCCTTCCTCCGAAGGGTCGGGCGAATCGAAGGGCGAGCCGTCCTCTTCCTCGCAACGGTAGGCGCGCCCTCGACCCGTCCAGTACGGACGGTTTCCGTCGGGGTTTTGGAGCTCCCGATAGTCGACGACGAGATGCGTAGCGTTCTCCTCGCCCGCCTTGTTCCTCATAAGAAACACCATCTCCTCTTCGGTGGGAGGCTGGGCTCCATCCGGCGGGATGCCAATCGGGATGTCCCGGATGAGGCGACAGCTTGCGGGGCGTTCCGCATCGTCGACCGCGTTCACGCGCTGACCCGCGGGGGTCAGCAGGATCGCTGTCGAACAGCCTACGAAGAACAGCGCCAAACCAGCGATCGGAATCAGCGCCCATAGCGATCGGGTCATCACCACATCCTCCTCGCCGCGAGTGAAGGGCAAGCGGGAGGCCACCACAAGGTGCACGATTCCAGTCGCCGGAAGTCTAAGAATCGCACGCGCGTCCGAACTCGAAGATCAAGAGCTCGGGTTCTCGCGCCAAGCCCACTCGGCTCGAGCCCCATCGAAGCATGGTCGACGACAGCTACTTTGACTGGACTACTTTGACTGGGTGAACAGCTCGGGGTCGACGAGGACTTCGTTGGTCTTGGGATCGATCCTCACCGCCACGACGCAGCCCGGCTGAACCCGGGGAATTGCGAGCTGTTCCACATAGCCTTTGCACGTGGCCTGAAACGGCGGGCAGCCATCGGCTCGGACGTCGAGCGTAAGAAACACCTCCGGGTCATCGTTCACCCCCTTGCCCGTTCCGGAGAGTTTCTTCACGGTGGCCTCGCCGGGAAGGCCGGTCTGCCAGAGGTGGCGCCGCGCCGCGGTTCGGCGTTTGCTCCGCCACGTCCACACCGCCATCACGATTGCGAAGAACAGCGTGAGTAGCCCGAACCCGCTCCACTTTTCGGTCGCCGTCGCTGGCCCCCCTTCCCAGAAGTGATTGCTTCCGTAGTCGTCCGCCCGAGCTGGGGCAGACATCACCGTGAGTTGGATGGGGAGGAGCACCAGGTCGGCGTCCTCGCGAGAGGTCAGAAGAGCCCGCAGCTCCGCCGGCCCTTCGGGGGCCGGTCGCACGAAGCAATCCTGAACGTCGCCGGAATAGCTCGCGTTCGGGCCGTCACGGCGGCCCTGCCCCGAGCCGGCGTGGTAGAGCGGATCGCAGTGGAGGGCCGCAAGTTCGACGCCATCGCGAAGGAGCTCGATGCGAAGCGAGTAGCGCCCGCCGTACTTCGAAACGCTGTCGACCACTCCACGAGCATCGCCGTCGACGTGAAAGAAGAGCTCTTTGCCCGGCGCGATTTCAACCGGGGTCGTCGACCATTCACCGACCGACAACGATAGCTCCCCGATCGAATCGCCCGATCGGCCGCACGAAGCGAGCGCGAGCAACGTGCACCAGACGAGTTCGCAGTGGCCACGTGGCCATCGGAGAGCAGGACCACCGGAGACCCTCACCACACGAGAGTACCGTCATCGACACTGTCCTCCCATGGAGTTGTCGCGGCGAGGCTCTCAAGGCAGCGATTTGGACGCGGGCGTCCAAGTCGCTGGATCCACGTCGCGTGAAACTACTTCGTCACCTTCGCTTCGGAGAATGGCGGACCAGAGGCGCAGAGACTCGAATGCCCCCAAATGGGCGTCCCGCCATAGGCGGCGGGATCCGGAGTCAAACCAAATTCGATGTAGTCCCTACTAGCATTCCGCATGGTCAGGGCCGTGGGGATCGAACCCACCGGCACCCGGCTCCGAACCGGGGCGCCCACCCTGGGCGATGACCCTGTCAAGCTCGGAGATTCGTTGCCGGAGCCACGATAAATCTAGCGTTAGGAGCAGGAAGCCCGCCGCCGAAGCGAAGAGCCCACCGGTGAAGCGAACCGGCGACGAGGTGAGCTGAGACATTTGACCCGACGTCCTTCCATTGGACGATCGCCCTCGAAGGAGCGACTCGGATTCGAACCAAGATATTCGGGGTGAGATGTAGTCCCAACGGCATTCGCCGAGGAAGAGCACCGTTCGTAAAGTTTGAGGTGGGTTTTCGCATAAAGTGAACTGCAGATGGGTAGCCATGGAGAGATTCGAACTCCCACTGACTCGGGTCTGAGCCGAGCGCCTCTGCCGTTGGGCTACATGGCCATGTTTCCGTCGCGGCGCCGGAAGGGCGAACGGCTCTCGAGTTCTTCCCACAGAGCTCCGCGGCGAACAGCACCCTCGGACGGATTCGAACCGCCACCGTTCAGTTTAGAAGACCGACATCCTTCCGTTGGACCACGAGGGCATCGTGTGGATTTGGCAACCGGCTCGGGAGGAGGGAGTCGAACCCCCACCCCTTGGTTCAGAGCCAAGTGTCCTGCCGTTGGACCACTCCCGAATATATCTAGGTTTAATTAATGGGTTTGAAACAGATGACACTGGCGATTAATAGCGATTAAATAGTTCCACTATCTTCTACTAATTCTCTGTATACGCCAGCCACGTTGCGGCGTTGGGTCCGCGTCACCGAGGAACGATCCTCGGTCTTTCGCGTTCCGCGATCACCGCCAACCCGGAGGCCGACGATCCCCCGATGCCAAGGCCAGAACGGGTACGCCAATCCGACATGACGCGCTTCCTTCCTGGCTGTTCCGCGCTCTGCGGTGGAGCCGACCTAGTCGCGTCCGGGAGACATCTGCCGGCGGCGAGGTGGCACATTCGCACCAAACTCGGCTATTCTCGTGGCTCCCCAGCACACTCGACGAAAGCCCGATCCAAGGAGCGCGGCAGGAGTCCGCTTGCGGATGTTTATCCGACGCTAGAGCTCTCGGCGCCCAGACGGCAGCGGATGCCAATCCGCCTCGACCGACTCACATAGTAGGCGCCTACCCAGGGTAGATCTGCAGGATTGTGGCTGGTTGAACATGACGTTTGTCTGAGCGAAGGCTTCCGTGCCTTCGAGGCTCAGTAGTGCATGCTTATACTTGCGGGTCAAGCGATCGATTCAAATAAAATTGATTTAGCGCTCTTTTGCATATTCACCTTCTCCGGAAGAACGCCACCGAATGTCCAGTCTTGGGTCGCGCAACGTGATCCACCGAACTCAGTCCGCGATGCGGACCGCCGCGCCCGTCGACGGTTCGAGAACCCCCCGGACGCGATTGGTCGCGCGAGCTCCGGGAGCTACCTCTTGAGAAACGGATTGGTTTCGAAAGACAGGCTGTCGAGGTACTCCGCGATCCGCTCGTTGCGGTTGGAAATCTCCGTGGTTCGGAGCCACTCAAAAGGGCACGCCTCCCCAAAGCGCTGCTCGACATAGGCGCGCCAGGCGGCGCGATCCTCGAATTCGCCGAAGCGTCGGCCGGTCTTCACGTCTTCATCGAGTTCATCGAGTTCATCGATAGCGTTTGCGAGCCATGCGTCGAACTCAACGTGCGCGCTCTTTCCGATGATCTGACGGGTATAGGCAAGGATGGGCAACACGTTGAGCAACGGAATCGAGCCCATCTTCCCATGATCCGCGTTTGTTTTGATGATGCGAATCACCCGCACGCGAAGCTGCCGAGAAGCGTCGAGCTCCGGCGTATCCCGGGGCAACGAAACCGGTTCAAAGTCCATGTTGAAAAAGGCAGGGTTGACGCCGAAACCGAACAACGCCTCGGCGATTTGCACGGTGGGCTTCACTTCGCAGCGAGCCATCAAACGGCGCGCGGCAATGAAGATGCAGGCCGCCGAAAGCACCAACGAAGGCGCCACGGTCTTCCTCTTGAATCGGTCGCTTAGCGGGGAGCGACGCTGCGGCGGCGTATGAGAAGCGGCGCCCTTCCAAACAAATCGATCGGAGGACGTTTCGAGGGGAACATCAAAGCCAATCGCCGCGGTGACCTGCTTTACGTAGCTTTGTAGTGAGTCGGTTTGCTTGATCATGATCGCGCCCGTCTGTTTGCATGTCCTCTGAAAAGAGCCGGCTATCTCCGCTTCCGCATCCAACGCCTCGTAGCGCTCCGTCGACACATCAAGTGTGTCCTGACAACCGGCGAAGCGCGTGGTGCACTGCTATTCTGACGATCTATGCCAGTTCACGCCGGTTGAGGAACGGAGACGTCGACCATCTCAGAACCACCGTTTGCGCACTTGCGCAACTCTTGCGCTGCCGAAGGTGCCGCACCCGACCTGCAGTTACCTCCCAAGCAGGTGTTCTGGCCCTGACCGGACTGCCGATAGGTCGTCGATACGGCGTTCACGCACGTAGGGAGCGAGATGATGGAGCCACCTACCAGAGTCGAACTGGTGACCTACGGTTTACGAAACCGTTGCTCTACCAACTGAGCTAAGGTGGCTTGGAGCGCGAAGGTTTTCCACCTTGGGCGGGGATTGTCAACCAGTCGCTGGCCAGTCGCGAGTGTTCCCTTGGGGTGGCACACTCAGGTCGCCTTATGCTTGCCCGCTCCACCGGTTCGATC
>JBCCZL010000659.1:0-5502 GCA_039187775.1 Myxococcota bacterium
CTCTCTACCTCGAGTCCATCGCCGCCCCCTGAAGGCGGGCCGACGGCGACCGGACCGGGCTCCGAGGGCGCTGAACTGCGCCGAGGGCCTGCCCAACGGCTCGGACCGAGACATTCCAGGGACCGGTGGCTACTCCTCCAGCATTTCATGCGCCGCGAGAACGGCAGCCTCCAACGCAGGGAGCACAGCTCGATCTTTCGCGCGATCGGCCACCCGTTTGCTGTGCAAGATCCGATCAAGCTTCAACACGCGGATGGGTATTCCGCTGACTTCCATAGATATCGAGTTCGGTTCTTCCGCTTCGAAGGAGCCGAGACCCGAAAGGGTCAGCACTTGATCCAGTCGAACGTATCGACCTCCGAACTGCGGCGGGTTCATAGCGACGCCAGAAGGAACGTACACCACACCCGTGTCCCGGGCGGCTGCTGCAATCGCGGTCTCGGAGCCGGGTTCGAACCACAGGTCGATGTCTTCAGTGACAACGGTGGCACCTTGAAGGCGTGCCGCCGAGAGCCCCACGACCATGAACTTAACGCCTGCGGCATTTAGCGCCGCGAGGAACGCCCGCTCAGTCTCTGTAAAACCTACCGATCCGGATGAATCCTGCGTCAAGGCGCTCCTCCGGCGTGAGTCTCAAGTTGGCAAGACAGTGATACACGTCGCTCGGTTCGATGTCGGTCCCTTCGGTAAGGCGCACCGCCCTTTCCCACAACTCCAGGTATTCGCGTTGTTCGTCCGACAACGGTCGCATTGGAGGACGATAGCACGAAGGAACTGCGAGCCCGCAGCGGAACGAGAAGTGGCGGACCTAGACACCAGAGGGGACTACTCGGAGGGAATGGCGTCGTAGCGGATGAACCGCACGATCACGTTGTCCCACGCCGCCCGAACTGGCCGAGAGATCACTCGGTCCGCTTGGATGGTTCCTCTATGCTTTGCGAGGTTCTCGTTTCATCAGCGAGGCGCGCGGCGGGTGACCCGTGTCGTTTCTCCCGGTCGCACCTCGGCTCGCACGCGCCGGGCCGGGGGTTGGCCGAACATGCGTAGCGACAGGTCGTGTTCCCCCGCGGGAAGCGACACGCGAAGCGGAGTCTCTCCAAGAAGGCGTCCATTCGCGTCGTAGACATTGGCCCAACCGCCCGGCACGACCACCACGAGGGTTCCGGGGTCGCGCGGTCGGCGGGCCCGCCGCTCCTCGGGCGGCCGCTCGTCCTCCACCGGCTCACCCTCCAGCCGCTCACCCTCCAGCCGCTCGCCCTCGGGCGCGGGGTCCGGGCTCCCTCGGCCAACGTCCGGCCCTTCGTTCAAAAGAGTGTCCGCGGAGCCTTCGAGCTCCGGCGGCGTAGCCCCAGACCCGCCTTGAGGAGGCGCGGGCGGAGGCGCGGGCCTGGGTGGGACGGCAATGCTCGGCGGCGTTGGCAAGCTGGCACGGTCGGGCTCGGGGGTCGGCCGACTGAAGATCACCACCAACGCGACCACGAGGCCAACCGTCAAGCACCCGACGAGGGCCACGAGGGCGAGCACGATTCGTCGTCCCGGCGGTCGCGTCGGACTTTGGCTGTCGACGGCGGGCAGCTCGAGCGGTCCCTCCGGGGCAAGCGGAGCCATCCGTCCGCCCTCGCGCGCACCTCGAATGAGGGCTCGCTTCGCGGCTTCGCCCTCCGGAAAGAGGTCGGCCATCAGCTCGCTCACCGTGCCGATGTCGGGCACCGGGCCACTCGCCCGGAGCGCACTCCGAAGCTCTCGCGCAAACGTCCGTGCATCGGGATGACGCCGAGCGGGATCGCGCTCGAGGGCGCCCTGGATGGCGGCGGATACTTCTTTGGGCACGTGCGGGTTGAACTCGGTGACCTCGGGAATCGGTCCATCGAGCACCGCATACAGCGTGTCGGCTTCGTTCGACTTTCGAAAGAGGCGCCGCAGGGTCAGGGCTTCCCAGAGCACCACGCCGAGGGCCCACACATCGGCCCGATGATCCACGTGACCGTTGCGCGCCTGCTCCGGCGCCATGTACGCAAACTTGCCCTTCATCTGGCCAGCTTCGGTTTGATGGAGCCGATCCGCGGCCTTTGCGATGCCAAAGTCGACCACCCGGACGACGCCGTCATAGCCCACGATCAGATTGTTCGGAGACACGTCGCGATGCACGACGCCAAGGCGGGCGCCGTCTTCGTCCTTGAGCTCGTGCGCCGCATGAAGTCCCTCGCAGCTGTCGGCCACGATCCGGGTCACCGTTCGGCTCCACGCCGCGGTGGTCCGGAGCTGATCCCGACGCGACACTTTCGAAAACAGCTGGCTGAGCGTCTCGCCCACCAGATAGTCCATCACCAAAAAGTACTCGCCGTCAGCCTCTCCAAAGTCCAGCACACCGCACACATTTGGATGAACGATGCGAGAGGCGATCCGCGCTTCGTCGAGGAACATGTCGATGTAGCGCTTCTCTCGCGCGAGGTGGTGGTGAATGCGCTTGAGGGCGACGACCTTCTCGAAGCCCCGCGGCCCGACCGCGCAGGCAAGATAGATCGTCGCCATTCCGCCGGACGCGATCTCCACGCTCAGGGCATAGCGCCCAATCGATGTCGGCGTCGGCGTCCCCCCCACCCGAAATGCTGTCCCCGATCCGTCGGGCCGAACGACCTCGCCAGTCATGGCCTATTCGAAAGACACCATCGGCGCCGAGACCATGTTCTCGCTCTCATCGTCGCTCAAGAGTACCCAGCCGAGGACCACGCCGCCCGCCACCAAGAGCACCCCGAGCCCAATGCCGAGCCCGATCCACCAGCCCGAGCCACCCTCGTCGGGCTCCGTTTGGCGAGGAGCCACCAGCGTCTCTTCGAGCGCCACTTCCGGTCGCGCTACCTCGATGAGCTCGGGAGCCGCTCGCGTTCCCTCCGAGGCGAGCACCGCACCACCGAGTCCGATGGCCTCCACCGCGTACTCGACCCGGTGGTTCACCACCGCCATCTCGAGCGCACCGTCGGCCGACTCCCAGTCGCCCCCGCTTCGGAGCGACACTCGAACGCGGTCGACGAGTCCGCCCTGATCGCCGACCACCGTGCCCTCGACGCGGACCCGCCCGTCCGATTCTTCACGGCGGACCTCGACGGCAAGGGGCTGCACCACGGCTTCGACCGCCGCGGCATAGCTTCGCCGAAGTCGGGGCGGGGCCCGGCGACCGAGGGCTTCTTCACCGGCGAGGGTAGCGAGCCGGAGCAGGGTCGCATCGAGCGATTCCCGCTCCCGCTGCGCGTATTGCACGAGGGCCCGGTGGATCAGCAGCACCACGACATCATCCCGGGTCAGCGAGCGCTGAGCCTCGGCCCGCGCCAACGCCTCGGCGGCGCCGCGCAGATCGCCACCTTCGTAGGCCTCGACCCCGAGGCGCACATCTGGATGCACCGCCTGAGGCTCCTGCGCCGCGGCACCGCGGGGAGCGATCGCCAGCGCCATCAAAGCAAGGAGCAGCGCCATCAAGGCAAGGAGCAGCGCCATCAAGGCAAGGAGCAGCGTCTTCGAGCCAGGGAGCAGCGCCATCACCGGAGGTTCACCACTTCTACGGGACTTCGGCTATCCATCCCGGTTCCCGTTCCCAGCTGGCCAAGCACCCCCGAGCCCCAGCAGAAGACCCGGCCGGCTTCGACCCGAGCACAGGTGAATGTGTCGCTCACCGATACGCTTGTCGTCGAGCTGAGCATCGGGACCGGGATCGGGGTCTCGGCAACCATCACCGAGGGGTCCCCGAGCTGACCCCGATCGTTCTCCCCCCAGCAGAGCACCTGGCCGTCGTTCAACAATGCACAGGCGTGTTCCTCCGCCACTTGAACGTCGAGAATGCTCGTGAGGTTTTCCACCTCCACGAGCTCGGTCGACGAGCGCCGCGGACCGTCTCCAAGAAACCCACTCCCGAAGCAGGCCGCTCCCTGGGAGGTGCGACCGCAGGCCATCGGTCCCCCCACGCTCAGCGAGAAGAGTCGGCCCGAAACGGTGGTGGTGAGTTCACCTTCGCAGATCGTTTGCGACGCACCGCTGATGAACCCGCTGGTGCAAGTGGTGTCCCCACCGAGGGCGAAGTAGCTGCTCGCGACAAGCGACGAGGGCACCGGCGCATCGACCGCCGGCGCGGACACACCCGACGACACCTGCCCCCGTCGGTTGTCGCCCCAGCACAGCCAGCGAACGGGTGAAGAGACACGGGCGCAGGTGTGCGCCTTGCCAGCGAGCAACACGCTGGCGCCTTCGATACCGGGAACCGGCACCGGGATGTTGGAGTTCACGAACATTCCCGTGCCGTCGCCCAGCTGACCGTGGTCGTTTTCTCCCCAGCAGTACACCGACCCCGCAACGAGGGCGCAGGAGTGGCGCCCTCCGACGGCAAGCTGGTCCACCGGAGGAAGCCCTCCGGACAGCGCAACCGGGGCGTTCTCTTGGCCATTCTGGCCATCGCCGAGCTGACCTTCTTGGTTGACTCCCCAACAGCTGACGCTCCCATTCATGCGCCGACTGCAGGCGTGACCATCGCCCGTGGACACGTCGACCGCCCCGCGCAGGCTGATCACCCGGCCGCTCCCGTTGAGCTGCTGCACAGTGCCGTCGCGCCGAAGAAGCATGTCGATGCTTCCCGTACCGAGGTATTGAAACGCGTTGCTGACTCCGTCGATCTGGATTGGAATCTCCTCGACGTCGTTCGTCGGCAACCGGCCCCAACACCAGAGTTCTCCGCCGTTCCGCACCACGCAGACGCCGCCCGACGAAAAGCGATTGCCGCCGAAGTTAAACAGCGTCGTGTCGACATCGAGCGACTCCACACCATCGATCCCAGCGACCTCTGCGAACGGCTCGCACTCGGATTGACGTCGTGCCCCTGTCTGCGCATCGGTGTTTGCGCCCGCGCAGCGAACTCTCCCGGTGGAGTCGACGCCGCAGATGTTGCCTCGCGAAATCGAGAAGTCCTGAACGTCGCCGATTCCGGTGACCTGGGTGACCTCGGTGATGCCCTCCTCGCTGCAGGCGGCGGCATAGTCCCACCCCGCATCCCAGCAATACAGTTCGCCGGCCGCGGTCCGAGCGCAGCTAAATCCACCGACCTCGACGTCTTCGACCGGCGGCAGGCCCTCCACCGGTTGGGGCTCTTCGCCGATGTTGGGCCAGCAATCCACCCGGCCTCCGTCGTGGACCACGCACAGCTGCGCTTCGTTGGTGCCCCCGCGAAAAGACGGGCCGATGTCTGTGGCGTTGCTCACCCCCTCGAAGTCGATCAGCTCGCTCCCACGGAGGCAGCTCACCTGACCTCCGCGACGACGAGCACAGTCTCGGCCCCGAAACCGACTGAGCTCGACCGCATCCACAATCGCCAGCCGCCGGGCCGTCCGAGCACCTTGAAACGTCGAGAAGCGCACGACTTGGCCCGACGCGGTTCGACCAGTGACCTGACTGCCGATGCCAACGATCTCCAAGAGCTCATCGTCGCAGCGCCCGTCGTGACAAGTCCCCCCCACTCCGCAG
>JBCCZL010000660.1:0-5499 GCA_039187775.1 Myxococcota bacterium
CTTTGCCGCGGCCGGCGTCGGCTTTCTCTTGGTCGAACTCCTGGGTGGAAGCGACGGCTCGACCCCCGCCACGACCGGCTTCTCTCCGCAACCGCAGTTCTCTCTGCAACCGCAGCTCTCGTTGCACCCGCAGGGAATCGAGGCCTCGGCCACATTGAGTTTCTGACGTTGTCGGTCGCCGCCCCGTTTTCTCTCGAAGCTACTCTTCGCCGGGCAGAGCACCAGCTCTCGGACCTGCGGGACGCCCTCGCAGACCGGCCTCGCGTCGATGTTCTCGGTCTGCCGCCTGGCGCCCTCGCCTACGCGCTCGCCTCCGAGCCCCGGCCCACGGTGATCGTTGTCGCTGATGCAGCCGTCGGCCAGCGGTTGGTGCGCGACCTTCGCTTCTTCAGCTCCGAGCCCGACGAGGTCCTGTACTACCCGGCTTCCGACATCACGCCCTACCTCGCAGTGGCCCCCGATCGCCGAGCCGCGATGGACCGGCTCGCCGTGCTCTTTCATCTGAGCGCGGGCCTCTCGTTTCGTCAGCTCGTGGTTCCCGCCGCGGCGTTCATTCGGAAGGTTCCCCCGGTGGACGGGATCACCCGTCGCTCGACGGTGATCGAAACCGAATCCGAAATGGACCGTGCCGAGCTGATTTCACTTCTCGACAGCGGCGGTTATCTCCGCGTCCCGGTGGCCGAAGACGCGGGCACCTACGCCATCCGCGGAAGCGTCATCGATGTGTACCCGCCCCACGCCGCACATCCGGCGAGGATCGAGCTCGACGACTGGCTCGTGACGAGCATCAAGCTCTTCGACGCCGACAACCAGCGCACCGTCGGCAAGACGGACCGGCTCCTCATCCACCCGGTCCGCGACATTCCCGCCGACGACAACGCGATCGACCGCGCCCGCGCCCGGGTTCGGGATCTTTGCGACGCGATCGACATGCCCACGTCGGAGACCCACAAGCTCATCGACGAACTGGAGAGCGGACGCGCGTTCTACGGGATCGATGGGTTCCTTCCCGCGTTCTACGATCGACTGAGCGACCTCCGGGATTATCTCCCGTCGGAAGCGCTCTTCTGTTTTCTCGACCCCACGGCGGTCGTTCGTGAGGTGGACGAAGAGCTCGATCGCGCCGCCACCGATCTCGAGGCACGGCGGCGGGAACGAAAGCCTGCCTACGACCTCGAAGCGCATTATCTCGAGCCGACCCGCCTCGCGACCGAGCTTGCGGAACAGCGGCTCCTCGCCGTCCACCGGCTCGCGGTCGGCGGAACGGCCGACGAAGACTTCGAGTCGCCGCTGTCGTTTCTCGAATCCGTTCCCGAGGACGCGCGGCTCGGCCTCGGCGCCGACGACCACCGTGAACTCGGTACGGCCCTCAAGAACCGGCGCGGCTCCCAAACCAGCGACGCCCTCAAGCCGTTGGCGGACCGGACCCAAGGCTGGCTCGATGCGGGGCTCCGCGTGTTCTTCGCCGCGCGCACCCAAACCCAGGCAGCGCGGCTCACCAAGGTCCTCCGGGCCTACGGGATCGAGCTCTCGGGAAAGGCGCGGCCGTTCGATCCCGCCCGGCTTGCCGACGCATCCGCCGGAACTGCGCGGGTGGTCATCGGGGAGCTCTCCGACGGTTTTCTCCTCGCGCGCGAGGGGCTCGTGTTTGTGTCCGAAGAGGAGGTCTTCGGGACCCGAACGCAACGGCGAGAGAAGCGCCGCAAGTCTCGCGATCAAAGCCAGCCCTTTCTCGAAGACCTCCGTGAGCTCAAAGTGGGCGACTACGTCGTCCATATCGACCACGGCATCGGTCGCTATCGGGGACTCGAGCGCAAGCCGCTCGGTCAGAGCGCGCTCGATCGGATGCAGGGAAAAGCCGCCCCCGAGGTTGAAGTGCTCCTCGTGGAGTACGCGGGCGGCGACAAGCTCTTTCTTCCGGTCACTCGCCTCAACCAGATCCAGAAGCTCTCGGGCAAGGAAGGCAAGACGCCAAAGCTCGACAAGCTCGGCGGACAGACCTTCGCCAAGACCAAAGCCAAGGTCAAAAAGCGGGTTCGGCAAATGGCCGAGGAGCTCCTGAATCTCTACGCCAAGCGCGCGGCGCTTACCCGAGAGGCGCTTCCCACCGCAGGTCGCGAGTACGAGGAGTTCGAGGCCACGTTTCCCTTCGACGAAACGCCAGACCAAGGCCGGGCCATCGACGACGTACTCAAGGATCTCGAAAAGCCTCGGCCAATGGACCGGGTGGTCTGCGGCGACGTGGGCTTCGGCAAGACCGAGGTGGCGCTTCGCGGGGCGTTTCGCTGCGCGATGGCGGGGCGCCAGGTGGCGCTCCTCTGTCCCACCACGGTTCTTGCGCAGCAGCACTTTCAGACATTTCAGGCTCGTCTCGCCGCGTATCCGCTCGAAGTTCGAGTCCTCTCCCGCTTTGTGGACCGGAGCGCGCAGACCGAGACCATCAAAGGGCTCAAGGAAGGAACCGTGGACGTGGTGGTGGGAACCCACCGGCTCCTTTCCAAAGACGTTCACTTCAAGCAGCTCGGCCTGCTGGTGGTCGACGAAGAGCAGCGTTTCGGCGTCGCGCACAAAGAGCGCATCAAGAAGCTCCGCACCGAAGTCGACGTGCTCACCCTGAGCGCCACTCCGATCCCCCGAACCCTGCAAATGGCGGTGGGGGGACTTCGGGATCTATCGCTGATCACCACGCCGCCGACAGACCGGCGCGCGGTTCGAACCTTTGCGAGCCGCTGGGACGAGCACGTGATTCGAGAGGCGATCCTTCGGGAGCTCGACCGTGGGGGTCAGGTATTCTTCGTCTACAACCGAGTCGAGGGACTCTACGAGCGGGGCACGATCCTCCAGAAGCTGGTGCCCGACGCACGGATCGCGGTGGGCCACGGCCAGCTAAAGCCGGTGGCCCTCGAGAAGATCATGACCGGGTTCATCGGCGGCGACTTCGATATCCTGTGCTCCACCGCGATCGTCGAAAGCGGGCTCGACATTCCGCGCGCCAACACGATGATCATCGATCGGGCGGACATGTTCGGTCTGGCGCAGCTCTACCAGCTTCGCGGTCGGGTCGGTCGCAGTAAGGAACGCGCGTACTGTTATCTGATCACGCCGCCACCCACCGCGCTGAGCGATGAGGCCCGCTATCGCATCGAGGCGCTCGAGCGCTTCACCGAGCTCGGCTCGGGCTTTCAGGTGGCGTCGCTCGATATGGAGCAACGCGGTGCGGGCGACCTTCTCGGAGTCGAGCAGAGCGGGGCGGTGGCGCAGATCGGACTCGATCTGTTTCTCCATATGCTCCAGGAGGCCGTCGCCCAGCTCAAGGGCGAGCCGCTGGTCGCCGAGGTCGATCCCGAGATGAGCTTCGATCTCGAGTGGTACCTGCCCGACGACTACATCGAAGACGTGGGACTTCGCCTGTCGTTCTACAAGCGCTTCGCGGGCGCGGCGAGTGAAGCCGAAGTCACCGAACTCGGCGAAGAGATGGAAGACCGCTTTGGAGCTCCGCCTCCCCAGGCCCGGCTTCTTGTGCGGGCGATGTCCCTCAAGCCCGCCCTCCGTAAGCTCCGCGCGCTCGGCTGCGAAGCGAACCCCAATCGCGTGACCCTTCACCTGAGTCAAGACACGCCGGTGGATCCGCAGAAGCTCATGCCGATCGTAGCGTCCGATCGAGCGCACTGGAAAGTGACGCCCGACATGCGACTCACCCGCCGCTTCGACGACGAAAAGAAGCACGACTCGATCACCCGCGTCGAAACGCTCCTGAAGGAGCTCGACCCGCTTCTGTCGACGCGACCCCAGTAGCTCCGCGCGGGTTCGAACCCATCGCCGGTTTCCGGTTCAACCCACTGCGTTTTCTATTTCGAACTCACGCAGAAGCCTGGGTTCCACTTGAGTCCCCCAGAACGAAGAGCTACCTGTTTGCTTTCACAATCAAGTGCCCATGGCGCGTTTCTTCCCGACACTTCATGGCAACCGCCGGGCTTCAGGACCCGGGGGTACGAAAGCTGTACTCCTCCTCGCGGCGCTTTCCAGTGCATGGATCGGCTGCTCGGACGATGAAGCACTCCCCGAAGACGCGGGGGTGGACGCCACGCCGGACGCGGCGATCGATGCGGCCCTCGACGCGACGGGTGACGCCGATTCGCCCGACGGCTCTGTCGAGTCGCCCCCCGTTCGCTACCGCTTGGTGGAGCTCACTCAAGACTTCGACGCAGATGCGATCCCCGACCCGCTCGCAGTCGACTACGACGACGACGGGATTGTCGATCAGGTATCCCGCGGTGGCACCACTCAGATCACGATCGAGCTCTCGGCGTCGGGAGCCATCTTCGAGTACGTGCTCGAACGTCCGAATGGAGCCATCCGGCAGATTCGAGGACTCGAGGTTCTTTCGTTGCGCGAAGACGGTCGCTTTCCTTCCATCGTCCTCGCGGAGATGAGCTGGGGAACCACCAACAGCCCATCCGACTTGACTCAGCATTTGATCCTCAACCGCGAAGGCACCCTCGAGACCGTGGACCTTGGACATTCGCTTATCGGTCGCGACGTCAGCTGCCGGTGGTTCGAACCGCGCGGCCAAGTGCTCTGTTTCTACGCGTCCTACGGCTACTTCCAAGGTCCGCTCCTCGTGGGGCGGAGCCGACTCATTTCCGTGTCCGCGGAGGGCGCGATCGAAGACCTGACGGGGTCCTTTGGCCTACCGTATCCCGTCCGGTTCGCAGGCTTTGGCACCGATGGGTACCACATGATCGGAGCCGACTGGGTGGACACCAACGGCGACGGGGCCGACGACATCGTGGCGGTGGGTCAACACAGCCGAATGATGGTAGCCACGATGAGCGCCGACGAGGCGGCGGTCGCATGGCTCGAGCCTTCGGACGACCAGCTTCGGATCTGGACGGCCCGGAACCACGATCTCCCGTGTGCCTACGTCGCGATCGAGCACGGCATGTCGGTCCACGACTCCGACTTCGTCCAGTGCTACGACCGAGAAGCCGAAACCTGGTACACGCTTCCCTTCGCCCAGACCACGCGGATGACCTACGACACGGTGGTGTTCTGGGACCAAGACGGCGCACCGGAGACCGTGGAGTTCGCGGCCCGACGCGCGTCCGACATGCGCTACGGGCTCTATCAACTGGTTCCCGAGCTCCAGCCATAAAGCGATCTCATCGACACCCAAACCTGGACGAAGCGATCGCGTGGACGATGCGTCGTGCCGCGTTAGCGCGCAGTAGTCACCGGTAGTCGATGGGCGTGCCGCGTGGGCTAGCCTTTGAGATCCGCAGCCTTGAGCCCGTGTTGCCGAAGAAGTCGCTCGAGCGACTTTCGATGGACCCCGGCTTCGCGCGCCGCCACGTCGAGATCTCCCTGGCACCGCGTCAAGAGTCGCACCAGATACTCACGCTCCATCGGAGCGACCCACCGCTCGCGCGCTTCCTTGATCGGGAGATCATCGCTGACCTCGAGCACCGGGGAGCCGTCTCCTCCCCCGGCCCCGGCGTC
>JBCCZL010000661.1:0-5494 GCA_039187775.1 Myxococcota bacterium
CGGAGGCGGGAGCGGAGGCGCGGGGGCGGAGGCTTGGGGGCGGCAAGACATCGGTGCGCATCGATCGGATGCTCGCCGATGAGTCCCGCCGCCTCGCCGCGATGCACCGGACACAGGTGCACCGAGATCCCTGGCCGGACTTTGCCAGCTTCGACGCATCCGCCTACTCAAAGAAACTCCTCCGAACCGCCGCGGTTCAGTGGGCGGGTCGAGCCCGCGCCGAACACGGATCGGTCCATCAGTTTTCCGAGCTTACCCACGCCCTGAGCGAAGCCCGGGCGCCGCTTCAGCTCCTCGGCTCGCTCGGTCGACTCATCACCGACGAGGTGCGGCACGCGGAGCTGTGCTCGGAGATGGCCCTCGTCTGTGGGTCGACCCTTCCCGACGAGCCTCACACCTTTCGCTGGCCGATACCCCGAGCCCCCTGGAAGCCAGCCCCCCATCCCGCTGACGGCGACGAGGAAGCGGTGCATCTGTGGGCCGCTGATGCCGTGATGACCGCCTGCTGTCTCGGCGAAACGCTGTCGAAGCCGATGCTCGATGGCATCGCGACGGTGACCACCGATCCCGTGGCCGAAGCAGTGGCGGCTCAGATCCTTCGAGACGAGCATCTTCACTCCGCGTTCGGCTGGGAGGCGCTCGAGTATCTCCTTGGCAAGCTCAACGACGAGTCCCGGGAGGAGCTCCAACACCGGCTCGGCCGGCGTCTTTGGGGGTTCGAAAAGTCCACTTGCCTTGGAATTCCCATCGAGGACGTCGCAGAAACCGAAATCGTGATCGCCCCCTCCGCCGAACCCAACCTGGGAACGCTGACCGACATGCAGTACGCGATGATGTTCTTCCACACCATGGAGCAGGAAATTCTACCGAAGTTCCGGGAACTTGGCCTCGATGCCGACCGCGCCTGGGGGGAGCGCCTCTCGCACCGCGCCGCCGCGAAGTCGAGCTAGTACCCCGGCCCGACCCGGGAACCGATCTCACCCCGGCTGCGCGGGAAGGATCGCTCTTTTAAAGACGTACATCCCCGCGCATGCCTGCCCCCGAAAAACTCATCCTCCTTCCCAGCCTGACCTCGACGCTCCGGTCCGACGGAAAGTTTCGGCTCACGCGAAAGTTCGTCGCCGGCGCGGTCGAAATGGAACGGGTGTGGCGTCAAGCCACCGGCGGGCCGGTGGAAGTCTGGATCGAGGAGGGGGAGCGGCCGGAAAACCTCGATGAAGATTGGTTTGGTCCGGACGATCTTCCCTGCCGGGTGACCCACGTCGACTACCAGCGCTCCGTGCCGCAGGAGGACCTCGAAGGGGTGCGGGTCATTCTGGGCGCAACCTCCCACCGACAAAACCACCTTGCCGCCGAGTTTCACAGTCACGGAGTGCCACTCGTCTACGCCACCGAATACACGCTCCGCACCCGCATCCAGATCGCCGAAACGGAAGAGCGTTCGGTCGCCCGCCGCTATCGCCGGCAGCTCTGGGAGGTCGCCGAGGAAAAGCGCCGCCGCCGCGCGATCGCCCAGGCGTCCGGCTTGCAATGCAACGGAACCCCGACCTTCGAGGCATACCGCGGGCTCAATCGGCGGACCCATCTGTACTTCGACACCCGCACCCGCGAAGACGCGGTGATCTCCCGAGAGCAGCTCGACCGCCGCCTCGATGGATTCGGAGGGCGTCCTCTTCGCCTCGCGTTCAGCGGTCGATTCACTCGCATGAAGGGAGTCCAGCTCCTTCCCGCACTCGCCGGGTTTCTACGGGACCGGAAGGTCGACTTTCACCTGAGCCTGTGCGGCGATGGCGAGCTTCGGGAGAGCATCGAAGCGGAAGTCGCCGAGCGAAACCTCGGCGAGTACGTGAGCTTTCTCGGAAACCTCCCCTTCGAGTCCGAGCTCATTCCATTCCTCAAGCACTCGGTGGACCTGTTCGTGTGTCCACACCTCCAGGGCGACCCTAGCTGCACGTACCTCGAGACCTTCGCCGCCGGTATTCCCATCGCAGGGTTCGCCAACGAAGCTTTCGCGGGTCTCCTCGACACCGAATCGAACCTCGGCTGGTCCGCACCCACTGGCGAAGTCTACGAGCTCGCCCGGCAGATCGAGATTCTCAACCAGCAACGGCGACTTCTCGAGAGCGCCTCCCATACCGCCCGCGAGTTTGCCCTCGCCCACACCTTCGAGCAGGAAACGCGGCGGCGCATTCGACACCTGTGCCACGTCGCCCGACCCACGTCGACGCTCCGGATGCGGGCGGTTACCGGTTCCGCGGCTACAAAAGACCAGCGCAGCGTTCGCTAGCCTGCGCCAGGTTGTCGTCTTCATTGCATTCGGCGACGGGGGTCGCCGACGCCGCGCCATCCACCCGAACCTCGTAGGTCAGGTCCGTATCCGCGGGGACCGAAGACACGGTGACGGTCACGCGTTCGCTCGCCCCCGGGAGTAGCGCCTGGGTGGTCATAGCCTGACCAACCATCACCTCCGGCGAAGGACTCGTCTGAAAGAACTCGACCAGCACGCCCGCCGCCACGCCCCGGCTTCCGATGTTCTGCACGAGCGCGGAGAGCCGGATCTCCCGCGATGCGCAGGCGGCCACCGCCTCGAGTTCGACCGCAAGGTTCGGCGCATTGAACACGCCGGCTCCCTGCACGTTCTGCCGATAGTTATTGAGTCCGGACACCGTCCAGTTGTCGACTTCGGTCATCGGCACCGCGCCAAGGTCGGTCACATTGGTGACGTGATAGGTGAACTGGTTCCAGATCGGCCGAGTTCGCACCCATCGGTCTCGCGGATCGCCAAACGCAAAGATCCCTCGCGTCCCGTCCCGAAACTCCGCCGGGAGCATTGCGATGGGAACCCCAAACGCGGCCGACCAGGCCTCGGGGCAGTTGTCGCGGTCGATCTGATCGGCGTTGGCGGGCAGGACGATCTCCGAATTGCCGTCCCGATCCACATCCACCACGAGCGGATACTCGAGCGCGGTTCGGGACGAATTGGCACGGGGCATCACCAGGATCTCATTGCCGTCCCGACCGTCGTAGATGTGAAGAAAGCACTCGTCGTTGTAGACCACCTCGGCGACCCCATCGCCCTGAAAATCGAACACGCTCGAACCGGTGATCGATGAACTGATGTCCTGGGTCGGGGCCTGCCAGCGAACGAAGTCGGTGGTCCCCGGGGCGCAGTCCCCACCCATGCGCGGTGGGGTGACGAGGCAGTCCGGATCGTAGACCACGTAGGCCCCACGTCCTGCGGTCGCAACCTCCGGAAGTCCGTCCCCGTCGAAGTCCGCGATGGTCGGCGCCCCACCGTTTCCACCGCCGGGGATCGAAAAGGTCGCATCTTGCCACGCGCCCCCCGGTCCGAGGAGCACGGTGCCGTCCTGGCCGTTGAGCACCTCGATCTGGCCGCTCCGAATGTTCACCACCTCGGGGAGGCCATCCACGTTCAAATCGGCGACCGCGGGCAACCCGTGCGGCGTACTGCTCCGGGTCCAAAGGACCTCGTCCGCCGGGGTGGCGCCCACCTGAAGCGCAACGCCCCCGGTGGTGACTTCGATCAACCCGTCGCCATCGAGGTCGGCAATCGCCGCACTGGCAAAGCTCTGGCTCGAAGTCGTGCAGCGCCCGCCGTCGAAGAAGTCGAGCGCTGCATCGCTGATGTCGGTTCCATTCATCGCGTGGCATCCGACCACCACATCGGGAACTCCGTCGGCGTTGATGTCCGCGATCGCCGGGGCAGAACGCGTGACCGCGACCCCCCCGGTGGTCCGCCGGGCGAGCTCGGTGGTGCCGTCACCGTCCACGATACGAATGCCGTTGGAGTCGAGGGGGTAGACCACTTCGAGGGCAGCGTCGGTCGGATCAAAGTCCGCAAGCGCGGCCACGCCGATCCAGTCCGGCCGATCCGCACCGGCGATCGCCCAAAGGGTCGTGCCGTCGTTGCCGTTGACCGCCACGAGGGCCGCATTGCCGCCGGACGAATACGCGGGAACGACCACGTCGGGAATCCCGTCCCCCGAGATGTCGCCAACCACCGGGGTGGCGGCAACGTGCTGGTAGAGCAGCCCGTCCACCATCTCGCCGGTCCAGTTCCACTCTACCGCGAGTTCGACCTGTTCGAAATCCGGCAGGAGTTCGCACACCGGATCGACATTCGGAATTTGAAGACAGCGACCGACCGTTTCCTCGCAGTAGTCGCCCTCGGTAAGGCAGTCGAAATCGTCCGCGCAGGCGTCGCCAGGCGTCACGCAGGCGTCGTCAAGACACACATCGCCGGCGGAGCAACAGAGCTCGAGGGCCGCGCCGCAGAGGGTCTCATCGGCTTGGCAGTTGGCACCGCACACGACGCCGTCGACGCACACCTGGCCGGCAGCACAGCAGGTCAGATTGTTGTCGCCGCACCGAACATTTTCGCACACCGTGTCGCAGAGGCTGTCGTCGACGCACTCCTCACCATCCGAGCAGCACAGCTGCGCTGCGCCGCAGCGGTTCTCTTCGACGCAAATCGGGGCGTCGACACTGGCTTCGGCGGCTCCGTCGGCTCCTCCATCGCCGGCGGGAGGGTCCGTGCCCTCGGGGTCACATTCGCAAGCGCCGACGATAAGAAGTAATCCGACCCACCAATTCCGCATTACATTCATAGTGCAACATGGCGACACAGCTGTCCATGAACGACCCTGTGGCACCGAAATGAACGGCCTCACCGGGGGCCGCCAAGCTAGTCTCGGTCGTTTTTTTGACCGATCCGGATCCCCAGACGACAACGGGGCCATGTACGGCGGCGCACGAGTGACGGATGCGGTGGACTTCTATCAGCGGCGGGGTGAGGTCAAGGGCGCGGTGCGAAGCGTTCGAGACCGGGCCCCCGAGCGATTCCGCTGGCGGAGCGCAGTGGGCATGCTGACGGGGAGTGCGGGGCAGCTCCGCGGACTTCGGCGGGCCCGAATCGAAGAGCCGGTGCGCGAAATTGTCCTCGATATCGATAATTCCGAACTTCGCCGAGAGATCGTGCTCGACGCCCGTCGGAGCGGGGTCGACCTCGACCGAGGCGAAGTGCTCCCCCACCGCACCGTCGGCGACCTTCGCCGCTTATCGTTTCTCACCGGGATCGACCTCACCCAGGTTCAAGACAAGCTTCGCTTTCCTTCTGACTTCTTTGCGCCCGTCGAGACCGCGGGCGCGATCCTCGTGAGCCGAGCCCTCGCGCAGCGCCACCTGCAGCGAGCCCGCTACGTGTGGCTTCGAATCCCCGACCCCGACGGGCCGGTGCCGCTCGAGCTCCATCACAAGCTCATGGCCGAGCACGCCGAACGAGAGTCGGGCTGCGCCAAACGCTGGGCGGCCTTCGCCAAAGGCCTGCTCGAGCCCACGCCGACCATCGGCACCGATCCGTTTTCGCTCTAACTTCGGCGTGGGCAGAGGCTAGTACCCCCGCCCCGAAGTTCGTTCCGGGTTGTTGCCGGCCCTCGGGTCCGATCTCGGCAGCCCGGACCGCGATGCTCTCCTC
>JBCCZL010000662.1:0-5493 GCA_039187775.1 Myxococcota bacterium
CCCATCCTTCGCGCCGTGATGTTTCGCTTCGACGAGCGCTAAGCGGGCGCGTCGAGGCGGTTCATGATCACCTGAATCGCCTCGTCCAGAGTCACAGAATCGAGCGCCACGGTAACGTCTGGCCGAACCGGTGCTTCGAAGCCACTGAAGTCTGCATCCGGCCGGCGTTCCCGACAGAGCTCCTCGGATGTGTTCACGTGGACTTCGATGCACCGTTCGCCGCCGATCCGCTCTCGGACGGATTGCCGATCCTCGCGCCGATAGCTTGGAAAGGCGCAGATCGTGACGAGGCCCGCATCGGTGCAGGCTTTGGCGGCGCTCGTCATCGAGTGAAGGTCTTCGTCGGTCGGATCGACCACCGTAGCAGTCCGGCCGCGGTCGAAGAGATAGCGCTCGAGCGCATAGGCGAGCGCCCACCGTCCGGAGCCAGGTAGGCCGACCAACCACACCGTCGTTCCCTGCTGGCCCATGCGTTCCTGCCGCTCCCGCGGACTGACCTGCGTCTTGAATGTGAGGCCCGAGCCCGCGCGAAGCTCCTGAAGGACCCGGTCGAGATCTTGCTTCTCGCCGGTGCCGCGGTCGATCATGCCGGCGGCCACCGTGTTGTTGGTCAACGTGTCGACGAGGATGAACGCCCCCGTGGACCGATTGTCGGGGTAGGCGTCGAAGTAGAGCGCTCGATGGCACTGCATCTTGACGAGCCCAATGTCGTTTAGCTCGAGCGTCTCCGCGTCGATGGTCTCGAGGGTGTCCATGTCCCGCTTCCAGGACAGCTGATCGACCTGTGCCCGAACGTATTGCGCGGCGTGCTTGAGAACATAGGTTTTTTCCAGGTCGAGGGGACGCTCGCTCATCCACACGAGATGGGCGGAAAACTCGCGGTGCACCTGCGGAAGATTGTCCGGCTTGACCAGCATGTCGCCCCGGCTGATGTCCACTTCGTCTTCCAGGCGAAGCACCACCGGCTTTGGGCACGCCGCCTCTTCGAGCTCTCCTTCTGGCACATCAATGGCCAGGACCTTGCTGCGAACCCCGGAGGGAAGCACCACCACGTCGTCGCCCTTTTGGACTTGTCCCGAGCTGATCTGGCCGGCGAACCCGCGGTAGTTGAGGTGGGGCCGAAGGACGTACTGCACGGGAAAGCGGAAGTCTTTGAGGTTGCGGTCGGCCGCGACGGGAACCGTCTCGAGGTACTCGAGGACCGCGCCCCCGTCGTACCACGGGGTGTACTTGCTCGGGCCGACGATATTCGCCCCCTTGAGGGAACTCACCGGAAAGAAGCGCACTTCGCGAAAGCGGAGGTCTTTCGCGAAGCCGACAAAGTCCTCTCGGATTCGCTGGTACACGTCTTCGTCGTAGCCGACGAGGTCCATCTTGTTGATGCACACCGCAAGGTGGGGAATCCCCAGGAGCGAAGCGATGTAGGCGTGCCGACGGCTCTGCTGGAGCACCCCGAGCCGCGCGTCGACGAGAATCAGCGCCACGTTCGCGGTCGATGCGCCGGTGACCATGTTCCTCGTGTACTGCACGTGGCCCGGCGTGTCGGCGATGATGAACTTGCGCTTTTCGGTCGTGAAGTAGCGATAGGCGACATCGATGGTGATGCCCTGTTCGCGCTCCGCTCGGAGACCGTCGGTGAAGAGGGAAAAGTCGATCTCTTCTCCCTCCATCGATGTCGCCTTTCGCACTGCCTGGACCTGGTCTTCGTAGACCATGCCCGTGTCGTGGAGGAGCCGGCCGATCAGCGTCGACTTCCCGTCGTCCACGGAGCCAACCGCGACGAACCGAAGGAGCTCCTTGTTCTGATAGCGACGAAGGTAGGCCTCGATGTCCTGTTCGATGAGCTCTGTGTCGCTCAGGGATGCATGGGTCTCGGCCATCAGAAATATCCCTCGCGCTTCTTTTGCTCCATCGAGCCGTCTTCGTCGAAATCAATGAGCCGGCCCTGGCGCTCCGACCAGCGCGTCTGCAGCATCTCCCGGATCACCTCGGGGACGTTCTCGGCGGTCGATTCGACCGCGCCGGTGAGCGGGTAGCAACCGAGCGTTCGGAACCGGACCACCCGGTCCTCGAGGACATCGTCCTCCGTGAGCCGCATGCGGTCGTCATCCTTCATGATGAGCGTTCCCTCGCGCTCGACGACCGGTCGGGCTTTGGCGAAGTACAGGGGTACGACGGGGATCTCCTCCACCCAGATGTAAAGCCAGATGTCGAGCTCGGTCCAGTTCGACAGCGGGAACACGCGAACGCTTTCCCCCTTGGTGATTTTGGCGTTGTAGAGCTCCCATAGCTCGGGGCGCTGGTTTTTCGGATCCCACTGGTGGTACTGGTCGCGAAACGAATAGATTCGTTCTTTGGCCCGGGAGCGTTCTTCGTCGCGGCGGGCGCCTCCGAACGCGCAGTCGAACTCGTACTTGTCAAGCGCCTGCCGGAGGGCCTGCGTCTTCATGATCCCCGTGTACTTATTGCTGCCGTAGTCGAAGGGGTTCATGTTCTGCTTTACGCCCTCCTGGTTGGTGTGGACGAGCAGCTCGATCCCGTGTCGCTTCGCGAACGCTTCGCGAAACTCGATCATCTCCCGAAACTTCCACGTGGTGTCGATGTGAAGGAGCGGAAAGGGAAGGGGCGCGGGGGCGAAGGCCTTCATCGCGAGGCGCGCCATCACCGACGAGTCCTTGCCGATCGAATAAAGCATCACCGGCTTGTCGAACTCCGCCGCCGCCTCCCGGATGATGTGAATGCTCTCCGCTTCGAGTTGGCGGAGGTGCGTCATGGCGGCTCGTGGAACCGTCGCGACTGGGTCCGCGGCGCTCGAGACAGGCCCGCTCATGATTCCGCCGGCGCGCCGTCTCGGCGAAATGTCTCGAGGTAAGCAAAGAGGCTCACCGAGCCTCCGGTGTGAATGAACACGATATTCTCATCCTTCTTGAAGTGGCCGCGGCGGCAGAGGTCGATGAGACCTGCCATTCCTTTTCCGGAATAGACCGGGTCGAGGAGCAGGCCCTCGAGCTCGGCGCACATGCGGATGGCCTCCACCATCGCCTCGCTCGAATACCCGTAGCCGGGGCCGATATAGTTGTCGTTGACCTGGACGCGCGTGTCGTCGATGCCTCCACGGACCTCGAGGCGGTCGGCCATCGCGTCCACCAGGGTCCGAACTTTGGGGAGTTGTTCGTCGTTCTTTCGCTGTATCGAGATTCCTAAGACCGGCACGTGTGAATTCAAAGCTTCGAGTCCCGCGACGAGGCCCGCCTGGGTTCCCGCGCTTCCGGTGGCGTGGACCACGCCGTCGATGCGGAGATCGAGCTCGGCCGCTTGGTAGAGGAGTTCCTGGGCGCAGAGCGCATAGCCGAGCGCTCCCGTCGTGTTTGAGCCGCCTCCGGGAATCAGGTAGGGCACCGCGCCTCGCGCGCGGCACGCCTCTCCCACTTCCTTCATCCGTTCCTTCGGCTGTCCGCCAGTTTCGACCTCGTGGGTGGTGGCGAGGAACAAATCGTTGAGAAACCGATTGCCGGACCGAAGGTAATCGGAGTCCGGGTGGGGCACCCGGTGCTCGAGCACCACTTCGCAGGCGAGTCCGAGCTTGGCTGCCGCGGCCGCGGTCTGGCGCACGTGGTTGGACTGGTAGGCGCCAACCGTGACGACCGTGTCGGCGCTCTGCGCGACGGCTTCGGCCATCAGAAACTCGAGCTTTCGCGTCTTGTTTCCGCCGGTGGCAAGACCGGTGCAGTCGTCGCGTTTGATCCACAGGTTCGGTCCGCCGAGGGCCTCGCTGAGGCGGCGCATCGGCTCGAGCGGCGTCGGGAGATGCGCGAGCCGGATTCGGGGGACGCGCGCGATATTCATGGCGCGGAAGCGTACAGGATGCCCCGTCAGACGAAAGGGGAGGGGGCCCCTTAGCCTACGTCCGCGCCCGGAGAAGTGCCTCCGCTCGAAGAAGAAAGAGCGCCGTCCAGAGAAAGGGCCGCGCTCACCGTGACTCGGGCCAAGGTGTCGGATGAGTCCACGAGCGGCACCGAGCAGTCGTCGGGCCGGAGGACGAGCGGAAGTTCGGTGCATCCGGACAAGAGTGCCTCGGCCCCTCGCTCGACGAGCCAGAGAGAGAGCGCATGCACGGTACGTCGAGCCGGGTCGAGCGCCCCTTTCTTGATCTGATAGATCGCGTCCATAAGCGATGAAAACTCATCGTCCGGAAGGGCCATTGGCTCGAGCTCGAGGGCTTGCAGGGCCTTGGGATAGAGCGCGGTTTCATGGCACGCGCGGGTGGTGAGGAGGCCCACCCGTCGCACCCCGAGGGCTCCAACTCGGTTCACGGTGGCATCGATCATGTCGATGAATGGAATCGAGAGCGCTTCGCGAATCGATGGCGCGTACACGTGCGCGGTATTGCACGGCATGACCACGAAGTCGGCGCCATGCCTCTCGAGTCCCCGCGCCATCTCCGCAAGCACCGGACCGGGCCGCGGCCCGTGTCCCGCCTGGGCGAGGTTCCGGTCTGGGACCCGCGGGTTCTGGTCGACGATCATTCGAAGATGATCCTGTTCGCGCTTCGCTGGCGTAAGTTCGAGCACCCGTGCGAGGAATCCCAGGGTGGCCTTGGGTCCCATCCCGCCGAGGACGCCAACGGTCTTCGCCGTTGTTGGCCCGGCTGGCGGATTGGCCGGCAGACTGGTGGATCCCTCGTTCGCCGGCGTCACCGCGAGCTACTCGGTTTCCACGGTCTCCGGGCTGCCGTCGGTCCGGTCCTGGATGATGAACTGCACCCGGCGGTTGCGCGCACGGTTTTCGGGGGTGTCGTTATCCACGAGGGGCTGAGTTAGGCCGTAGCCTCGCGACACGAGTCGATTTGTGTCGACGCCCCGATCGACGAGCCCCTGCCGCACCGAGTTGGCGCGCCGGTTCGAGAGGATCAAGTTGTATTGAGCGGTGCCCTGGTTGTCGGTGTGCCCCTGAATCTCCACCCGAAGGATCTCTGGGTGGGCATTGAGCGTCTCGGCGATCTCGTCCATGAGGCCGAAGCTCGACGGATCGATCTCCCAGCGGTCGAGGGCGAAGTTGATCTGTTCGAGGATCGTGACTTCGGTCTCCTCGACGATCACCCGGGACGGGCGCGCCATTTCGCAGCGTACTTCGGCGTCTTCCGCTTCTGGCCCGATCTGACCCGAGCAGGTTCCTCCTTCGTAGTCGGGGTGGCTGACGGCGATGTCCACCGCTTCCTCGGGTGGGAATTCGTCACTGACGAAGCGCCCGTCCGGACCGGCGACCTGCTCATTGAGGGTTCGCGCGGGGTAACGAACCCGCGCGCCGGCGATGATCGTGTCGGTGCCTTCTTCGTAAACGGTGCCGCGGATCCGACCGGTGGGGTCTCGCTCCTGCTGCACTTCTTCTTCGACGATGACTTCCCGGGTCACCACCTCGGGCTCCGGCGGAGGGCGGAGGTCGAAGTTGTAGCCGAGGCCTAGCATCACGTTGTACGGCGCGGTGCCCGCAAGC
>JBCCZL010000663.1:0-5486 GCA_039187775.1 Myxococcota bacterium
CCACCTTCTAGCCCGCATCGGTCACCAGAGGTGACGGATCGCGTTCGAAAGTGCTGGATTCCCGCGGACCTCGGACGGGAAGACGCCGCAGCGGTACTCGACGTACCGCGAGGACGGCTGGAGGGAGAAGGCCGGGGAGAAGGCCCGGGAGAAGGCCGGGGGAATGCAGTGCTTTCGGGCGCGAGACACGCCGACGGGTGACCGATGCGGGCTAGTCAGGTAGGCACGCGGCTCGCGAAATACGAGGAGAGGCGCCTGGTCGATGTAAACCGATGGCGCTCGCAAGGGGCTCGTCGCGACCGAAACGGCAGGTGATCGCATGCGCCGAGGATCGCTGTACCGGTTGCTCACGGCGCTGTACGTCACGCAGTTTCTCGGAATCGGCTTTTTGCTCGTCGGACTCGTCGGCGTCCTTCGCGAGCAGGGCGCATCGTTGGATAGCTTGGGCGCAATCCAGGCGCTCGGATTGGTCTGGGCGGTGAAGTTCCTCTGGTCGCCGATCATCGACCGCTACGGAGGCCGAAAGTCAGGTCACTACAAACCCTGGTTGCTGGTGCTCCAAACCGCCATGGTCGTGGTGATCCTCTGCATGATTGGGGTCTCGCCAGACCCTAACAATCTCGGTGCGATCTTCGGCCTCAGCGCGGTCCTCGTGTTCTTCTCTGCGACCCAGGACATCGCCGCGGACGCGATCGCGGTGCGGTTGATCGACGTCGAAGAGCGAGGATTGGCGAACGGAGTACAGGGGGCGGCCGGATACATCGGAAACCTCCTTGGCGGTGGGCTTACCGTCGTCGTGTTCGACCAGTTCGGGTGGACTGCAGCGATGCTACTGCTCGCGGGACTCACCGCTACCGCGCTTGTGGTGGTGGCGACGTTCAAAGAGGGCGACGCGATTCGCCACGCGACCCCGTCAACGCTCGGGGAGGCGTACTCGGCGTTGCGAACCGTCTGGAAGCAGCCGGGGGCGGCGCGTTGGGCATTCATCGTCCAACCACTGCTTCACCTCGGCGTGAGTGTCAGCTACGCATTGATGACCCCGGCCCTTATCGACATCGACTGGTCGCTCACGCAAGTCGGGCTGGTGCTAACCCTGCTCGCATCGATCCCAGCGGCCGCTGGCGGACTACTGGGCGGCTGGCTCGTCAGCCGCTACGGCCGACTGGTGCCCGTCTTGGCAAGCTCCGTCGTGGCGCTGTGCGCCACCTTGGCCCTCCTGCCGATGTTTGCGGGTTCGCGGAACGACACGCTGATCACCATTGCGATCTGCGTCTACTTAACCGCCTACTCGCTCGCCACGTCGGTGTTCTACACCGTGAACATGGACTACTCCCGCGTCACCAGTGCCGGGACGGACTACACCATCCTCAATTCCATCGGAATGGTGTTCAGCTTCGTCGCCGGTGGTGTGGGGCTGGCGCTTGCGGAGGCGGTGGGCTACGTGGCGGTGGCGATCGGCTCGGCGGGACTTCTCGTGGTGGGAGTGGTCGCCTACGCCGCCCACCTCCCAAGCCACCGGCGCTTCCTCGCCCACCTTGCCGAGGAGGAGTCGGCCCAGAACGAGACTGCCGCCACAGATGATCTCCTCGAGCGCTCCTAACCGGAGAAACGCGTGGGAACGCAGGAAGCGCCGCACAGGCAAGCGTCACCGGCCCGCCAACGACACCTCTCAGCTCTGGCCGTTTATCCCACATATTCAAATATTTATAAAAAATTGACACCGTTAAGTTTACGACGTAAAATTAATCGTATGGCGCGACCAAGCCTGTCTCGAGAGCATGTCGATGCGTTTCGCAGCCAGGCGTGCGACGCAGCGATCGAGCTCTTCGGCAACCAACCGGAGGTCTCGCTTCGACAGCTCGCCCAAGCCATGGGTTGCAGCCACGCCACGCCTTATCGCTATTTTCGAAGCAAGCAGGACCTCTTCATGGCGGTGCGGGCCGAGTGCTTCCGTCGCTTTCGTGCGTATCTCGAGGGATTGGTCGAAGGCACCGATCCTCGGGCGGACGTATTCGCGGTGTGTCGCGGCTATGCGGAGTATGCACAGCGCCGCCCCGCGGAGTTCCTCCTCATGTTTCAACTCGGCCAGCCCTCACCAGAGGATCATCCGGAAGCCGAACAGGCCGGACTGGATGCCTGGGCAACGGTCGAAGGAACCGTCCGACGAGCCATCAGAGCCGGATTGCTCGACGGGCAGCCACGCACCGTGGCGCATCTACTGTGGGCCGCGGTGCATGGAGTCGTGTCACTGTCCCTGGCCAAGCGTCTCGTCGTTGGATACGACGCCGCGGAGCTGATCGACCCGATCGTCTCTGCACTCTGGCGAGCGCATGGAGGCCACCCGTGAGCCGACTCGAGGCACCGGAACCGCGACCCCTGAGCGAACTCGGAGCCGTTCGAGAGATCCTCAAGCTGCCGTTTCACTGGCGAGGACTCCGGCGGAACCCCACGGGGTCTGGCACGGTGCTCGTGGTGCCCGGATTCATGACCGGCGACGGGGCGACGTGGTTTCTGCGGCGGAGCCTCGAACGCCTCGGATACACCGTTCACGGGTGGGGCCTCGGGCGAAATGGGGGCGATGTCCCCAATCTACTGCCCGCGGTGACCGAGCGGGTGCGCATCCTCTCCGAAAGAGAACCCATCCACCTCGTCGGATGGAGCCTTGGCGGATACCTGTCCCGCGAGGTCGCTCGCGACCTCCCCGACCGCGTCCACCAGGTGATCACGCTCGCCAGCCCGGTCGTCGGAGGGCCCAAGTATACCGCGGCAGCACGCTTCTACCGCGAGCGACTCGGCGTCGATCTCGATGCCCTCGAACAAGAGATCGCCGCGCGAGATGAAGTCCCGCTCCGAGTCCCGGTGACCGCCCTCTACTCTCCGAGCGACGCGATCGTGTGTCCCGCAGCCTGCCTCGATCGCGTCAATCCGCAGGTCGAACACGTCCCCATCGACTGTCCCCACGCAGGCTTTGGCTTTTCGCCCGAAGTCTTGTCTATCGTCGCCAAACGTCTCGCTCGACCCACAAGGACCTAGCCGAGTCTCTGGGCATGAGGGCTTCGCGTGGCGAATAGGCCGCGATCGGCTTCGACAGCCACACATGCACCAAAACCGCAAGCAGACACGACACTTCGGGAGGTGGGTGGACAACGGCGCCGATGCCGCGATCACAACTCCACGCAACAAGTAGCACGGCTCTTTCGGTTCACCCCCGCCCCGCATATCGAGTATGCGTAGGGAAGGACCATGCAAAGCCTGCTGCAGCCGAACGAACCGCGACATTCATGGGGGCCGATCCCACCGTGGAATGCCACCCTTCGTCTGTATGGATGTGAATGGCAGTTTGAGACCACTTGGAACGCTCACCGCGAGCGTTGGGAGGTGTGGGTCGGCTGCGAGTCCGCCCCGGTGGGAACGTGCGAGCTGGATCCTGAGGCGTGGGGTATGGGCGCATGTCTGATCGCAGATGCCGGAGGGCTCTTGGAAGTGGAGGCCCGCATCGGAGCCGAAGTGGACCTCGAGCGTGAACTCCTTGCTTCCATTGTGGGCCACGATTCGGCGCCATCGCTCATCGAGTTCCTGCTTAAGCAACGGTGCTTCGGGCTCACGCGGCGCGTGCTGGCGGTCCTCGAACCGGAGTTGCGACAGAAGCCATGGTGCATTGCGGCGGGCGGAGTGGCCGCCCACGGAGTCGGGGATCCCAAGGCCGTCAAGGCGGCTCGGTCTGCGCTCAAACGCTGGGGTGGTTCAAGCGCTGGCTTCGAAGCACGGCTTCGTGCCACCGCGATTCTGAGCCCGGAGGAGCAGGAGCTGCAGAGCGCGATGATCCACCTCACGGACGAAGAGGTGCGGAGGGCGATCGACCTCGCGTTCGGAAAAGCCACCATTCCGCTCACGGAGACAGAGCTCACGACGGGCGGCATCGACGGCCCCTATGTCGTGAAGCACTACTTCAAAAAGACGCGCGCGGATGTGGAGTCCAACTTCGCTCCAGGTCTCCACATGGAGGATTTCATGTACATGACACCCAAAGCGATCGAGTACTACCTTCCGAGCCCTCTCCGACTGATGCTGGACGATCCAACGGACGCTGACCTGTGGATCTACGTGCGTGGATTCCTCAAGTTCAGCAGCGACCCGTGGGGCCGATTCTCGTTCTTATCTGCGGTGCAGTGCGAGGCGATCGCCCGGTGGGCGGAGTACCTGGAGCGAGAGTTTCCCCGTACTCGATCCGACATCAAACCTCGAGAGGCCGCACAGATCAAAGAGATCTACGGGGCACGCACGGTTGAGCTGCGTCGTTCGGAAATCGAGTAGCGGCGTCGCTCGGAAAGCCTGACACTCTCGGCTACCAGAAAACTCCCAGGCCGACTCCCCAGATCACAAGCGCGGAAAGTCCTGCGGCCAGACCCGCCCGGATGTACCAGAAAGTTCGGGACGGAGCGGGCTGATGGGTTGCGCGCGCGTTTTGGGCTCGGAGCTCCCATTCGGGCGCCTGTCGATACTCCCGCTCCTGATGTCGGGACCTCTCCCGGGCGACGTGAAGGTGAGCGTCGGCTTCCGGCAGTTGGATAAGCGCGTTCATCGCATCGCGGTCCGCGGCCATCTCATGCATTTCGGTTCCGATGCGTGCGCGCACGCGGGCTTTTCTCGTGTCGATCTCAATCTCATTGGCCACCACCCAGCCGTCCGAGATCTCCCCGCTTTCGATCAATGCGAACGCCACAGTTTCGCCACTTGGTTCAGCGCGCGGGAACTTGCCGGGGGCGATTGGAATCGACATCCCTACCGTGCGAAAGGTCCCCAGCCCGAGTCCGACGGCCCCGGTGATCAGTCCAGCACCGGCACCGCACACGAAAGTGACCAACCCGATGGCAACCCCGCAGCTGATCGCGATCCCCCCACGCGCGAGGCCACACGCAATGGCGATGACTCCGGTCGCCATGCCGCCGATCGCGATCACCCCGACGGGCTGACCCCCGATGGCAATGATCCCACGAGGGGCGTCGCCCACCGCGATGAACCCGAACTCGTCATCCCGCGTGGTAAACCAAACAAAGGGCACGCCCTATCCTATCGGTAATTCGCGTTGGGGGGACTACTCGATGCGCACCTTGTGCGAAATGCTCCGCGTGATGGGATCCTAGAGCGCGATAGGAAACGCGACGCGGGTGTGCTCATCGCGGAATGGGTCGACGTAACGAAGGACACGCGGGTTGGGACTGTCTTGTTCGTTTCCGGCCGGCGGCGATACCGCGACGTAGAGCGCGCCGTCTCCTCCGAACCGGGCAGTTGCGACGTCAGCGCCCGCGCTGAGGCGGCGGACCTCGCCGGTGCTCAGGTTCACCGCGTCGATGAAGTGCCTCGGCGGGCTGTCCCGACCCGCGTGTCCTTCGTTACGTCGACCCATTCCGCGATGAGCACACCCGCGTCGCGTTTCCTATCGCGCTCTAGGATCCCATCACGCGGAGCATTTCGCACAAGGTGCG
>JBCCZL010000664.1:0-5474 GCA_039187775.1 Myxococcota bacterium
CAAAAATCGGTGACCGTGCATACCGACATCGCCGAAGGCCTCCCCTCCTTTTCCGGGGACCCGGTCCGCCTTCGGCAGGTGCTGTTTAACCTCGCGGACAACGCCCTCAAGTTCACTCCCGAGCAGGGCGAGATGTTTCTTCGGGCCCGAGAAAGGGAAGTCCTTCCGGATGCGTCGGGGCAAGGCATGGTGCTGATGGCCCTCCCCGAACGGGTCCTCGAGCTGGAAGTCGCCGACACCGGCATCGGGATTCCGGCCGAGGATCTCGAGCGCGTGTTCGACGCGTTCTTTCAAGTCGATTCAAGCTCCACCCGCGAACACGGTGGCGCGGGCCTCGGCCTTTCGATCGTCAGGCGCCTGGTGGACGCCCACGGCGGCTCGGTGCGGGTCGAGAGCACCCTTGGTGAAGGCACGAGCTTTTTTGTCACGCTACCTCTCGATGGATGAGTTTGCGCGCATCGCGCTTCTGAAGAGGATCTTCCAACGAGAGAACCCGGCAGTCGCCTTGGGCATCGGCGATGACGCGGCCATCCTCCGTCCCTCCGCCACGCCGCTGGCGACGAGCGTCGATGTCGCCGTCGACGACGTTCACTTCAGGCGCAGCTGGCTGACCTTGGAAGCCCTCGGCCGCCGCGCGCTCATGGCCGCAGCGAGCGACATCGCGGCGATGGGGGGCACATTTGTCGGCGCGCTTTCTTCGCTGATTCTCCCCGCAGGCTTCGGCGACGCGGAGCTGGAGTCCCTCGCCGAAGGGATTCATGCTGGGGCAACAGAACTCGACGGAAGCGTCTTTGGCGGAAACCTCGCCCAGGGAGCCGAGCTCTCGATCACCACCACCGTGTTTGGACAACTCACGGCCCGGAGGGACCGGACCGGAGCAGCACCGGGCGATGGCGTCTACGTGACGGGTACCATTGGCGGCGCCGGCGCGGGTTGCGCGTGCCTTCTCGCGGAACGGCCCGAGCTCGGCCCCGCCGCGGTGGAACGGTGGCGAGCCCCACGAGCGCAAATCGAACTCGGCCGCGAGATCGCAGACGCCGCTTCCGCGATGCTCGACATCTCCGATGGCCTCCTTCAGGACCTCGGGCACCTCTGCACCGCCTCGGAGGTTGGCGCGACCATCGAGTACGCCGCGGTGCCCATCGATCCCGCGGCCGAGGAGGCGGCGGCTGGCCTTTCCACCGATCTTCCGACGCTGGTGCTGAGTGGGGGCGAGGACTACGAGCTCGTCTTCAGTGCGCCCGCGAACGTCGGCGCCGCCCTCCCCGCGACCCGAATCGGCACGATCCGCCAAACGCCGGGCGTCGAAGTGCTCGACGACCAGGGAGCACCCATCGTCGTGCCCCAAAAGGGGCATCGGCACTTTCGCTAACGCGGATTTGCGCTCCGTAGACTTGCTACCCTTCCCCCCGATGAACCCCAAGAAACTCCGGGAGCTCCTCGAACGAGTGCAGGCCGGCGAAGAAGACGTCGACAGCGCGGTCGCCTCGCTCCGGGATCTTCCGTTCCGCGATCTCGGCTATGCGACGATCGATCATCATCGAAATCTCCGACGCGGATTTCCTGAAGTCGTCTTCGGCCAGGGCAAGGGCCTCGATGAACTTTCGGGCATCGTCGCCGAGCTTCGTCGCGAGGACTCGACGGTCCTCGTGACCCGAGTTTCCGAAGTCCAGGCCGAGCGCCTCGGACGCGAACATCCAAGCGGCGTCCATCACCAGCGCGGAAGGCTCTTTACCATCGCGGGCGCGACGGAGCCCCCAAAGACCCGAGGGGCGATCTGCATCGTGTCGGCGGGCACATCGGACCTTCCCGTGGCCGATGAAGCCGCGATCAGCGCCGAGACCCTCGGCAACTCGATCACTCGGGTCAACGATGTGGGCGTCGCCGGACTGCAGCGGACGCTGGCCCGGATTCCGACATTTCAAGAGGCCACCGTGCTGATCGTCTGCGCGGGGATGGAGGGGGCGTTGCCCAGCGTCATCGCAGGCCTCACCGACCGGCCGGTGATCGCGGTCCCGACATCGGTCGGCTACGGCACGAGCTTTCACGGCCTCGCGGCGCTTCTCGGCATGCTGAACAGCTGCGCGGCCGGCGTGAGCGTCGTCAATATCGACAATGGCTTTGGAGCCGCCTATGCCGCGACGCTCATCAACCGAGCCGAAGGAACCCCGTGACCACCGAGACGAGTGCTACCCGCCACCCCCAGATCCTGTTTGTCGACTGTTTTTCCGGCATCGCCGGCGACATGTGGGCCGGCGCCCTCCTCGACCTCGGGTTTCCGCGAGGCGCGCTCGACGAAGCGCTCGGCGCCCTCGACCTTCACGGTTACCGCATCGAAGTCTCACAAACGAAACGCTCCTCGATCGCGGCGGCCAAGTTCAATGTGATCGTCGAAGAGCCCCAGCCCGCCCGGGACTACGCACAGATTCAAGCACTCCTCGCCGCGTCGCGGCTCCCCGAGGGAGTCCGTGAGCGAGCGCTCCGCGCGTTCGATCGACTTGCCGACGCCGAGGCCGCGGTGCACGCCAGCGACAAGGCTCACGTTCACTTTCACGAAGTGGGCGCGGTGGACTCGATCGTCGACATGGTCACGGTCTGCGCGGGCCTCGAGTACTTCGGCGCAGACGTCGTGTCGGCTCCGGTGCCGCTCGGCCGGGGCTTCGTGAATACCCAGCACGGCCGGCTTCCCGTGCCCGCGCCGGCGACCGTGCTGTGTCTTCGGGACGTACCCACCGTCGACGGGAACAGCGCAACAGAAATCACGACGCCAACCGGGGCGTGCCTCGTCGCGACCTCGGCCTCCCGATTTTCGACCTGGCCGAACATTCGGCCGACCGCGGTGGGATGGGGCTCGGGCGAAAAGGACTTTGCGGACCGACCCAACCTCCTTCGCCTCGTGCTGGGCGACGATCTTTCCGCGGACGCCCGTCCCGTGGTTGCGATCGAGGCCACTCTCGACGACAGCACCGGAGAGATCGTCGCGGGGGCCCTCGAGCGAGCGTTTGCCGCGGGGGCCCTCGATGCCTGGACCACCCCGGTGACAATGAAGAAAGGACGGCCCGGCGTGGTGGTCATCGTCCTCACGGAACGCGGTCAGGCGCACCCGATGTCCCACCTGCTCCTTCGAGAGACAAGCTCGATCGGTGTTCGTTATCACGAGGTGCATCGAATCGAGCGGCCCCGAAAACGGATCACCATTGAAACCCGCTTCGGCCCGATCGACCTCAAGGTTGCCGACGGCGATGGGCTTCCTCGGCATGTCGCTCCGGAGTATGAATCGTGCCGCCGGGCAGCCAACACGCACGACGTCGCGATCAAAGAAGTGTTTCAAGCAGCGATCGCCGCGGCAACAAAGTAGGGGCCGAATTGAAGGGGGGATGCCAGGACGATCCGTCGCGACGCGAAGGCGCGTGTATCGGTAGCACGTCGTACTACGACTTTTTGCGTGAGCAACGAATCCTGCGCCCACGAGGAGTCGAATTCTCGCGCGGAACGCTGGCGTCGGCGATCGGTTTCGGCGATGAACAGAGCATGCCGATCGCAAGCGCCGAAGCGGCGGCCAAACTCTGGATTTCGGAACGCCTGGGACCCGCCGTCGGTGGCGTCCCCGCATCTCCCGCAGCCTCGCCGCCGGCGATCGATCGATTTCTCGCCGCCCTTCCGCGAGCACAGCGTCAGCGGGTGGCTGACATCGTCGGACGGATCGTCGTCGATACTGAGCACCGTCCGGGTCCTTTGGAGCAAGACGTGGCAGAGCCGATCTTTCGGGAGGTGATCGGCGCCTTTGTGGCCCAGCGGCCGCTGATGGTGAGCTACCGGCGCGCCGATGGCTCGGTGCGAAGTCGACGCATCGAACCCCACGCGATCCTCATCCGACCGCCCCTCTGGTACGTCCTTAGCTGGGATCCGGCCGCCAAAGCGGCCCGAAGCTTTCGGCTCGATCGCTTCGAGGGGGCAGTGCCCATGCTCGGTCGCATCGAGGTTCGTGCCCCGAGCGCGCTTTCGGCGGAGCTCGAAGGCATTCGGCTGCGCTGATCAGGACAACGCACCGGATCCGAACGGGACGCTTGTTCCCTTGACGCGGGTCGGACGATTGCGCTCACTTCGGGCGTGTCCAACCATCGACGCGAGTACACCGAACGGATCAATCGGGTGCTGGACTACATCGACACCCATCTCGCAGAAGAACTCTCCCTCGCCAAGCTCGCGGAGATCGCCCACTTTTCGCCGTACCACTTTCATCGGATCTTCCGGGCGATGATGGACGAGCCGCTCTCGCAGTATGTGCAGCGAGTTCGACTGAGCCACGCGGCGGCCCAGCTCGCGCTCAATGTGGACCGCTCGGTCACCGAGATCGCGCTCGACCACGGCTTTTCGTCGACCGCTTCCTTCGGTCGTGCGTTTCGTCAGGCGTTCGGTCAGAGCCCAACCGAGTTTCGACGCTGCCGGCAGGCCCGAACCGAAGAGGCCGATGGACAGGCCGGAGCTCGAGAGATGGGAAGTACGGAATTCGAGGTCCACAGCCCCGATGGCCCCCGCACCGCGGATCGCAAGATCGGCAGCACGGATAGCAAGGTCGGCACACCGCTTCGCAAGCTCGGTAGCGCAGCGACCTCCTTCGCCTCCTATCAAGAAGGTCGAAGGAGGTGGACGATGAGCCACAGTGATTTCGAAATGAACGTCAGGGTCGAGGAACTTCCGGAAGAGCGGATCGCCTACATTCGTCACATCGGCCCCTACGCCGGGGACTCGGAGCTGTTTGGGCGCCTATTCGGCCAACTGGCCGGCTGGGCGGGCCCCCGAGGACTGCTCGGTCCCCACTCGAAGTTTGTCGCGGTGTATCACGACAATCCGGAAGTGACGGACCCAGAGAAACTCCGCCTGAGCGTCGGCGTGAACATCTCCGCCGAGACCGAGGTCGGGGGCGAGGTCGGCGCCCTCACGCTTCCGTCCGGCCGTTACGCCCTCGCCCATCTCGAGCTCACCGACGCGAGTCAGTACGCTCGGGCGTGGAAGTCGTTCATCGGGGACTGGCTCCCGGATAGCGGCTACGAGCCCGCCGACGGCTGGCCCTTCGAGCGCTACCTCAACAACCCGGAAACCGACCCCAACGGCAAGCACATCGTTGAACTGATCCTTCCCGTGAAGCCGCTCTAGCCCTGCCTGAGACGTTTTTGACCTTTGAGCTTTCCCACCCGGCTGCCTTCGGAGCCGCTGGTGTTGCGGAGCAGCCGACCGGATTCCCGGACGGCGAACCCGGTAGGTGGGAATCGACCCGTAGGCGGGGCGTCCGAGAGGCCGGTCCACGGCGCATGGTATACGAATGTCCCCGTGGACATCCCGCCGCCCCAGCGCACGGTCCGAGTGATCGGGTTCGACGATGCGCCCTTCGATCGAAAGGACCGCGGCGGGCCCGTCTCCGTCGCAGGGGTGGTGTGTGCGGGAAGGCGCTTCGAAGGCACGGTGTGGGGGCG
>JBCCZL010000665.1:0-5471 GCA_039187775.1 Myxococcota bacterium
GACGGGGTCGCGCTGCTCGAGAAGCAGTTCTTCCTCGAGCACTGGGTTCGGGCGGTCTTCGAGTCCTGAACCGTGATGCGCGGCTTCGACCCGGTCGGGATTCTCCGCTACGACGACGCGAGCCTCGAGCGTGCGCTTCGGAGCGGCGGCGAGGCGCGGCTTGGCGCCTGGCTGCTCACCATCGGTGTGGGCGGCGCTGCCTACGGCTTTGCGTTCGGTGCCTGGCGGTCGCTCGAGCAGGGGGTGTATAGCGCGATCAAGCTGCCGCTGCTTTTGCTTCTCGTGCTCGCGTCAAGCGCGCTCCTCAATGGAGCCTTTGCGGCGATTCTTCGAACGGACTTCGATCTTCGCGCGAGCTTTCGGAGCATGGTGTTCGCGTTCAGTTCCGCGGCGGCCCTGCTTCTCGCGTTCTCCCCAGTGGCGCTGTTTCTCATGTGGTCGCTACCGGGGCCGAACGCCGCGGGCGCCGAAGGCACGGCCCGAACGCTTCTCGTCGCCCATGTCCTGGTGATCGGGCTTGCGGCGACGCTGGGCAATATGCGGCTCTATCGCGCGATTCGACTCGAACTCGGCGAGCGTCAATCGCGAAGGCTCCTTGGCGTGTGGCTCGTCGTGCAGGCGTTCGTGGGTACGCAGCTGTCGTGGATCCTGCGGCCATTTCTCTGCAAACCGGGCCTCGAGCCGGAGTTCCTTCGCGGCGACGCATTCGCGAGCAACTTCTACGAAGAGATGCTTCGGTTGGCCCTGGGGGCCGGTGGCGAGGTGTCGATGGTCCAGGTATTCGTGGTCTTCGCCATCGTGGCGACGGTCGGCTTTGGCATGTGGCTGCGAGCCGAACGGCGAGTGGTTCAGGCTCGTCTCGCGCGTGACGGAGGATTCCTTTCGTTTCCGGAGGGCGAGGTGTTCTTTTCGTTTGCGCAACTCGATGCGGTGTTGCCGCTCGATCGGCGCGGCTCGGCGTGGCTCATTCCCGTGGACCTTCGCGACCCGGTTGGAACGGGCCGAGGCCGACGGTTCCTGTTCCGCTACGCGGATGAAGAAGCCGCCCGATCGGCCTACGATGTGCTCCAAGCCGGTTGGGCGAGATCGAAGTTCCCCTCGGTTCCCTATCGCACCGAGCTGACCTCGGACCGCTAGGACGCGAAGGGCGCGTCGGCGAGACGGCGTCGCGCGCGGCTTGCGGCCATCTTGACCGCGGCTTCGGTTACCCCGAGCAACCGAGCGGCTTCTTTGCCCGTGAAACGAAATACTTCGCGAAGCAGGTAGACATCCCGCTCCCGGGGGGTGAGGGTGGCGGAGAGGAAGGACAGCGCGTCCTCCAGCTCACGTCGGGTGGGAGGGAGCCCTGGCGCGACTGTTTCGGGAACGTCCGCCACCAAGAGCTCAGTGCGCCGCTTCCGGTGATCGAGCCAGAGATTTCGAGCGGTGCGAAACAGATATGCCTTGGGGCTTTGAATGCAACTGCAGATGTCGCTCAGTGCCGGGAAGGTGCGAAGCAATGCTTCCTGCTCGAGATCATCGGCCCACGGGCCCGCGAGGGCCCGGCAGTACATGCGAAACGCCGGCTGAAGCGGCGCCACCTTCCGTTGAAAGAGATGGGAGCGGAGCCGCTGCACTTGGTCCCGCCATTGAGCGTTGGGATGGTCCACCGAGGAGTTTTTTTGAGGCGACGTTACCTTTATCGACCGCTCGTCGTCTTACTCCACGTTCCACCCCCCGTCGAGGAGGCTTACCCCGTGAAACCTACGCTATTTTCGAGTCCTGGCTCCCACAACTGCCGTCGCGTCACCGTGTTCATTCACGAGCTTGGCGTCGATGTGGCATTGAAGCATGTGGATGTCCGGCCGCCTGGGATGGGCGGCGAGAACGAGACCGACGAGTTTCGGGCGATCAATCCCCATGCCAAGGTCCCCGTGCTCAAGGACGGGGAGTTGGTGCTTTTCGAATCGAACGCGATCGTAGGCTACCTCGCGCAAAAGCACGGTCCCACTCCCCTCTTCCCGCAGGATCCGGCCCGACGGGCCCTCGTGCAGCAGTGGCAGTTTTGGCAGGGTGCGCACCTTTCGCCCGCAGCCGATGGACTGCTGGCGGAGCACATGGTGAAGCCGATGCTTGGCAAAGCGGCCGACCCGGAAGCCGTCGCATCCCACCTTGGGATGTTTCATCGATGGGCGCGGGTGTTGGAGGATGCGCTTTCGCGAGGCGAGTACCTGGTCGACGGTACGTTCACCTATGCGGACATCTCGGTGGCGGCGGCGTTGATGTACGCGACGCCGGCCGAGATTCCGATCGCGGAACACCCTCCCGTCGAGGCCTGGCTCGCGCGGGTTCACGCCCGCCCGTCGTGGGAGGCAACGAAGCCACCTCCCATGGGCTAGTCGGCGGGTAGCACGATGACAAAGTTGGCGGATGAACGGGTCCAAGGTTCGCAGTCGGTGAGCTCGGCCGTCGCTTGAATGACCGAACCTTTGTAAGCGATTTTGCCTGTGGAGGATCTCTTCGATCGCGTCGGGGCGGGGTGAAGTCGTTTCGACTTAAGAGTGCCCTCGTCCGGCGAGCAACGGTGGCCAGGCACCGTTGTGCATTTGTCAACATCGGCCTCCCAAATCCGGCCACTTCCATCGCGGAGCCCAGCGACTAGAAGCATACGTGTGGAGCTCGCTTCTCTTCGGACTTCCGACATCTATTCTGCCCACGACCTCCTCCCCAACCTGGTGGCGTTCATAGTGGTGGTCGAAAGCGGTGGCTATTCCGCGGGGGCCCGCCGGACACGGTCGGACAAGGCCACGCTTAGCCGCCGGGTGCGCGCCCTTGAGGATGCCCTCAAGGTCCGGCTCCTCGACCGCACCACCCGCAGCGTGCGAATGACCGACGCGGGCCGCGGGCTATTTCGCCAAACGTCCGAGCGGTTGCGCGACGTGCTCATGGCGCTCGGAGATCTCAGCGAACTCCCAGTTCGTTCCGGTCCGGTTCGAGTCACCACCGTTCCGGGTCTGGTGGAAGACCTCTGGGTCCCGGTGCTGCTCGCGCTCCGTCGGACCCATCCACGAATCGACGTGACCTTGCATAGCGGAATCACGTTCCAACGCCTGGTGGCGTCGGGCTTTGATGTCGGAGTTCGGACCGGAAAGCTCCCCGAGACGAACGAAATCGCAAAGAAGCTCGCGACGTGGCGTTATCTGATGGTGAGTTCCCCCGAGTGGCTCGCCCAACATAGTGAACTTGCGGCTCCGAGCGGTGAGATTCCGTGGTTGATCCACGCCAATGTGCCTCGCGCGAGCGAGTGGCGGTTTGAGCGTGGCGCAGAGACGCTCGATCTCAACGTGACGCCCGCGATGGCGAGCGACGATGCGGTTCTTCTCCGGAAGCTCGCGGTCGAGGGAGTGGGGGTGTATCTCTCGGCTCCGGCGGTGGTGCATCAGGACCTGATGGCGGGGCGCCTGGTGCGCGCGTTTCCCAACTGGCGGGTGAGTCACGTCCACCATATTTACTCGGTGGTACCGCACCGAGAGTATGTGCCCGGGCCAGTGCAGGCCGTGCTCGCGAGGGTTGCGGGTCGGCTCGCCGAGCTCGAGCAAGCCTGGAGCGCGTACGCTGACTAGCCCGCATCGGTCACCAGAGGTGATGGATCGCGTTCGAAAGTGCTGGATTCCCGCGGACCTCGGACGGGAAGACGCCGCAGCGGTACTCGACGTACCGCGAGGACGGCTGGAGGGAGAAGGCCGTGGGAATGCGGTGCTTTCGGGCGCGAGACACGCCGACTGGTGACCGATGCGGGCTAGCCCTTGGCTACTCGAATCGGAGGGTACCTTCCGATAGGCCGGCTCGGGGCCATTGTTGTGCGAGAGGTAACAACGGCGTTGCGGTGCTCCTCGTTGTGGCGCGTGTTCCCGGTCCTCAGAGTTACGTCGGTCGCGGGTCGCCCGGGCCGATGCCCCAGCACCTATCCGGCCGCGGTGGGTACTCCTTGGTGACCACGTCGACCCGGCCACTGAACGACAACAACGAGGTCAGAAATGCACAGGTCGATCTTAAAGATCGCTGCCGTCCTGGGGTTTTCCATCGCGCTTCTCGGGTGTGGTGACGATGATCCAAGTCCCGGCGTGGATGCTGCGCCCGACGGCGAAGCGCCGGATGCGGGAGACACGATGGTGGACGGCGCCATCAATGAAAAGCCCCTTTGCACTGCCCCGACGGAGTTTGCGTTCGAGAGCAAGTTCGTCGAAGTGCTGGGATCTCAGATGCACTACATCGAGGAAGGGGAAGGGCCCGTGGTGCTGATGCTCCACGGCAATCCCACCTCGTCTTATCTGTGGCGCAATATCATTGGGCCGGTGGCCGAGGACTATCGCGTGCTGGCCCCCGACCTGATTGGTATGGGACGCTCTGACAAACCCGACCTCGACTACACGTTCGATACGCACTCCCAGTATCTGCGCGGGTTCATCGAAACGTTGGGCTTGAGCGACATTACTCTTGTCATTCACGACTGGGGATCGGGCCTTGGCTTCGACTACGCCGCGAACAACGAAGGCAACGTTCGGGGGATCGCTTTCATGGAGGCGATCGTCGAGCCCGGAGCACCAGGTTCCTTTTCAGATCTCGACCCGCAGACCGCTCAGGCATTCATGGCGTGGCGAGACCCGGCGTTGGCTCCGCAGCTCCTCCAAGAAGAAAACCAGTTCCTCAGCGTGTTTCTTCCCCAGGCCACATCGTGCGTGCTGCCGGAGGAAGCGGTCAGCGCTTACCTCGAACCCTTCCCCACCCCTGAGAGTCGGCTCCCGGTTCGGGTGTGGCCGAGTCAGATTCCAATCGATGGCGAACCGGCGGAAATGGTCACGCGAGTCGAGGCCTACAACACGTGGCTCCGCGGCTCGACGATTCCGAAGCTTGGCCTGTCCGCCGACCCTGGGTTCATTCTGCCGCCGATGGCGTTTGACTTCCTGCAGGCGAGCTGGACGAATCTTACGGTCGTCGACATCGGCCCGGGGCTTCATTTTGTCCAGGAGCGCCAGCCGGAGGCCATCGCCAACGCGCTTTTGCAGTGGCTGAGCGAGATTGGGCCGAGCGAAAATCCTGTCCGGCGCACCCACGTCGAGTCGCTAAGCTACGCGACCGTCGAAGGCCAGACCATGGCGTACCTGGAGGCGGGCGACCCCGCCGACCCGCCAGTCATCATGCTTCACGGAATCCCCACCTCGTCGATGGTGTTTCGTGATGTGGTGCCACCGGTGGCCGCCGCCGGCTATCGGGTGATCGCTCCGGACCTTCTTGGATTCGGAGAGAGCGACAAGCCGGATGCGCCGACCTACTCCCTCGCGGACCATGCCCGGCGCATCTTTGCTCTGGCGGACGAGCTGGGCATGACGGACTTTGTGCTTCTCGTGCACGACATCGGTGGTTTTGTTGGCTGGGAGATGCTCGCTTAGAACGCGGACCGGCTTCGCGGCTTGGTGATCACGGATACGACC